>JAMDDR010000519.1 GCA_023488685.1 Chloroflexota bacterium | reverse complement strand
TGATCGGCGAGGTGCCCCCGTGCAAGGCGTGATACACGCCGTTGTAACTGCGCGAACGCTCGACTGCCGTGACATCCAGCGGTTCCTCGACCACGCAGATCAGGCCATGATCGCGACCGGGGTCAGTACACACCTCGCAGGGGTCGCTCTCGGTTATGTTCATACACACCGAACACAGGCGCGTACGCGCCTTGAGGTCGCGCAAGGCTTCCGCCAATGCCATCGACTCTTCGGCCGGCGCACGCAACAGGTAGTAAGCCAGGCGCGAGGCAGATTTCGGCCCAATTCCCGGCAGTTGGGCGAAGGCATCGATCAGACGCGAAACGGATGGCGGAAGTGTTTTATTAAACTGGGGCATTTGATTCACACGAACACTACATCAAACTACTACATCAAACCAGGGATCGAAATACCGCCGGTCACCGCCTCGAGGCGCTTGGCCGCATGCTCTTGCGACGCCAGGATCGCCTCGTTGACCGCGGCGACGAGCGTATCTTCGAGCATCGCCACGTCGTTGGGGTCGACCAGGCTGGGATCGATCTTGATACTCTGCACGCGTTGGTGGCCGGTAATGACAAGGGTCACCGCACCGCCGGCCGCGGTCACATTGACGGTTTCAGTTTCCAGCTCTTCCTGCGTCTTGCGCATTTCGTCTTGCATTTGCTGGATCTTCTGCATCATATTGTTTTGAGAGGGTTGTGGTTGCGCCCCCCTCGGCACAAAGTCACTACGTCGTCCTTTTGCCATGATTCTCCTCACTCTAATCTCTAATCCCAATTCCCAATCCTAATCCTAATCTCTAATCTGGCCGCCCAGCTTCTTCGCCGCCTTGACAAGCGGGTCGTCGTTAGGATCAGGCTCTTGCTCCGGCTGCCCGACAAACACCTGCACCGTAAATCTACCATTAAGCAAACGGTTCAGCACGGTGGTCACTATCTCTTTATGCTTGGGATCGTCCAGGCGCTTACACGCCAGGTCGTGGTCCGCCTTGATGCGCACAATGTCGCCATCGATGGCGTGAGGGTGACACGAACGCAACAACGCGGCGGTAGGCTTGTTCGTGCTGTTCACGTCCGTAATCAACTGCTTCCACAGCGTGCGTAACGTCTCGATGCCGGGGCTGGACCCTGGCGCGTGGAAAGCCGAGGCCGGTGATTGGCTTACGCTCTGGCTCACGGGCTGGCTCACCAGTTCGGGTTCGGCCCTGGCACTTCTTACTTCTGGCACCTGGCTTCTGGCTTCTGCCCGCTGTTCCCTGGTCTCCGATTTTGAATCCCGGAGATCGACACTTTCCTCCACCAGTACGCATTCCAGATCGGCCATTTCCAACAGCAATTGAGCGTCGACACTGCCGCGCATCTCGTTAATGGCATTGCTAAACGACCGGATGCCGCGCAACAAGATGGCGGTGCTGATCTTGCCCGCGTAATTGGCAAGGTCAAGCTTCTCCGCCTCACTCAGTTCGCCCGGCACTGTCGCTGGCAGTGCCGCATCTTTCTGGCTGGCCTTCAGGCTGACCTTCACCTGCACGACCGAGCGCAGATAATCCACCATCTGGCGCGCCAGTTGGCGCGCGTCTGCGCCCTGGTCGATGGCCGCCTGGATCGCGTCCAGGCCGGCGGCCGCGTCACGTGCCACCAACCCATCCATCAAAGTGCGAATGGTGGCCGTGTCGGTAGCGCCGAGTGCCTCGCGTACGTCGTCGGCGGTGATACGCAGCGAGTTTGATGAGGCCAATTGGTCGAGCAAACTGATCGCATCGCGTAGCGAGCCGGTGGCGTGCCGCGCGATCAGCATCAGCGCGTGATCGTCGGCTTCGATACCCTCGCCGGCGCACAACACACGCAGGCGTTGCACGATTTGCTTCACCGGCACGCGTTTGAAGTTGAAACGCTGGCAGCGCGACAACACTGTGGCGGGAATCTTCTGCGGGTCAGTCGTCGCCAGGATGAACACCACATGCGGCGGCGGCTCCTCCAGCGTTTTCAGCAACGCGTTAAAGGCCGAGATTGACAGCATGTGGACTTCGTCAATGATGTAGACCTTGTAGCGTAGCTCGTTGGGCTGGAAGGCCGCCTTATCGCGGATCTCGCGGATGTCATCCACACCCGTGTGAGAGGCTGCGTCGATCTCGATCAGATCGAGCGAACGGCCTTCGCTGATCGCTTCGGCGATTTGCACGGCGCGTGGAGATGCGGGGTCTATCCCCACAGTGTTGATCTCTTTGGCCAGGATACGCGCGGTCGTCGTCTTGCCGCAACCACGCGACCCGACGAACAGGTATGCGTGGCCAATGCGATTCGTCGCAATCTGGTTTTTGAGCGTTGTCGTAATATGGTCCTGGCCGACCACGTTGTCAAACGTCTGCGGCCGCCACTTGCGGTAGAGTGCTTGTGCCACACGCTTAGTTTAGCATGGCGTGGGGTATATTTTCAACACAAATGAGTACTTCAAGTGACCGGCACGGTGGCAGTGCCGGTCACTTGAGGATGGATCCTGTGCCAGGATTCTCTCACGCACGGATGAGCTGGCCATAAATGTGGCCGAACACGATGTTTACGTACGGCGACAACAGCACCGCGACTGGGACGATCAGCACGACGAGACACCAGCCGACGAAGGGAATGGCGCCAATCACCCCTAGCGGCACGGCCAGCACCACGCCGATCGCCACCGGCACGAGCACGGCCAGCCAGTAATCCCCACTGTTGCGGCGGATGAGCGCGTTGATCTCGTTGAAGTTAAAGGCCGCGCCAATATCACCTGTGCGCGCCACCTGGATGTACATGGCCGGTGTCAGGAACGCGATGACAAGCCCATACAGCATCGACAGGCATGCGACCCCCAACGAGACGACACCGAGCGCCGAACCGAGCGTGCGCGTCGCGTTACGGTCCATGCTGTCGGACGTGATGCCGAACCCCACGCCAAGAATCATCAACCCAAAGACCAGCACCAGGATGGGGATGGAATAAATGAGTTGAACGACGAACAGTTTCAATCCATCGACGAACTGCCGCCCCAGGTCGTTCCACGAGGGCAGCGGCATGTCCTGGCCGGGCGACGTTGTACGCAGCACGTCCAACGCGTAACCGTTCATCGCGAAGTTTAGAATCGGCACCAGGCTGACTCCTGCGCCAATGAGCATTTTCACCATCCAATCCTTGTCCTCGAATGGATGTTGAATCGCACGACTGAAGTTAATCATGATGTATCTCCTGCAAGTGAGTCTTCCAAAGACCGCACCCATCTGTTTCTACGTATAGCAGCCCGTGCAGGTTGCACACCTATGGCCCACCTAAAGATGGTCTAAAGACCATTTTATGACCATTCGACAACCAACAAAAAACCGGGGATCTGCCAGATCCCCGGTTTTGGCCCATTCTTTCGATCAATACACCTTTCGGTCAATACACCGGCGACGCCGGATCGACTTCCCTGGCCCAGGCGAGAATGCCACCCCTGACGTTCTTGGCCTTCTTAAAACCCATCTCCCGCAGGAACTGCACGGCCTGGGCGCTGCGCACGCCACTACGGCAGTACACCAGGATCTCATCGGTCTGGCTCAGCTCGTTCAGATGGTTCGGCAGTTCACCGCGTGGAATGAGCTTTGCGCCAGGCAGGTGCACGATCTCCCATTCGTGCGGCTCGCGCACGTCAAGCAGCACGGCTCTGTGAAGCCCCTGGCTCATGCGGTCACGCAATTCGGTGACAGGGATTTCGTCTTGCGGCTGCAACTCGGCGCCGGCCGGCACGCCACAAAACGCCTCGTAGTCGATCAACTGGTGAATGGTCGGATGTTCGCCACAGATCGGACAGTGCGGATCCTTGCGCAACTTCAACTCGCGGAACTTCATATCGAGCGCATCGTACAGGAGCAGCCGTCCGATGAGCGGCTCGCCCTGCCCAATGATCAGCTTCACGGCCTCTGTAGCCTGGATCACGCCAATCACGCCCGGCAACACACCTAGCACGCCTCCCTCTGCGCACGACGGCACCAGGCCCGGCGGGGGTGGCTCAGGATACAGGCAGCGGTAGCACGGTCCGCGCTCGGCCCAGAACACCGAAGCCTGCCCCTCGAACCGAAAGATGCTGCCGTATACGTTGGGTTTGCCCAGCAGTACGCAGGCATCGTTCACCAGATAGCGGGTCGGGAAGTTATCGGTGCCATCTGCGATCACATCGTAATCGGCGAAGATGCGCAGGGCATTCTCGCTGGTCAACGGCTCCGCATAGGTGTCCACCTGCACATAAGGATTGATGTCCTGGATACGGGCTTTGGCGCTGTCCAGCTTGGGTTTGCCCAACGTGCTCACGCCGTGCATGATCTGGCGCTGCAGATTGGACTCATCCACCACGTCGAAATCGACCAGACCGATGCGCCCCACTCCCGCCGCCGCCAGATACATGGCGGCCGGCGATCCAAGCCCGCCTGCGCCCACCAGCAACACGCTGGCTGCCTTTAACTTCTTCTGGCCACTCATGCCCACTTCAGGCATGATGAGGTGGCGTGAGTAGCGCCGGATCTCGGCATTGGAGAGAGCGCTCCCGCCTGCCACACTGGGCACAATGCTGATGGTGGCCCCATCCGGCACCGGCGTCTCGACCCCTTTCAGGTAGCGCACGTCCTCGTCACCCAGGTACACATTCACGAACGAGCGCAGCTTACCCTGGTCGTTAAACAGATGATGCTTGAGGTCGGGATGCTGCTGCACCAACGCCGCCAGGACATTCTCGACATTGCCCGCCTCGCCACTCACTTCCCTGCTGCCGCCCACGTAGGGTCGCAGCGGTGTGGGGATACGAATGATGACACTCATGTTGGCCTACTCTCAGTCCTCCATAAACAATACACAGCTTCACTGCTTCACTTAATAACCGGGATTAGGATACCCGATTTTGCTGACACAATACAAGGACAAAAATCAGAGACGCATGGCCTTATGCTCATTAATGGCAGGCATGCAACTTGTTCGTCAATGCATTGACTGGCCTTGGGGTGAGGTGATCCTCTGCAGCAACATCTCAACTCCCCAGATCTGAACACGATGCTCGGCCATCGCACGGCGTAGGTCGTCATCAGCACGCAGGTCGGCATCACCGCTGACAATTGCCTGGGCGTGTCCATCAATGGCCGTGGCTAGCACAGGATTATCTCGAGGGTCGCGGCATTGTGGTGGTATCGTCACCAGTTCCACGAGAACGCCGCGCTGGCGCAGTTGTTGCAGCAGTTCCCTGGCATCTCGATCAATAATCCGCTCACGTAGACGAGGGCGCTGCCATACTTCGTCCAGTTCCGATAGCAACTCTTCGCTAATGGCGATCTCAAACTTACCTTGTTGCCAGGCTTGCAACACCGGTAGCGTCACCCGGCCACCCAGTAGTGCCCGCACCCACAAGTTTGTATCAATGACGACTCTCAGCATGATGGCGTTGTGCTCTGGATTGGCGCACCGCAACGATCTCGGCACGAATGGCCTCATCACTCACATCGCCGGCAGGTTCACGCTCTGCCAATCGGCGAATGAGTTCTGCGAGCTTTATATTTGAGTCGACCTCAAGTAAAGCCTGAGCAACCTGGTTCAGACCCGGCTCATCCAGTTGACGCACCGCGTCAATCAATTGATCGAGTGTCAACGTTACATTGGAGACAACTACTGTTGTTGAGGATGTCATGCCATACCTCACATCAGCTAATTGTAACGCCTTTATAGAGCATATGGTGTAACCTCATTCGGCGACAATCGCCTCTTCGTCAAACTTCGAGCGGTCATCGCGCAGCACCCACGATTGTGTCGTGACGGCAAGTCCCTGCCGCACAGACACGATCACGAACGACACCACCGGCCATGCAAACTCGCGATCCGTCTCCGACGGTTGCGAGGGATGATCGGGGTGCGAATGAAAGAAGCCGACAATATCCCACCCACGCCTGCCGGCCTCGCGATCGGCGCGCGCCACATCCTCCGGCGAGATCAGATAACGGTTGTGCAGGCTCTCGCGCTCGGATTTCACGTCCCATACATTAGGCACCATGACCACATCCCTGACAACCTTGGCGGGCGAGTGGGTGGAGGCGCCACCATCAGTCACATCGCCGATGAGAATGCCACATGCTTCATGCGGATAGCCGGATTCAAGATGAACGTGCATCTGTGCCATAAGGGTGTGTGAAATTGACAGCATATTTCCTGCCACCATTCGCCTAAAATGAATTCGACTCAGCTTATCTCCTCATCATCGCTCGCCACATTTGGAAGCGCTTCGTAAAAAAGGTCGCTAACAGGGCGGTTGTAGTGGATCCGGTTAATCACTCTGCTCAAGGGTTCTGACAGGTCTCGCACCGAGATGAAGGGCAGCATCTTGAACGCATCCGTTTGTGGAATACTGTTCGTAACCATGACCTCTTTCAGATGATAACCCGCATGCAGTTCCAACAGATGCTGCCGAGCGCGCTCCATACACAGGTTGTGTGATACTCCCAGGTACACTTCCTCAATGCCTTTCTCGTTGACCAGCTTCTCGATGAGTGCGGCCACCGTCCCGCCACTGCTCATCATGTCGTCGAGGATGATGGCAACGCGCTTCCCCCTGAAATCGCCCATCATCTCCGTCACGACGGCTTCCTCAGGATGCGGGCGCTGTTTGGATGCCACCGCGACGACCAGATTCAGGGTGCGGCCAAAATGCGTCAAGAGCTTCGTAGCGCCCGTGTCAGGCGCCACGGCGATGACATCATCCCGGCCGCCGAATCGCTGAAACTCCTCCACGAACAGCCACAACGGGTCCAGCACGGTCACGGGCAGATTGCCATAGAAGCCTTGCACCTGCCTGGAATGCGGGTGCCATGTCACCACCCGGTCGACGCCCGTCTGTGCACTGAAGTCCGCCAGCAGTTTGACCGTCGTCGGTTCCCGCTTGAAGCGGGTCGGTTTGTCTTGCCGTGCGTAGGCCAGGTAGGGCAACACGGCAGTGATGTGATTGGCGCCCCATTCGCGCAACGCCCTCGCCGCGATGAAGAAGGCCATGTAGTTCTGATCTACACTGCGATCCGAAGTGGGGTCAAACAGCGACTGGCACAGGAAAACATCGTCACCGCTCACGTCCAGGCCCAAGCGCACGCAGGTTTCCCGGTCGGAGAACTGGAAATCCACGCTCTCCAGGTATGCCACGTCGCTTTCACTACCGGCCTGCTCCAGCAGCGCTTTGTAGTGCCCGACGATCTCCGCCGCTATACCAGCCCCCGAACGACAACTCGCAACTAACAGCCTGCCACGCGGCGACTCAATCCTGCGACTTTGCTCTTGCACGAACTGTTCTGGCGTGAAAAACACCCGTTCGCTTGCGGCAGATTCCTGTTTGATCAACCTTACTCCATCCATACCTGCATCACCCGCCACGACATTAGCCCTAACCAGTCCTAACCTGCCCTAACCGCCATGTTACCGAGCGGCACTTGCTGGCTTGCGCAACATCACCTGCTTCACGGCGTTCACAATATCCACATCCCCCCACAATCCCCATATCATCACACACTGCCAGTACATCACTGCCTAGAAACTGCCGCTCCAATACTGGTCACAATCGTATCACCCTGCAGACTGGCAAGCACGATGTCCACGGCCAAGAACAAGGAACTGGCTATTGACTGGGTGTTCAACCACGATCAGCCGGAAGACCGCAACTATAAACCCGTCCGGCCGACGATGCTAAAGATCTTGGCAAGCAGATCGGTCATCTGCTCGTCAAAGCAGAGTGCCTTCGCTACCTTGATCAGGTCCGCCTCGCTGCTCACGTAGATCACTTGCGCGCACAGCGCGTTCTGAGCCATCGGTTGGGCCAACACAGCCGTCGTGGTGTCGCCGTCGCCGAACTGGTTTCCGCCGCGATAGATGGCCTGGCGCATCAGCATCGCGCCCGGATCAGATGGGCCGTCGCTAATCTCGATGATGTGCCGCACGACCGATGGGCGTTTCATTATTCTCTCCATCCCATAGTGTTCTCATTGTCAGACAGATACGCGTTCCTGAAACTCTCTTAATGGCCAAACGATCCTGTAACCTGTTTACACTGACAGACATGCGGCTGGTATCCATCGCGCGTGCCACAGGCGGATGGAGGAGACGAACGTCCCGCTTTTACCTTACTCGGCGCGACGCGTGTTGGCGGCACACGCCACCAGCACTGTCTTGATCTGGAACGGTGTAAGCTCAGGGTGCTTGGCGCGGATGCGGGCCACGATGCCGGCGATATGCGGCGCGGCGAAGCTGTTGCCCGTGTTGACGCTGTATTGCTTGTTGACCCACGCCACGCGCACGTCGATCCCCGGCGCGCCGAACTCCACCGGCGGCGCGGGGTTGTAGTAGTACATGAACGGATCGTGGCCCGCGTGGGCGGCCACGGAGACCACTGCGGCGTACAGAGAAGGGTAACTGGGCACCGGAATATTGTTTACGGCAGACACCAGAACCACGTTCTTGAAGTACGCGTCGTCGGCCAACTCGTGGAACAGCGCGTAGTACTCTTCGCGCGAGGTGCTCAGGCTCAGGTTAATGACCTGCATGCCGTTCTCGATCGCCCAACGCAGGCCCCCGGCGAACTGCAGCGCCCGACCCGTCGCGTCCTTGCCCAGCACGCGCACGCTGTACAGCTCGGCCTGCGGCGCGATCGAATGGATGATACCGGCGCACGCGGTACCGTGTCCGAACAGGTCGCGCGGGGTGTCGTCTGTGGAGATGCGCACCTTGGCCTTGGTGCGGCCGTCGTAGTCCACGATCACGCCACCGCGTACGCTGCTTTCCAACGCGGGGTGATCGTGCTCGATGCCGCTATCCACGATGGCCACGTGCACACCCCGCCCGGTGCTGTCGCCCCAGGCCCATTCGGGCGTGAGCCGGCCGAGGGGCCCGTAGGCGACAAGCTCGCGCAACTCACCCATCGTGAACTGCGAGGACCATGCTGGGCGCGCGGGTGCATCTGCCATCTCTTTATATTTGACGCGCGCGGCGTCACACGGGTAGGTCCCGCCTCGCCCGCGCGTAATCGCCGAACACCGCCAGGATTTGCAGGCAGGCGAGCCGCTCGGCTTCGCCCAACTCACTAATGGCATTGAACCGATCGGCCAGGGCCAGCAGGTCACGCGTGCGCACGTCGTCCGGCGATGCTGCATCGCCGCTGTGTTCAAGGACGGCAAGCAACTCGTCCGGCACCGCGCCCGTATCGGATACCGCCAGACGCCGCAGACCCTGCACCAGAAGTTGGGTGAGCGACGCGACCTGCTGCGACTGGTCGATGGCGATCGCGGCCTGACGGGCGAACATGCCGAGCAGCTCCATGTCTTGTAGGCCGAACGACGAGGCGCTGATCTTGTCGAGCACCTCCATGACGCCGAGCACGCGTTCCCTGTAAACGAGTGGCGTCGCCAGGATCGAGCGGGGAACGTAGCCCGTGCTGCCGGCAAACGCGCGGTTGAAACGCGCGTCCTGCTGCACATCGGAGATCGCGATCGGCTGGCCGGTCATCGCCACGTACCCCGCGATGCCGGTATCCAGAGGGATGCGCATGCCAACGACCTCGTCGCTCCCGGCACCGTAAGAGACCTTGAACTCGAGTTCCTGTGCTTGCTCGTCGACCAGGGCGATGGACGCGGCCGCCGCGCCGAAGATGCGCGCGGCGGCCTCCACGATCGATTGTAATAACTCGAGGTTCGAACCGGGCAGGACGGCGCGCCCGCTTGCCTCAACCGCGAGCAGCAGGCGCCGGAGTTGTTCCGCCAGGTTGCCGTCATGTGGATCAGTCATCGGCCTTCATCCCACCACGTCGACTGGCATGCCCGTGCGGGCTGACAGGAGCACGGGCGCGCTTACACGGATGTTCCCAGACTGGGGAAACGGGATCACTTTACGGTGGCTGTGTAAGCGCCGTCGGCGTCAAGATAGATTGCGCCGGCCGCTTGCAAGGCCGTCCCGAATGCCACGTCATGGGTGACGGCGTCCGTCACCATGCCATGTGCCGCCACCTCTGGCGCGGCAGTCCTGCCAAACACCGCGGTGTTGGCGGCGGCGTCCGTCACCATGCCATGTGCCGCCACCTCTGGCGCGGCAGTCCTGCCAAACACCGCGGTGTTGGCGGCAGCGTCCGTCACCATGCCATGTGCCGCCACCTCTGCGGAGTTCCTGAGCACGATCGCATCCAGAATATCTCGTTCGCTCTTGGGCAACGTCTTGCGTAACGCTGTCAACTTCTTGAGCACCCGCTTGAACAACTGAACCTGTTTGTCTGCCATCTTGATACCCTCCTATCGATCTCACCTCTCTGCATCTGATTAAACGCCGTTTGCGGCTGGCACAAGCCTACGATTGTCGCACGGTTTTATCTGTCCCGCGGGCGACACCACGGCGCCGGCAACCGGTCCGGGGGCGGGGGCTCCCGACACAGGCACGGAGACACCCACCACCACGGCGCTGGAGAGGATCATGAGGAGGCTCAGGGCCGCCACGAGACCGACGGTGAGCCAAGTGCGCCGTTGGGAGATCGCCGGGCTCAGGGGGGCCCACGAACTGTTCGACATAGGA
>JAMDDR010000468.1 GCA_023488685.1 Chloroflexota bacterium | reverse complement strand
ACCCCCTTCGCCAACTGGCCAACCTGTACAACACCATCCAGGGCGCCCTGGCAGGGGCTGAGCGTGTGTTCGAAATCTTCGACACACCGCCCGAGGCGCCGGACGTGCCGGACCCTTACGCCCTGGCGACCATCCGTGGCGATGTGTGCTTCGAACACGTGCAGTTCGCGTATCGGCCAGGCACACCGATCATCAAGGACATG
Source organism: Chloroflexota bacterium (assembly GCA_023488685.1). GTDB lineage: Bacteria > Chloroflexota > Anaerolineae > J036 > Brachytrichaceae > CAIXPS01. The sequence goes on along the minus strand of JAMDDR010000468.1, from coordinate 10,384 downwards.
TCCCTGCAGGCCAGGTCCGGTGAGATCATCGCGCTGGTCGGTCCCACCGGCGCCGGCAAGACCACCATCATCAACCTGCTGACGCGCTTTTATGAGATCAATAGCGGCAGCATCATGATTGACGACAAGGATATCCGCCAGGTGCGCAAAGCGGACTTGCGGCGCAAGCTCGGGCTGGTGTTGCAAGACACCTTCCTGTTTTCAAACACCGTGATGGAGAACATCCGTTACGGGCGACTGGACGCGACCGATGAGGAAGTGATGGAGGCCGCTCGCATGGCTGATGCCGATCACTTCATCCGGCAGTTGCCGCAAGGCTATCAGACCATGTTGTCGGAGCGGGCCAGCAATCTGAGTCAGGGCCAGCGGCAGTTGCTGTCTATTGCCCGCGCCATCCTGGCGAACCCGGCCATTCTCATCCTGGACGAAGCCACCAGCAGCGTCGACACACGCACCGAGGTGCGCATCCAACGAGCGTTGCTGCGCCTGATGCAGGGACGCACCAGCTTTGTGATCGCGCACCGTTTGAGCACCATCCGCGACGCCAATCATGTGCTGGTCATCAACAATGGCGAAATCGTCGAACAGGGTACGCACCGGCAGTTGCTCGACCGGCAGGGGTTCTATCATCATCTGTACGTGAGCCAGTTCAAGGGGCAGGATATATAGATCGGGGTCGTGAACCTCTGAGGCAGTCATTTAAAAGCCCTGCAGATATTCGCAGATATTGACATCTGGGAATATAATCATCATGCCGTACGCTGTCAGTGCAGAATAGTTCAGAATAATTCCTGGAGGTACACATGGACGGGAGATTTATTCGTAAACTAGCTGTCTCTTGTGCAGTGGCTGTGATAACCCTGTCCAGCATTGGGACCCCAGCACAGGCGGTGACGCCGGTGCAGTCGGAGCCCAATACCGTGACAGCAATTCCACGTGGCTATCGTGGGACGGCCTATGTCGGCGTGAGGGCCGGTGCGCGCGTGCGCGCGTGCGCTTCGCTCGGCAGCCGGATCATTACCGCACTTCCTTACGGAACGAGAGTGTACGTCTACTACACAGCAGGTGGCTGGTCGAACATCGGCCGGGGCCGTTGGATTGCCAACTATCTGCTGGTCGGCCACAGGCATCCACGATGCCGTTGCTGACAACAATTTCTCACTAATAAGGAGAAACACGACCTCGGCGCTACATACAGCGCCGAGGTCGTGTTTCCTATAGACGTTACGAACGGTTGCTTGCTATGGCGTTGGTGTGACCGTTACTGTGCCGGTCATGGTATCGGTCATTGTGCCGGTGTCCGTCATCGTCATGGTGGGTGTGACGGGAACCACGAACCATAGATCGTTCAATCCCTGGCCGTTGGTGTCGCCTGGTTGGGTGTCCTGGGCATAGTAGTACACGCTCCCCTAGCGCTTCCTGACCTGCATCCCGTCATCCGGCCGCGTGATGACGTCCAGGGTGCCCGTGATATCTGATGGAAGCGTCGGGACTGTCCCCTCTGTCACTGTGAGCGGCGGCCAGTTTGTGATACATGTGCCGGTGCAGTTGCTCGTGCCGGGTGTGTCATTCTTGAAGGTGTATAGGGTCATCCCGGCGCTGTCGACCAGGATCGTGCCCAGGTCTGCCGTCTCGGCATACTTCAGCGTCTCGCCCGTGCCAGGCATGGTCTCGGCGGTGCCGGTGATCTCTGGCGTGCCTGCTACTTCCGCTGTCCCGGTCACTTCGACGGTCTCAGCGGTTTCTGTGGTGGCTTCCGTCGTAGCCTCCATGGTCCCTTCTGCGGTAGCTTCCGTCGTGGCCTCCATGGTCCCTTCTGTGGTGACTTCCATCGTGGCCTCTGTTGTGGCCTCCATCGTGGCTGCGGATGTCTCAGCAGGTAGCGGGGTTTCGATGGGTGCAGTGGTGACGGTCGTGCCTGCGGGCGCCCCACATGCCGGCAACACAAGTGCCAGGATTAGCACAACCCCCCATCTGATGGGGCCCCATCTGATGGGGTTCCATGTGATGCGGGTGCGAACGCGTCGTAACATAGAACGCTCTCCTTTACTCACCTCTCACCTCTCACGTCTCATTTATCTACGAACGCACGCCTGTGACGCCTGCGTTCCTGCGAATGACGTTAACCAGGCGTGCGCTGGCGCAATACGGCATTCATCCATCTAAAGATGGCCTTTAGTCTGTGCTGGTTGTGCTGATATGTGTCCCCACCGATGGAAATCCAAGAGGTGTTATGTGAATGCGGCCTTGCCCCGTCGTGCGCCACCCACCCGGATAACGAACATGAGTGATACCCCTCATTGGCCGATTTATCTTTAACGCTGTCTCAAGCGAACCTTAAGATGAACTTAAGTGCCCGACAAATCCTGGATGGACGAAGTTGCCGCTGCAGATGCTGTCGAGCAAGTTCATAGCGACCTCGCGCTCGCTGCGCGCCGCCATGACCGCCGTCCTTCCAGGCTGTTATATTCCTTTTCGCTGCCTGGCATGCTGAAACCGTGAATGTCATGAGAGAGGCATGTTGGGTTATTCACTGGCAGCACTAGCGTTCGTAAATATTGACAACTGGAATATAATAAAAGGGCCGTACGTTATCAGTGCAGAATAGTTCAGAATAATACTTGGAGGTACACATGGATGCGAAATTTATTCGTAAACTAGCTGTGTCTTGCGCAGTTGCCTTGATGGCCCTGTCCAGCATTGGGACCCCAGCACAAGCGATGACGCCGGTACAATCGGAGCCCAACACCGTTACAGCGGTTCCGCGCGGTTATCGTGGGACGGCCTATGTGGGCGTGAGGGCCGGTGCGCGCGTGCGTGTGTGCGCTTCGCTCGGGTGCCGGATCATCACCGCGTATCCTTTCGGGGCGAGGGTACACGTCTACTTCACAGCGGGTGGCTGGTCGAACATCGGCCGGGGCCGCTGGATCGCCAATTACCTGCTGGTCAAGTACGCACCCCGGCGATGTTGGTGCTGATGCCGTCCCGATAGCCTGTCCAGGAAAGTGCTGACCAAACAAGTGCCCGGCATGGGCCGCTGTAGCGTATGGCTGTGAGTTTTGTGTTCTGCAGGTCAGGAAGCGCTAGGGGAGCGTGTGAAGAGGCGTCGGACGAATCAACCGTTTAGCGAAAAAAGCGGAGCCGCAAACGCGGCTCCGCTTTGTCGTCTCGCGGAAATGGCGACCATCTGTGCCCGTGCAGCCCCACATGTGCGCGCATCCTCCCTGGCCTGTACGTAGGGGCTGGCCTGTGTGCTGAAAGTCCTCTTTAGAGGGCCAGCCCGACCGCGCCCGTGCAACCTCGTGTGTGCGCACGCATCCCCCGGCCTATACGTAGGGGCCGGCCTGTGTGACGGCCCGATCGCGCCCGTGCGACCCCGCGGGTGCGCGCATTCCCCTGGCCTATACGTAGGGGCCGGCCTGTGTGCCGGCCCGATCGCGCCCGTGCAGCCCCGCGGGTGTGGGCGAGTCGCTCCACCCCTGTGTGTCATGTTACTTGACGCTCGACCTGCATCGGTTACACTGTGCAGACCAGTCACTTCACGAGGGGAACACATTGGGTTCGAATGCCAGCAAACAACACTGAAATCGAGAAACGCCTCTGGGATGCAGCCGACGAGTTGCGCGCCAACTCCAAACTGAAGTCCTCTGAGTATTCCGTCCCCGTCTTGGGGCTCATCTTCCTGCGCTACGCCGACCACAAGTTCGGCCTGGCCGAACAGGAACTGGCGCAGGCGCGCCGTGCCTCTGCGCGCCGCCAGGTCGGCAGGATCGATTACCAGGCCCGCGGCGTGCTGTACCTGCCCGATGGCGCGCGCTTCTCCCAACTGCTGCAATTGCCCGAAGGAGCCGATATCGGCCAGGCCATCAACGACGCCATGGCTGCCATCGAGCGCGAGAACGATGAACTGGCCGGCGTGCTGCCGCGCAGCTACAACCGCCTCGAAAACAGCCTGTTGATCTCACTGCTGAAAAACCTGAACTCGATCTCCCTGGAATCGGCCGAGGGCGACGTCTTCGGCAAGATCTACGAATACTTCCTGGGCAAGTTCGCCATGAGCGAAGGCCAGAAAGGCGGCGAGTTCTTCACGCCTCTCGCGCTGGTCAAGCTGATCGTCGAGGTCATCGAGCCGTACCAGGGACGCATCTTCGACCCCGCGTGCGGGTCGGGCGGCATGTTCGTGCAGAGCGCCGCCTTCGTCGAGCGCCACAAGCGCAATCCCAGCGCCGAGATCAGTGTCTATGGGCAGGAGAAGACGGCCGAGACCGTGCGGCTGTGCAAGATGAACCTGGCCGTGCACGGGCTGTCGGGCGACATCCGCGAGGGCAACAGCTATTACGACGATATTCACGCCAGCCCCGGCAAGTTCGACTTCGTGATGGCCAACCCGCCGTTCAACGTGGACCGCGTGGACAGGGAGCGCATCAAGGACGACCGGGCGCGCTTCCCGCTGGGCATGCCCAGGGCCGATAACGCCAACTACCTGTGGATCCAGTTGTTCTACAGCGCCTTGAACGAGCGCGGCCGCGCCGGCTTCGTGATGGCGAACTCGGCCGGCGACGCGCGCGCCAGCGAGCAGGACATCCGCAAACAGTTGATCCAGGCCGGCGTCGTGGATGTGCTGATCGCCATCGGCTCCAACTTCTTCTACACCGTCACCCTGCCGTGTACGCTGTGGTTTTTGGATAAGGGGAAGCTGAGGCAGCCCCTCACGCAGGCCCTCACCCCCAACCCCTCTCCCCCTGGGAGAGGGGCGCAATGGCGCGACACGGTGCTGTTCGTCGACGCCCGCCATATCTACCGCCAGGTCGACCGCGCGCACCGCGAGTTCACGACCGAACAAATCAACTTTCTCGCCACGCTGGTGCGGTTGTATCGCGGCGAAGAACTGAACGGTTACACCTTCGCGCCGGACGGGCTGGGTCTGACCGCCAGCCAAATCTCCGGTCTCCAATCTCTCATCTCCAATCGCCGGTATGGCGATATCGCCGGTTTGTGCAAGGTCGCAACCATCCAGGAGATCGAGGCGCAGGGCTGGAGCCTGAACCCTGGGCGCTATGTGGGCGTGGCCGAGCAGGCAGCGGATGATTTTGACTTTAAGGAGCGGTTGGAGGAGCTGAACGAGGAACTGGAGATGCTGAACGCCGAGGCGCATGATCTGGAAGCCCGAATCAGTGAGAACGTGAGCGGGTTGTTGGAGGCAAGTTAACTCATGTCTCCAATCGAAATGAGGATCATTGATGAGGTTATCGAAACTCTCATCGACTATCGAGGCAAGACACCACCAAAGACAACTGCTGGCGTCAAACTAATCACAGCAAAAGTGATTAAAGATGGTTTCGTCCAAGATGGTGACCATGAGTACATCGCTGAAACCTTCTATGATGAATGGATGCGACGCGGGTTGCCGAAACAATGGGATATCTTGATCACCACCGAAGCCCCATTAGGCGAAGTCGCTCAACTTCGGACGTCGGAGCGAGTCGCATTAGCTCAGCGAGTGATTCTGTTGAGGGGACGTCCGGATGTCATCGATCAAAGTTATTTCTATCATGCTCTCAAATCACCATTTACTCAGGCAGAGTTGAGGTCGAGGTCATCAGGAACAACGGTCCTCGGTATAAAGCAAAGTGAATTACGGCAAGTTAGGCTTCCTTATCACCCACTCCCTGTGCAAAGGAAGATCGCGAGCATCCTTTCTGCCTACGACGACCTGATCGAGAACAACACGCGGCGCATCAAGATCCTTGAAAAGATGGCGCAGATGCTGTATCGCGAGTGGTTTGTGCATTTCCGCTTCCCCGGCCACGAGCATGTGCGGCTGGTGGATTCGCCGCTCGGCCCAGTGCCGGAGGGGTGGGAGGTTCAAAAGGTCACAGATGCTGTTTCCGTGAACCCACCCACCAAGGTCCCGAGGGATGGTGAGAAACCATTTGTTCCTATGAGCGGGTTGTCGAGCGACTCAATGCTCATCAGTGACGTTATGCTCCGTACGGGCAACAGTGGGGCTAAATTCAAGAATGACGATACGCTGTTCGCTCGGATCACGCCATGTCTGGAGAATGGTAAGACTGGCTTTGTCCAATTCCTCCCCTCAGATGATGCGGTTGCATTTGGTTCAACCGAGTTCATTGTTCTGCGCTCAAAGACGCTATGTCCTGAGTACGTTTACCTCATGGCGCGATCAGGAGAATTTCGAGATAACGCAATCAAGAGCATGAGTGGCGCCACTGGCCGACAACGTGTTCAGGAATCCTGCTTCGAGAGGTTCCATATCGCACATCCAAGTGCGTCTGTGATTAGGGCCTTTGCGGAACTGGTTAGACCAATGTTCCGCGCTATTCACGTGTTGTTGCAGAAATATGATGATCTTCGCTGCACGCGCGACCTGCTGGTGCCCAAGCTTATATCGGGCGAGCTGGATTTGGAATGTCATGCTGTACCTGTGGAGGTCTCATAATGGATATCGTATTTCATTATCCACCAGAGCTAATGAGCCTGCTCATAGAAACGATACCACTCCTTTGCCGATCCAAGATTGATGTTCTGATGTTCTTCCAGGGAGCTGGTATAGAAGCAACTGTCACCCAAGATCTTTACCTCCGCGTCCAGAAGGATCGAGACACTATTAGCAAGTTTGAAATAACACGTGAGGTCTTGACACGCCTGAACGCTAAGGGTGAGCCAACTCTGCGGGAACGGCGAGAAATCCTCAAACGGGTCGTTGAATTTGAAGAGTTTTCCGCATGTTGGCCAGATGATCAGCTCAAGGCAAAAGGGCTTGTTGCTGAAATAAGGCGAGTTGTAGGTGTTAAAGATTCCTTCACGCGAATGCATCTTGAGCGTGAACAAGAAAGATTAGCTCGGCAGGCTGAACAACAGGCTCGTCTCAAAGCCATTCAAGAACGGCAAGAGAAGCTATCCACAATCAAAAAGGACTTGTTTGCACTCTTTGGTGAGAAAAACAGCAATAAGCGAGGAGGAATGCTGGAGAGTGTACTCAATAGACTTTTTGAAGTGGACAATATTTTAATCAGAGAAGCATTTACACTCAAAGAACCAGGTGTAGAGGGTATTGCAGAACAGGTTGATGGTGTCGTTGAGATCGAAGGTGTCCTTTATCTTGTTGAGATGAAGTGGTGGAATGATCCTTTGGGGCGTGGAGATTTTCTCAGCATATTGTCCGGCTATATAGCCGAAGTGATGTTCGTGGGATTTTTATTTCAGCTTCGGGTTATTCACCTGCCGCAATATCTGAATGCAGAGATGCACTACGTGACAAGGTGCTGATCCTATGCAAGTTGGAGGAGATTATCATGGCGCTTGAGAATGAAAAAAGCATCAAAGAACTTCTCAAGGTCAAGATAAACGCTGCAATAATCGATAGGAACCCGTTCATCGAGCCGCTAACCAAGGGGCTCCCATGAGGAGAAAGCGTGCTGAAGAAATGACTTCAATAGGCATTAGATTTGGCTTGGGAGGGTACTATAAAACCCAGCTGCGGTATGAGGATTTCAACCAGGATCACGAGACCTTGGGGATGAAATATAAAAATCGAGTAAAGTAAATGCAATCGTCGCTCTCGTTCGAGAGCGGCGAAAGATCTCTTTCTACTCATGGTAGATAAGTCTGTCAATAGTTATATACAGCGTATCGTGATTTGTCAATTGGTTTTATGTTTGCTTTGTGTTTGATTGGCTTAAATAAATAGGATGCAGGTATCTGCCTGTAGATTCATTGCACTGCATGTCCACTGCCTACACCGAAGACGCACTGATCGAGCAGCCGGCCATCGCGCTGTTCCGCGCCCTCGGCTGGTCCAGCGCCAACTGCTTCCACGAATTTGAGGGCGATGGTAAGGATATGCTGCATCGTAGAGACGCGCTGCAGCGCGTCTCTACACCCTTGCGCGTCTCTACATTGGGCCGCGAGACCACCGCGGACGTGGTGCTGGTCGAGCGCTTGCGCGCCGCGTTAGGGCAGTTGAACCCCCGCGCGACGGGTGAGGCGATCGCGCAGGCCGTTGAGGAATTGACGCGCGACCGGAGCGCCATGACCCTGGTCGCAGCCAATCGCGAAATCTACAAGCTGCTGAAGAACGGGGTGAAGGTGGCCCTCGCGCCGGCGGCACAGACCCCAACCCTCTCTCCCGGCGCGGAAGGGGATCGCGATGCCATCACCCTGCGCGTGATCGACTGGGATACCCCGGCCAACAACGACTTCTTCCTGGCCTCGCAGTTCTGGGTGTCCGGCGACATGTACAAGCGCCGCGCCGACCTGGTGGGCTTTGTCAATGGCCTGCCGTTGCTGTTCGTCGAACTCAAAGCCTCGCACCGGCGTGTCAAGGACACCTACGACCACAACCTGCGCGACTATAAGGACACCATCCCGCACCTGTTCTGGTACAACGCCTTCATCATCCTGTCCAACGGCAGCGAGAGCCGCATCGGCAGCCTGACCGCCCAATGGGAGCACTTCGCCGAGTGGAAGAAGATCACCAGCGAAGGCGAGCGCGGCGTGATCAGCCTGGACACCATGATCCGCGGCACCTGCGACCCGGCCCGCCTGCTGGACCTGGTCGAGAACTTCACGCTGTTCGACGAGGGCAGGGGCAACCTCGCCAAACTGATCGCCAAAAACCACCAGTACCTGGGCGTCAACAACGCCATCGCCGCCGTGCAGGGCGTGCGCCAGAAGCAGGGCCGCCTGGGCGTGTTCTGGCACACCCAGGGCAGTGGCAAGAGCTATTCCATGGTGTTCTTCGCCCAGAAGGTGCTGCGCAAGCTGCCCGGCAACTGGACCTTCGTCGTGGTGACCGATCGCGACGACCTGGACGGCCAGATCTACAAGAACTTCGCCGGCGCCGGCGCGGTGACCGAACCCGAGGAGGCGGTGCGCGCCACCAGCGGCGAACACCTGAAGCTACTGTTGCGCGAGGATCATCGCTACGTCTTCACGTTGATTCAGAAGTTCCACACAGCCGCCGGCGAGACCTATCCGAAGCTGTCTGACCGCGCCGATATCATCGTGATGACCGACGAGGCGCACCGCAGCCAGTACGACACCTTCGCGCTGAACATGCGCAACGCGCTGCCGCGCGCAGCCTTCATCGGCTTCACCGGCACGCCGCTGCTGGCCGGCGAGGAGCGCACGCGCGCCGTCTTCGGCGACTACGTCAGCATCTATAACTTCAAGCAGTCCGTGGACGACGGCGCGACGGTGCCGCTGTACTACGAGAACCGTATTCCCGAACTGCAATTGACCAACCGGGACCTCAACGCCGATATGGCGCAACTGCTCGAATCGGCCGAGCTGGACGAGGAACAGGAGCGCCGGGTGGAGCGCGAGTTTGCGCGCGAGTACCACCTGGTCACGCGCGACGACCGGCTGGACAAGATCGCGGCCGACATCGTGGCGCACTTCACCGGCCGCGGTCACCAGGGAAAGGCCATGGTGGTGTCGATCGACAAGGCCACCGCCGTGCGCATGTACGACAAGGTGCAGAAGCATTGGAAGATCCGGCTGGCCATGCTCATGGCCGATCTGGAGGAAGTGCAAGGGGACGCCGAGGGAGAGATGCGCCGCGGCGCGTCTCTACGTGCCCAGATCCAATACCTGCAAGAGACCGACATGGCCGTGGTCGTGTCGCAGGCGCAGAACGAGGTGGACGAATTCCGCCGGCTGGGGCTGGACATCGCCACGCACCGCCGGCGTATGCTGAAGGAAGACCTGGAGACCAAATTCAAGGCCGCTGCGGACCCGTTGCGCATCGTGTTCGTGTGCGCCATGTGGATGACCGGCTTCGACGTGCCGTCGTGCTCGACCATCTACCTGGACAAGCCCATGCGCAACCACACGCTGATGCAGACCATCGCGCGGGCCAACCGCGTCTACGCGGGCAAGCTCAACGGTCTGATCGTGGATTACGTCGGCGTGTTCCGTGACCTGCAACAGGCGCTGGCCATCTACGGCTCGGCTGCCGGTGGCGGCCTGCAGGAAGGCGACACGCCGGTCAAGGACAAGTCCGCGCTGGTAACGCAATTGCGCCAGGCTGTCGCCGCAGCGCGCGCGTTCTGCGCCGAGCGCGGGGTGCAACTCGATCCCATCCTGCGCAGCCCCGGTTTCGAGCGCGTGGCCCTGTTGGATGACGCCGTGACGCGGCTGGTGGACCGCCAGGTGGCGGAGGCGGTGGAGGATTCGGTCGAACGCATCGTGCTGAACGACGAATTCAAACGCAAGTACCTGGCGCTGGCCGGCAGCGTGTCGAAGCTGTACCAGGCCATCCTGCCGGACGTGAGCGCGAACGAGTTCGTCCCGCTCGTGACGCTGTTGCGCGTGATTGCGGATAAGATCCGCGCGCTCACCGCGCCGGCGGATATCTCCG
>JAMDDR010000403.1 GCA_023488685.1 Chloroflexota bacterium | reverse complement strand
ATCACCGCTGCGCCATAGCTGAACAGTTTCGCCAACATGCCCTGGTACCACTGCACCGCCGCGGGGTTGGTGAAGTCAATCGGTGCGGTGTATTCGAGCGCGTTGAAGTTCGATGCCTGCTCCGAATTCTGCCCCGGCCCCACGATATAGCCCTTCTCCAGCGCTTCCTTGAAGAGGTGATTGTTGAGACCAATCGATGGCCGTTGCCATAAGCTGATCCGGAAACCCTGGCCGCGCATCTGGCGCATGTAAGCGGCGGGATCGGGGTATTTCTCTCGGCTAAACTCCCAGTCGCATACCCAGTCTTCGTTGAACCAACCGGTATCCAGGTGGATCACATCGGCGGGGAAGCCACCCTCACGCAGCTTGCGCGCCACCTCACTGGTTTGCTCGGCCGTCCAGTAGCTCATGCGACTCATCCAGGTGCCGTAGGACCACAACGGCACGTCCCGTGGGAAACCGGTGATGCGGCGGTAGTTGTACACCACACGCTCGACCGAGCCACCGCCGATGAAGAACAAGTCGAGCACGCCGTCGTCGATGAGCCCTTGTGCGGCGCGGGTCGAAATGTCCGCCAACGACAGCCTCATGTAGGCGGTGGTGAGCATCAGCAAGCCATATGGCTTGCTGGACACGTAAAAGGGGATGTTCTTATACGCGCGACGGTTGTTCACGCCGAGCGCGTCGACATTCTCAAGCGTGAACGTGTGGCCGGCCAGGTTCATACCGGCAAAGCGCTCGCCGGTGCCGGCAAACTTCTCGTTCTGGCGTGCGTGCAATGCAAAGAGGGTCCGGGACGCTTTGCCGTCACGTTCCACATAGGCTAACGGCAACGAATCCACCTGTGCGGGGAAGAACATATCCCAGACCATGAACGGCACCGCTGTATGACCGTCGGGATACATGGTGACATCAAACATCTCCGGCGGGCCGGGCAACAGATCGCTCCAAAACTTGATCGGTGTGTCCTTCGTCACGATGCGCATCCGCACTGCGCCACGCGTATCGACCACCTCCCATCCATCTGCAGTGGACCGAACATCCAAAGGCTCGGATTTGAGCGATGCATCCCATTCCAGCATGACACTCTCGTCACCGGGAACCTGCCCATCAAAGGCCACTGTCATGCGTATGACACTGTCACCATAAGCCCGCACGACCAGTTGGTGTACCTTGTGCGGCCTGGATTCGTCCGGCTGGATGACGAGCGCCTGTTTCTGTGCTGCAAATGGCACGCTCAGGTACACCGCGCCGTCGTGCGTAGTAGCGCCGGTGGGCTTGCAGGCGCGCCACAGCACGTCATTCGCAGTTTCGGGCAATTCAAAATCGAGCATATCGCTCATGAATCGATTGGTTTGTTTCATCCTTGCTTCTCCTTCGGGTCTAGTCCGTGTATGGAACGGTTCCCGTCGCATCCACCTGGTAACCCCAGCGGTCAAGATACGACTGGCCCGGCGCAAAATCATCGGCATAGTGCGCAAGCAGCGCATCCAACCGCTGCGCCAGTTCTGCCTGCACGCCGGCGGTTGCCGGCGTGCCAACCAGGTTGTTCAACTGATATGGGTCATCCATATCGTCATACATCAACCATGGCCCATCGAGATCCCGCACGTACGTGTATCGTGCTGTCCGCACACCCCGATATTCACGGCCGCCGTGCTGCACCCGGTTGTACTCCCCGAAGGGTTGGTAGCAGGCTAACAACACACTGTCAGCCGGCGCCGGGGACCTGCCTTTCAGATAGGCGCTGTAGTCCGCGCCCGCGGCGGTCGATGGCGCAGGGATATCACATAACCCAAGCAACGTCGGCATCAGGTCAGGCGTGTTGATCAACGCCTCCACCTGGCGCCCGGTACGTCCGAACATGGTGGGGTAGCGGATGAGCAACGGCACTCGGATGGACTCATCCCAGGGGCGTTGCTTGCGCCATTCACCCTGAGAGCCCAACATATCTCCATGATCGGACCAAAACACGAAGACGGTTTCCTCCGCAATGCCCATCTGTTCCAGCGTCTCCGCCAGATCGCCCACCAACGCATCCAGTGCGCTGATGTGCGCGTAGTAGCCGGCAAGATCCTGTCGCGCCTGAGCTTCCGCATGGGGTGGGATATTCGACCGGAGGGTCAGGCGCGCCGGGTCATACATGCGCCGGTAAGGTTCCGGCGCAGTCTCATAAGGATTGTGCGGTGGTCCCCACGACAACACCAGCAGGAAAGGATTTTGCTGCGAATGTGCCCGTATGTATTGTTGTGCCGCGCGCGTCTGCCCGGCAGCGTCATACCCTTGCCACAAACGCCGGGTTGGATCGTTGCCCGTATAAAAGTAGGAGTGGTTGTAATCGTGGGTGCATTCGAGCACCTGCCAGAAATCAAAGCCTTGCCGGCGCTCTGTGGGGATGTAGTTCGAACGGCCATGCCCATCCAGGTGCCACTTGCCGATATACGCAGTGTCGTACCCCACTGCCGCACAAGCCTGTGCCAGTGACACGGCCTGTGTGCCCAGGTTCACATCGTTGACGAACACGCCGTGCTGATGGGGATACTGGCCCGTGAGCAACGATGCGCGTGCCGGGCAGCACACCGGGCAGCCGGATATCGCGTGAGTAAAGTTAAGGCTTTCACCCGCCAATTGGTCCAGGTGCGGCGTTTGCACGTTAGGGTCGCCGGCAAAACCGAGCGCCTGGTAACGCAGTTGATCGGCAAAAATGAAGATCAGGTTAGGATGTGACATCTTTCATACAAATGCAAACGTCGTCTCGGGTTGGCGGTCCTTGTTCTCGAAACACATCATCAATGTACCATCGGATTCACTCTGCCAGCCACCTATGGGCTTCCAGGCCAGCACGACGAAGTTCGAGCCCGCTTCCAGGTCGATGTCGCTCACGTAGGTCGGGCCGCCGAGGTTGAGGGGGTGCTCACCCCACGAGATGCCATTCACCCAGGCGCGCACCACACCACACCCTTGCAGGTGCAGAAACGTCTGGAGATCAGGGTTGGGCAGCCCGCCGATCGTCTTCATAAACTTGCGCGGCTCCGGGCACTGCACTTCGATCCCGATAACCATATCGCCATCGTTCATGCCCGGCAGTTGCGACAGCCCAAACCGGCCATGGTCCATTTGGACTTCCTGCCAGTGCGACCATTGGCGGAAGGCCAGGTTGCCGCTGTAGGATTCAGCGCGGCGCTTGCTGCAAGACAGGATTTCAGCGAGCGTTTGCTCATCCACCACCCGCGCCGCGCGCACGCTGGCTGGGTAGCCCTCACTCTGCCGACCAGCCGTCGGAGTGCTCTCACCGGCGAGCACGTCAGTGGCGGTTGGCACACCCAGGTTCCACAGGAACAGGGCCAGGAAGCGTTGGTGCTGCCACAGCGCCGGCCGCCAGCGCATCTGGCAGAAGAAAACGCGCCCTTTGCCGACCGGCACCTCGACCAACCCTGCGCCCACGCGCGGCTGCGGACTGTCGAAATACCGGCTCAATGTCGGCATGCGCAGCCATTCGGTCGCCACATCATCGCCGTACAGCACATCGAGGCCGGAGCGCACTGCGTTCTGCAGGTGCACGATCGCGCCATCGATGCGAATCAACTGATCGACCATCGGCTCCTTGCGATTTGCCTGTGTATAAGTCCAGTTCTCCAGCCAACAGGTATCCTCATGACTGATCCCACGCAATGACACCTTGTGTAATGCTGAGGATTGTGGGCCGATATGGCCTGCCCTGATCAACTGGTAGATTGCGTGTTCCGGTGTGAACGAGTCAATGGCACGACCGATCACCTGCTCCCAGTAAGGGCGCGCTTCTTCGGCCAGTTCCCATACGACCACCGTTCGGCCCGCGCTGATTTGTGTCACCATCTCCTTCGTTGGGCTCGCGGGGGCCAACCGTCCCGAGAGCAATGACACGTGGTCGTTCAAACGCAGGTTGGCAGGGGCTGTCTCGGTCGAAAGTGCTGCGGCCAGCCCGTCCGCTGCTCCTCGTTCTTCACGAGCAGGCACAGCACATGCCAGGTAGGCCAATACATTGCGCAGGAAGTGTTCCGCTACCGGCAATTGACCGAGCTTGTCGGCGATACGAAGTTGTGACGCGATGACCGTGCCGCGGCCGGCCTGTGTTTCAATCACCGGTGACCACTGCAACCCACCCGTGCCAAAGTCGCCACCGCTGGAATCAACCAAAAACTGCACGACCTGACCGTCCCTGGGCTTTACGTAAGGTAGCACCGTTACCCACGCATTCGACGACGACAATCCAAATGGGTCATCGCCGAAGAAGCGCAAATCCTCATCTGTGATCCCTTCCAGTGCGGGGTGGTGCGGATCACGCACGTGCGCCATCTCGGTTGGCATCCGCGCCAGCGCCAGGCCCGGGAAGATGGAGTAATCCTGCTCCAACACCAGCGCGTGCCCGCCGTTCGATACAAACTCACGCAAACACTTGTTCTGGGCGCTCCCCGGCGTCACCGTGTGTTCGCCAACGATCACGATTGGCGTTCTTGCGGCATCGAGCGCAGCGCCGTCAGCGACCATCGTTACACTGACGCCGTGCCGTTCCAGCCAGGAAACGATGGCGCTCCTGCCCCACACGGCGATCGCGGGTAACTCCAGCATGTCAGAGCGGCGTCCTGGCGCATCGCAACGGATCGATCGCGAGACCACATCTGCGCCCACTGCGGATTGGTATGTCGTGACAATCACCGCCTCGCCATGACCGCTCAGTGTCTCTAGCGGCACGTCGACGCGTTGCAACACGGTCTCGCCACTTTTCACGCTGAGCGACTGTGTCTGTTGCCACAACACTGCCCCACCCCGTTCCAGCCGGACGGTCAACAGCCCTTCTGCAACGGCCGGCAAGTCATTCACGACATAGACGGAGTGCGGAACGACCTGATCGCCGTAGAACTGGTTGCGTTCTTCGAGGATCACGAGCGCCAACGGACGGAAGGCCTGCCGCATCAGTTCAAAGCTGTAGCCGGGCCGGTAACCCGAGTTGTTTTCCCACCAGGCATATTCCGACTCGTAGGGTTTGTGAGCCAAAGGTTTCAGGAAGCGACTCTCGGGCTGCTCCCATGTAAATGTCCTGGCCTGTCCTGGCCGGAAGTTATCCAACCCCGAGGTATTCCAGAAGAACGTGCAGCTCACCTCGTTGGCGCGCGCCAGCTCGGCGATGCGGGCGCAATCGCGCGCAAGAGACTGGGAAAGCACTTTGTAGTCGGCGAACACATCGTCGCCAGCCCATTGCAGCGCGTGGTAAGGTGAAGCGTAATGCCAGCGTCCCATCTCACCGGCGTGCAATGGCACGCGTTTATCCCACCAACCCATGCCGTGACTGGCAGGCCCGTAATGGCGCGAGATGATGGGTTGCTCGTCCTCGTTCCACAGCGAGGTGTCCCCATCATGGTAGGCCGGGCGTGATGGATCGAGCTGGTTGAAGAGTGCGCGCAAGCCAGGTAGCTTCTCCTTCGCACCGGGCACGATGTTCAACGACCAGCGCATCTCGTTCTCCACGCTCCAGATCACCAGTGAAGGATGGTTCTTATCGCGCCGCACCATACGTCGCACATGTTCGGGCGCACGCTTCCACAACTCGGGCGTATCCCAGCCCGACTGGCCCGAGCCATGCAACGCCGACTCCTGGCAAATCATGAGACCCATCTCATCGGCAATGTCCAGGAAGTATTCCGGGTGTGGGAACGTGTGCATACGCACGTAGTTACAGCCCAAATCCTTGATCTGCCGATACCACTGCCGCACGTACTCGGGGCGTAGCCAGTGGCTGTGTGATTTATGGCACCACTCGCCACGCCAGCGCTGCGGACGGCCATTCAACAGGATGCGGTGCCCCTCGATCCACACTTCGCGGAAGCCAAAGCGTGTCTGAAGCACATCCAGAATCGTCTGGCCCTCGGGCCCGCCGGCACTCAACTCGGTGTGCAGGTCATAAAGATGCGGGTCTTCAGGCCACCACGGGCGGTAATCCGGCCAGAAGACAACCTGGGTACATTCGCGCGTCTCGCCTGGCGCGAGCGCAACAGGGATGGGCGGGAATTCAACCGGCTGGCCAGCCACGGCGTGTGCCAGTGTGCCATTGAAGGGCCGGTCGCTGGCGTTGCGCAACTGGGTGATGACGGTGATCGTGTTTTCGCGCACGGATGTTCGAATTGTGACATCCGATACAAATACCTGCGCGCACCATTGCAGTTCAACATCCTGCCAGATGCCCGCCTGTTCGCTCGCGATGCAGCAGCCCCACGGCGCGTCGATCAGACACAGCTTGCCGGTATCCGGATGTGGGAATGTGCGAAACTCGGTCAGGAACACCGCCAGCTCGTTCTCGCCTTCCCGCAGGTCATCCGTGACATCGTACTCATCGCCGATGAACATATCCTCTTGCACGGCGACGCGCCGGCCATTGACGAAAATATGAGCACATGGAATCGCCGCCCGCACGGTGAGATAAGCGCGCCTGTTCAGACCCTGGATGTGTTGCTCACGCCGAGAGCCCGGCAGATTGAAGCATTTGCGCGCCCATCCGCTGCGCCCCTGTCGCCACGTTTCGGGATAAGCGTGCTCAGTAAAAAAGCCCGGCACCAGGTAGCTGGCGGGTTGCCAGCCATCCGCAGGCACCTGCGCTGGATAAAGTGGCTGGGATAGATCGTCGTGTGTCGCCGGCTGGAAATCCCACCACCCGTTCAAGAGCTGCATTTGTCTGGGGGTATCGACATGACTGTTCTGTGCATCGCCAAGCACACCATCACCGCTCGCATGGCCCATCGCTGAAGTCTCCTGTTGTGTATGCCAAAATGAAGTGGGTGTCGCTGGCGTCGCCGGATGAGCATTGCCACCGCGCCACCCCGCAGCCAGTTTACATCCAGGCATGAAAATGGGGTATACCATGGTCTGGCACGACGCGTATTTAACGCCCTGTTAAGGCATTCCCTCTACAATAGCAACCTATGTCGACAATTGAATCATTGCACCAGCGTCGATTAGCGCTGGAAGGGACTTACAACGTGCGCGACCTGGGTGGTTATGCGACGCGCGATGGCCGCCATATACGATGGCACACCTTACTTCGGGCAGACAAGCTCGACCGTATCGCGCCAGAGGCACAGCAACAGTTGCTTGACCATGGCTTGCACACCATCATTGATCTGCGCTTTAGCGACGAAGTTGCTGCAGAACCGAATGTGTTCGCCCAATCATCGGCGGTGAGCTACCTTCATTTTCCGCTATATGAGTTGATTGGTGTGGGGACGCTACCGGCCGTACCAGACAACCTCGAAGAGCTGTACCAGCTCATCCTCGACCATCGCAAAGAACAGATTCGCCTCATCCTACACACTCTGGCAGCACCGGGGACGCTGCCTGCGTTACTCCACTGCACGGCCGGAAAAGATCGCACCGGGTTAATGGTCGCGCTCGTGTTGGGCGCGGTGGACGTGCCCCACGAGACCATCATCGAAGATTACGCGTTAAGTGCACAGTACCTGCACACGCTGTTCGACGAACTGCGCGCCACAGCACTGCAAGCCGGCTACGACACCGAATGGTACGATCGGCTTCTGCTGTGCAAACCGGAAACGATGCGGACCACGCTGGCCCACCTGGATCGTCGTTACGGAGGCGTGGAGGCTTATCTATTGCAGATCGGACTCGAAAAGGCTGAACTCGAAGGATTGCGCACAGCACTCTTGGAGTGACCATTGTCAACGCACAACCGGTTAAAGCCTCAAATTCAGAGCAACTCACTGGACCCTTGTGTCCAGTGAGCCACAACTTTCTAGTGACGTTACGCTTTAAGCCTGTGCACCATACTTGCGGAACGCACGGCACATGGCCGCTGTCTTCTCCGGAGTGTGTTCCACCACCTCCGGCTGAGGGTAGTATTTCGATATCAAACCGCCGCGATAACTGCCCAGGTGCCGGATCATGTCACGCACGTAATTCTCGACATCGGCCACGGAACCATGCACCATGGTCTTCTGGATATCCACGGGGCACCAGAACGCCAGCCGCCCGCCAAAGCGCCGGCCTAGCTCGGCGAGTCCCATATTTTCCTGCTGGTCCATTTGGATGACGTTGAGACCGGCTGCGATCATGTCGTCCAGCAAGGGCACGATGTAACCGCACGAGTGCAGCCACACGTCCAGGCCAAGTTCATGAGCGTGCCGCCAAACCCGCGCATAATGCGGCAACAGCATCTTGCGGAACAACGCCGGGCTGATCATCGGCCGGTCCTGCAAGCCCAAATCGTCGTAACCCATGATGCCATCGACACCGCACGCCTTCCAGCAGTCGATTGACACGATCTGCGCATCGGCGAAGCGCGTGAACAACTCGGTGAGTTCGGCTGGGTTTGTGTAGAAATCCAGCATCAGGTTGTCCATGCGGCGCACGTGTTCCACGCCCTCAAAGATGCCGGAAAACGGCAACACGCCAAGGGCATAATTTTCGTCGGTGTTCGCGGCAATGGCCTGACGTCCCTGCTCGTAGACACATGGCTCGTTCCAGGGCGGGAAACGAAATGACGGAAGCTGGTTCCACTCAACCAGCGCAGGTTGTTCCACCTCTCCGTTCCCCTCGGGTCCAAAGCGCCCCCATACAGCACCCCAGGCGTCCACGCGCCGCCAGCGCCCATCCGAGGCCGGTACCCAGCCAATGTGATCGTCGCGCTGCGGCCACAACCAGATGAGATCATTCTCACCACCGTCTGGCAGATATTGCGGCAGCCGATCCGGCCCTGCAAAGTGAATCGCCCTTCTGACGCGTTCTCGTCCGTTCATGGTTCTACCATCCTATGTGATTTCCTTGGTGATTAATGTGATTGGTTCAGCAAAAGCCTGACTGAGGACAGGGCGCGTGCGCCGATAGGCACTTGCACTTCGTGCTCGGCGTTCAACACCAACACTTCCAGGTCCTCTTCGACCGCATTCGTGCGCAGCGCTTTTCTCACGTGCATGCCACAAAGCTGTATCTGTGCGGTTGTTGCGCAATCGCCCATATTCCACAGCCGGGCGATATAACCACGGCCATCTTCAGCCTGCTTCAATGCCAGGAGCACAACATGCTCTCCCTGCACCCTCAGAAGGCGATCACTCACCGGTAAGTGTGCCTGTGGCAGTGGGCGCGCCAGGATCGTGCTCAGAGGGGTCACGGCCTGCCAACCGAAGTCAGCCGCCGCACCATCGCTGGCGGCGCCGCTGCGCGAGGTGACAGCATAACGAAACAGCATATCCCCGCTCTGAGACACGGAGAAGTTCGTGCCGAGATTGTTGTAGCAGATATCAGAATAGATCCATCCTCGCTGCAAGTCAGCGCTGGTTAAACGGCGGTGCTGCTTGACATCCTCCGTCACCACGCAACGGTGCGCCGGTGACACATATCCAGGCCACAAGCGTCCCAGACTTACCACAGGTGCATCCAACGAGGACCACAAGATCGTAAAGTCATCCGCGCCGACCTTGACCCAGTTCTGCACGGCAACGCGATCCCACTGTGATCCCGGCAGATAATCCTTTACCGGCTCCACGGCAGCCAGCACACTTTCGTAGCGAAACCCTGGGTGCACGACGTTGAATGGAAACGCCAGGTGGACGTCAAGCAACGGCGTGGCGTCTTTGAGGATACGTGTCGCCAGTTCAATGCGCTTGACGCCGGCATAAAGCGTGATCGACTGCTGGACGACAGGATGCCCGTGCACCGCCGCCGTCACCTCGATGGATGAACAGATCGGTCCGCTTACCCCTTTGCGCACGCGCGCACGCATCATCTCCCACTCCGCCCCGAATGGGTCACGCACGACGAGCGTATTGAATGGATGCTGGCACCGGTCATCCACTAACTCGCGCCCCAACTCCTTATCGAGGATACTGACGATCGCGCCGCTCCTGCGGCTCACCACGATGCGGTAAAAGGCGTTTTCCAGCGTTGTCGCCAGACCTTTCACGCCGCGTTTTGGCTGGCTCGGGTTCGCGTGCGGGACCAGCTTGTACGTTCTGTACCCATACGCGGGGACATCCGCTGCGACAAAGCACAGGTCTTGCTTCACCCCCACCGGGAGTTCAAACAAACCGTAGCGCCGCGTTCCCGCGCCGAGCCCGGCGCGTTCGGCGGCATAAGGCACCGGCGCATCCGCCTCTATCGAAATCAGTTGATAAGGGACCGATGCACCCGTGACGGCATCCACCACGTCGAAGCCGCCACGAATCACATCAGATGGCAAATTGAAATGCCAGCGATCATGTAGCAACACGCCGCGCAGGTAGCCGGTGCCTTGCGCATCCTTTTCCGGCGGGACCGTGACGATGGTGCTGCCACAGTTATCGAGCTCGCGCAATGGCGTGCGCACGATGTCGGTGCGAGGGGTACGAGTCAGGTTAAACACGACCAAGGGAAAGCCAGTGCCTTCGACGCGGACATGGTCGGCGATGCGCGCCATGGCCTTATTCAACACATCGTGACTGAGTGCCCCGCCACGGTAGGCATGGACAGCCTTCTCAAGCTGCGCGGTGTGCGCCGCGGGTCCCGCCGGGAAATGATGCCCCCAGGTATGCTCGTCGTGGGTCAGCGTCTCCTCGTATGCTTCCGCCAATGGGCCTGATTGATATACATAGTCACTCATCACACTGGCTAACGCTGCCAGTGTCTCCGCCGCTGGCAGCGCCACATGATTATTTCGATTAACGGCGGTAGCAGCCGCCGTCGAGGTGGCGCCAAC
>JAMDDR010000514.1:10386-10778 GCA_023488685.1 Chloroflexota bacterium | reverse complement strand
CGTGCGGGGCGGCACGCGACAACAAAAAAGCCGGGGGGCGGAAGAAGCACCCACGGCCTGCGTTCGTTATGATAAATCGAGAGCTACGTGCAAACAGCTACGTGCAAACAGGCGAGCTTCTTCCACATCAGCGGATGAAACGTATGCCTGTCATTGCTCAGTTGCTCTCCTTTATGCCTGCTCTTACAGATTCACGACGAACCAGCGCGCTGGCTCGTTACTCGCTTTATAACACGTGCCATGCAACGGGTCAAGTGGCAGACCCACCTGGGGTGGATTTCGCGAAAGTAGCGTGCCCATTAGCCCATACCCTCCCTTGACAAATCACTCGAAGGTAACTACACTTGCTCCGTGATTAGAACATTTGTTCCGGATGCAAACCAGCGGATGGT
>JAMDDR010000514.1:0-10376 GCA_023488685.1 Chloroflexota bacterium | reverse complement strand
CCGACCTGGGGTGCCTTTCGCAAAAGTGGCGCGCCCATCGGCCTTCACTGACCCACACCCCCTTGACAAATCACTCGGAGGTAACTACACTTGCCCCGTGACTAGAACATTTGTTCCGGATGCAAACCAGCGGATGGTCGCTCGGCTGGCGCGGCACGCGGCGACCCTGACATGGGACTGTCACAGCCAGCGTGACAACCAGTGACAACAGTTGTCACTTGTCACATGTCACAACGCCCGCCCTGACCAACCCTTGCGAAGGTTGCACACCTTCGCAAGGGTTGGTAGGCGTATTGCATGCCACTGTGACGAAATACACCCACCCACCCGCGTGGTGTAGGACAGGCGGTAGGGCAAGCTGTCAGCTTGCCCTACACCACACGGGTCCACACCATTCACGATATCGGCCAGACGTCTGAGTTCTGCTTGGGGAACAGCACGTCGAGCAAGGCGCGGCTGGCGTTGCTGCCGGCCCAGCAATCCGCGAAGGCGTAACGCAACTCCTCCATGGAGCGATGGCCGAACAGCAGTTGCAGGAACGTATAGCCGGGGAATGCGGCGTCGCCGCCCTGGTCGGGCGTCGGCTTCCACGGCTCCACGGTGCTGATGCGACCCTGCTCGAAGTTCAATCGCGCGCCGCTGCGGTAGAAGCTGAGCTTGAGTTCGCCCGTGTGCCCTTCCACAGATGATCCTACCAGGCGCTGCTCCAGCGCCGGCGCGATGTGGCGCAGGAACGCGGACGACGTCGGGCACCCGGATGTACCACGCGTAGGGCTTGTTCACTTTTGGCATGTGGTCGCGCATGGCGTCATAGACGGGGTGTTGCTCGCCCAAGTCGAACAGGAAGGCACTCATTTCGTTTTTCTTATCGCGCGCGGCATACGCTTCGCCGGTGGCCCACAGGTAGCGGATCACGCTGGGGGACACGGCCACCCACGAGACGCCTGGTTTCAGTTCGTATAAGACGGCCGCCATCGTCTGGCCCCACTGGTTCGGCGAGTGGGCAACCACGCCAACGGCCTCTCCCTGTGGGGTTTCGACGATGCGATATTCCGCGCGGTTCACGTTCTTCTCGCTCTTGCCGGCCAGTTCATACTGCCACATCGTGTCGTCGCGCACACAGTCGACCAGGTGGCGCTTGCCACGCCGGGCGTACAGGTCCGCGATCAGCGCCATGTCGGCCTCGCCGGCAGGGCGGATGTTGTATGGCTCGGCCTCGCCCTCTTTCAGCTTCGGCACCTGGGGCTTATAGCCCTCGCGCCCGCCGCCCAGGTTCATCGTCATCTCGTAGCCGAACTGGCGGTAGAAGAAGGGGATGCCGGTAATGCCCTGCAGCATTTCGCCACGTTGTGCGCTCCATTCGTGCGCGACCTGGAATTGCGCCCGGATGACGCCGCGGTTGCGATAATCCGGCAACGTGCCAACCATCTCGGGCCGCCCGACGCCGAACTCGATGCCGCTGTAGGACCAGCGTTGCGAGATCCACACGAATGAAGAGACGATTTTGCTGTTGCGCGTATCCTCAACGACGGTGAAATCGCTCACTTGCACCGTCGGGTGTCGCGTTGCCAGGTCGCGTGTCCACCAGGCCAGCTTCTCGTTTGGCTCCTTTGTGTTGTGATCGCAGAAGATCTGGGCGTTGAGGGCGGCCAGTTCCTCGGTGTCTTCGGGACGGCCGCTGCGAACGATCAGCCCGTCCCCCAGATCACGCAGAACCAGCTTGTCAGTTGTCATTTGTTGAGCCGTCATGGGTCTCCCTTTGAGGTGTACCTTTTCTGTACGTCAAACAAGTTTACAGCGTGCCCCCTAATGGGCAAGTGCAATCCTCCCGGTCGCGGTCCACTACCTGCCGGATGGAAGCAAGCTGACAGTTTACTCCATCTGGACGTGATACAGGTAGCGGCTGACGTTGCCGGTGGCGACATAGGGTTGGTGATACTCCGCCTCGATGGCGCGTTTGTTGTACAGGAAGAGGTTGCCCTCCGCCTCGAAATCTGCCCTCAACTCACGAGCGACCTGGAGCTTCTTGTGCCAGTGCGCCAACTCGTGCGCGCTGTAGTCAATCGCCTTGTAGGGCAATTCGAGCTGCCGTAAGGCTTTGCCCAGGGCGGTCTGATCTGCCCTCAGCAGTTCCTTCGGCTCGCCCTCGGCCAGCCACGCGGAATAGAACAAACCCATCTGCCCGCCAGGTTTTAGCGTCGCCGCCAGCCGGTTGAGAAATTGTGGCAAGTCGGCGGCATAGTACAGCGTGTCGACGGCAATGACGGCGTCGAATGTCGTACTGGGGAAGGCCACCTCCAACATGTTCCCGGCGATGAACTTGAGCCGCGAGCGTTTGCCGCTCGTTCTCGCCGTGGCTTGCGCGATGCCGGCGGCAGAGCTGTCGATGCCGGTGACGCACGCCTGCGTGCCGTCAGAGATGTATTCGGCCAGCATACCGTTGCCGCAGCCCAACTCCAATACCTCATCGCCCGGTTTGAGCGCGAGCACGTCCAGCAACTCGTCCAACTGAGGCATCTCCAGCATGCCATGTTGTGCCAGGTTGGCCCCATAGACGCGTTCGCAGAAGGTGGCGTGCGCCTTGCTGTGTTCCACCCGTGTGAAGAACTCGTCGTAGAAGAAACGATGTTTGGGGTTGTCCCTGCAATATTGTTCTGCCAGCGCCTGTATCTGCGGGGCGATCCGATAGCAGTCTCCTGCGACGATCAACAGGCCGGCATTCACAAGGCTGGTATAAGCGTTCGACCAATCGCCGGCATACATGCCGAAGTAATCGCGGCCGAACGCCTCAATCGTGGGGCGGTCCGCCGGCCGGCCACGGCTCTGCAGTGTTGCGACGACGATGAGCAGTTGTTTCTCGGCGTCGGTGAACGAGTGGGTTTGTGTTGACATGGTGCTTCTCCTTGGTTCAGTATAACCATCCCGGCTGCCCCTTGGGCGCACGTCCCTTACAATAGGGCGACAGTTTTCATGAGGATGGACCTGCAACATGTACGATGCACGCTTTGACAAGATGGCACAAGTCATCGTCAACTATTCGATTGAAGTTAAACCAGGCCAGACCGTTTACGTGTGGAGCACTGGCTTCGCGGCGCAGCCGTTGCTGCTGTCGTTGTACAAGGAAATATTGAAGGCGGGCGGCAATGCCTACCTGCGCGCGGATGTGCCGGGGGCGAGTGAGGTGTTCTACCAGCACGCCCAGGGCGACCAGTTGGACTTTGTCTCCCCGGTCGACCGCATCTCGGTCGAGCAGTTCGACGCCTATATCCGCATCGGCGCGGATACCAACACGCGGCGTCTGTCGAATGCCGATCCCGAGAAGATCACCCGCCAGCAGTCGGCCATGCGCCCGGTGCTGAACAGGCGGATGGAGTTGTCGGCGCAAGGCAAGTACAACTGGTGCGTGACGCAGTTCCCCACCGAGGCCTATGCCATGGACGCAGAGATGAGCCGGGCCGAGTACAGCGAGTTTGTTTTCTCCGCGTGCCTGGTCAACGATCCCGACCCGGTGGCGAGCTGGCGCACCCTCGGCAAGACGCAACAGCGCTATGTCGATTTCCTGAAGGGCAAGCGTGAACTGAAGGTGCAGGGGCCCAATGCCGATCTAACGCTCGGTATCGACGGGCGCGTGTTCCTGAATTCGGAAGGCCGCCGCAACTTCCCCGATGGGGAAATCTTCACCGGCCCGGTTGAAGATTCGGTGAACGGCTGGATCCGCTACTCCTACCCGGCCATCTATAACGGCCGTGAGGTCAGCGGCGTGCAACTGTGGTTCGAACGCGGCCGGGTGGTGAAGGCAACCGCGGATAAGAACGAGGCTTTCCTGAACAAGGTGCTGGATACGGACGAAGGCGCGCGCACCCTGGGCGAGTTCGCCATCGGCACCAACTACGGCATCACCAGGTTCTCGCGCAACATCCTGTTCGACGAAAAGATCGGCGGCACGATTCACCTGGCGGTTGGCTCCGGCTACCCTGATACTGGCGCGAAGAATAAGAGCGCCGTGCACTGGGACATGATCGCCGGCATGCAGCAAGGCACCATCAGCGCCGACGACGTCGTGTTCTTCAAGGATGGACAGTTTCTTATCTAGTCGCTGGTCGCTAGTAGCTGGTCATTGGTGACCAATCTCCAACGGCCAACAACTAGCGACCAACAACCAGCAACCAACGACTAACAACCAACGACTAACAACCAACATCATGGATATTCCCGGTCTTCTCATGCTCTTCATTGCGGCTGTTCTGGGGGGCGCGGTCAACTCCGTGGCCGGCGGCGGCAGCCTGATTTCGTTTCCTTCGTTACTGGCGTTTGGCGTTTCGCCTGTCCTGGCGAATGCCACCAACACCGCTGCGCTCCTGCCCGGTTCAATCAGCAGCGCCATCGCTTACAGGGAGGAATTGCCTCACCAGCGGCGCTTGTTGATCACGCTGATCCCCACCAGTCTGATCGGTGGCCTGCTCGGCGCGATAGCACTCGTCGCGGCGCCGGAGGTCTTCGGCAAGATCGTGCCATTCCTGGTTCTCTTCGCCACGCTGCTGTTCGCGGGGCGGGGCTTGATGAACCGGTTGACGAAGCAGAACGGCAACGGCGATCAACCCGTCTCGTGGGTGGGTAATGTGTGGGGCGTTCTGTTCCAGTTGATGGTCGCCACGTACGGCGGATACTTCGGCGCGGGGATTGGCATCCTGATGTTGGCGTCGCTCAGCATCATGGGCCTGCACAACATTCATCGTATGAATGCGGTCAAGACGGTGCTGGCTGCCGTCATCAACGGCATTGCCCTGATCTACTTCATCATCCAGGGCAAGATCGTATGGCCCCTGGCTATTTTGATGGCGGTTGGCGCCATCATCGGCGGTTATGGCGGGGCGCGCCTGGCCAAACGTGTGGATCAGAGAATCGTGCGTGGGTTTGTCGTCGTGGCGGGCCTGGTCGTGTCGGTGTGGCTGTTCATACGACCGCTGTAAATGTGATCTGCATTTCGTGGCATTTTTTGCCCATCCACACGGACAGAAATGGAATAGAATAGTCTTGTCGATGGTGCGACCATGCAAACCCATCACCCCTTTATCCGGGCCAGTCGCACAGGTATATCCATTCCTACATTCATTCTCAGGAGGACCGAAATGCAGACGCAGGCACAAAGTTCGGGTTCGATCACCGACCGGTTGATTGGCGTTGTGACCTTCAAGACTCCCGTATACCGTGAGATCGCGGACGACACGACTGCAACTGGCTCCGCCGCGCTCATCGTGGTGGTGGTCGCGGTCGTCGCTGGTGTGATCAGCGGCCTGATTGATTCCAGCGCGTATGGTGGAATCCTCGGCAATCTGATCTACAAAGTCTTAAGTGCTTTAATCGTCTGGGCGCTCGGTAGCTGGTTGCTGGCGTTCGTTGCCAAGACGTTCTTTCAGGGCAAGACCGACACGTCAGAGATGATGCGTGTGACAGGCTATACGTATGTCTTCCAGATCCTCAGTGCCATTCCTGTCCTCGGGTTCATCGGCTGGATTCTGCAAGTGGTGGCAAACGTCATTGCGATCCGCGAAGCCGCCGAATTTGACACGACCAAGGCAATCCTTTCCGCCATCATCGCGTATGTGATCGTGTTCATTGTGGTAGGGCTCATCCTGGGCGCGATTTTTGCGGCGATTTTCGTAGGCGCTGCTGTCATGTCGCAGTAATCACCCGCACGTGGTGGCATGTTGGTCTTAAAGGGTAATCAAATCATATGAACAGCCGTAATCTACTCATTGCTGCCGGTATTGCTGGCATAGCGATTGGTGTGCTCTCCACCGTGCCAGTGCTCAGTTTAGTGAACTGCTTGCTGTGTGGTTGGGTATGGGGTGGCGCCATCTTCGCGGTGTGGCTGTACAAGCGCAACGAAGGCCCGTCCGCGTTGGTGTCGACTGGCCAGGGCGCCCTCATCGGCCTCATCGCCGGCGTGATCGGCGCGCTGATCAGCTCGATCGCTGGGCTGGCTTTGGGCGGCTCTGCGGCGGCGCAGTTGGAGCAAATCGCCGCTCAGGCCGATCCGCAGACGCGCGAGATCATCCAGCAGATTGGCGCAGGTGGCTTTTCTCTGATCGGCCTGCTCTTCAGCCTGATCTTCTTTTCCATCTTTGGCGCGATTGGTGGCTTGATCGGTGCGGCGCTTTTTGGCAAGCCTCGGATGACGCCGACCATGTAAGCGGATCATCCCCAACCCGGATTCGTTGTGGAACCCGGCACCTGACAAAGCTCTGCGGCGTCAGATGCCGGGTTTTTATTTGATACGCTTGACACACGCCCACCCCCGCTCCTGGCGCAGAATACCGGAGCCTGATGGGTGGGGGGGGGGACCATCAGGCTCCGGTCTAGTACAGGCCCTTCACTCGTCACGATACATCACGTATGAATTTCTACCAACACATACAAGCCGACGGGAAGAGCCGTTGACTAGCAACAAGAATGAAACCGCTCGCCCTCAGGCCGATGTGGCAGTATGAGCGTTCGTGCCAATATCGGATTGAGTCCGGCCTTCAAGGCATGCCTTGGTCGCACGTGCGCGAGCGGTGAACATGGCTTTTATCAAAATACGCGCGAATACGCACATGGATCGGCCAGGGCGTGACTCGCGTTAGTGCAACGGGATCACTATGAAACTTCCAAACCGTTTCTAACCGCGTGTGTACCACAAACGACCTTTCAAAGACTGCCATATCTCTACGACAAGTTCAAGTTCGACTACGTTGATGCTTCCTTCAGTTTTTGGCAATCCATTGCGGTGGATGAACAGGCCGGATACACGTCGATATCATACCAGTAAATGGATTCGTTTCAATCTCTTCAGCGATAGTTCGCCAATCCTAAAGAACGCTTGATAAGGACCCCCAACCGCATCTCTCGCGCATAACCGATGCCCTCGCTCAAATGAAGCGGCTTGATCCCAAAGACCGATTCTGTCGCATTGTCAATAGCGATGTTATCAACACCCAACTGTGCGAGCAGGCTGAGGGTGATGGGCGCCTTGGGCAGCAATTTGTCCATCGCCAACACGGCCACTTTCAGCACCGGCACAGGAACGTGTACTTTCACGCGCCTGAGTTTCAGCTCTGTCAGGATGGTGTCGATGATGCTTTCAAGCGTCAGGACCTGATCGCCGCCGATTTGAAGCCGGCGGTTTCTGGCGCCAGGTAAGCTCAACGCACGAACGGCGCACGCCGCCACATCTTGTGCGGCAATCGGCTGGAAACGGGACCTGCCATCGCCAGGAACCACCATAAACGGTGGAATGCGTGCCAGGCCTGCCAGCGTATTAATAAACTCGTCACCTGCGCCAAAGATGACCGATGCCTCCAATATCGTATAAGGGATGCCACTTCGCATCAGGTAGTCAACACCGAGGCCTTGTGTTCTTGCTAAAGGATAGGGCTTGTTTGCGTCTGCGCCCAATCCCACGACGGTGACGATGTGCTGCACACCTGCGCGTTTGGCTGCATCGACGACATTTATGGTGCCTTGCGCGTTTACCGCCTGCATGGTGCTACGGCCGCGGTCGCGATTCACAGCAGCCAGATGGATGACCTGATCGACGTCTTTGAAGGCAGCATCTAGAGAGGGTGGGTCAACAACATCACCTTGGATTGGCGTTGCGCCAAGCTTACGGATTTTGTTAAAGTGCTCTTGACTTCTCACCAGTGCGAGGACATTCCCATTTGTGTTATGTGTGAGCTGCTGTAATGTGTATTGGGCAACGTACCCGTTGCCGCCTGTGATTAGGATCATATGTCCCCCACGCTGTTTTAATTTTAACTCTTAACACCAATTTAGCAAGATGGATAAGAATGAAATTAAACTATGCTTAACTATTGAATAATGTTTGTGAAAGGTGGCTGATGTCCCTGTTATGGCATCTCGTGACGCGACTGGACCGTAGCGCATATTGCAGCGTAGCATCTATTGCTCCCAGCCTCATCTTGGGGCATCGTTATGGAGACGGTGTCCCACCCCTCCACCTGCTGATAGCCCCGTCTCGGGGCGTTGTGGCTGGGAGCGGACAGCGACTGGGAAGTCGAGCCTTCAGGCGGATGGCGACACCGGCTAGACCTCAGCGTGCCGGTGCATGTCCCCGACCGCGTGGTCGCCAAGAGACCGCGTTGTCACCAAGAAGACGCCCCCGAGGACGGGCGCTTGGAGCAAAAGGAGAGAGACAGCCGCCTGCTATTGACGATGGTTGAGCAATGGATCTGTCCACTGCTCGATCCCGTGGTGGCAGTGTGAGCGTTCAGTTGTCAGGTTGTCAGTTGTCAAAATCCCCTGACATCCGTTGGTGCCGCCAATCCCCTCGCGCCTGAGCACTCAGCACTGGGCACTCAGCACTGCCGGCGCCGGCACCCCGCCGGGCCTGTCAGCCCGAGCCGATGTTCAACCACAAGCCTCGTCCTTGCAAGCCGCCCTGCTAAGCCGATGCGTGCTGAGGTGGGTAGCGTGTGCCGCCAATTCGTTCCAGGTCCTCCACGAAATCAACATCCATCTGAGCGCCGGCGTTTACCGCCTCAAGGATTCTGTTCGTGGGCTTGGCGGCCGGCCTGCTCAGGCGAACCAGCGCAGCGTCCGCATCCTGGCGCAGGTAATATTCGCTTGGGTTGCGTGACAGCGCAGTAAGTGGCTCGATCGCACAAGGGTCGCCCACTTGCCCAAGAGCGTTGACGGCACTCTTGCGCACCCACAGGTTGGAATCGCGTAAGGAGAGCATCAGCGAAGCTGCAACCGTTGAGTTGCCGATACGCCCCAGCACTTCGACTGCGCGCCAACGTGCGTTGGGGTCTTCATCGCCGAGGACCGCGACCAGCTCGTCGACGGCTGGCGGCCCCACTTGTGCCAATACGCGCGCGACGCTGTCGCGCAGGCGTTCGCCCCACTCTCGTAGTAGATCGGCTTGCGCACGTGGAGGTGTGGCCGGTTCCCTGATCTCCGGGCTGATGGCACTGATTTCACGCTCAGGGCAGCGTAGGGCGCCAGCAAGCCAGCGGATCAGTCCGCTGGCTTGATCCATGACGCCTGCCAGCAGGGCGATGGCATTTGCCCAGCGCTTATTCAGAAGCCGGCTGCCGATGAGGCGCGCATAATCCGCGCCGCGGTGCAGTTCCGCGTGCAGTTGTAGCGCCGCGAAGTATTGCAGGAAGAAGGGGTGCGCGAATTCGACCGCGTGTTCCACGCCTGGTTTGAGCAAGCCCCACCGCATGGCCTGGTTGAGTGAAGCATCGAGCCGATTCCCTGCTGGAATGCCCCGCCACTCTCGCACGATATCGACGTTTGCGATCACGCACTGGCGCTCTTGCATCTCGAACCCGATACGACCCAGCAGGCTGAGCGTGGCCCTGGGCGATACGCCCATGCGCAGTTTCTCATCAGCCGCGCCGCGAATGACCTGCATGATGTATTGGTGAAATAGCCTGGCGTTGCTGGTTGACAGGTGTGTGTTGGGCCGGCTCTGCATCAGGGCGCTCATCAGCGATAACATGAGCGGGTTGACTGCTAACGCGGCTAATCGCCTGTTACGTAACAAGTGACGGTTGTAAAAGCAGTCACCATCCCCCGGGAGTGTGTGGTCCAGAAAAGTGCGAATCTCCTGGAAGCCGAACGGCTCCAGGGTGAAAATGGGCATATCGCCGCGCGACATGTCGTCCAGCCCGTCATCGCCCGTGCCGATGATGACGTGATGGCGTGAGTTGAGCACTGTGTTGAGGATGCTCTGAAAACGGTCTTGGTGTTCGGGCCGTATCTCGTCCAGGCCATCCAGGAGGATGAGAAAACGTGTATCGGGTTGAGCGAGACCCGCATAGACGATGTGAGCCCCAGCATCACTGAGCAGTTGGGTCTCGGCCGGCGCGTGGACAGAAAAGGTGCGCAAGGCCGCGACAAGCAACTGTGCGAGGGTTGTTTCACCACAGTAGTGCTTTAACTCAACATAGATGGGAATAAGGGCGTTGCGCGGCATGGTCAATGCCCGTTCCGCCATGGTGCGGGCAATATGCAGCAGACTGCTGGTTTTGCCCATGCCCGTTTCGCCCAGGAGCATCCATTTTCGCCGTCGCATGACGACATCGATCAGTAATTGAGGATCATCTTTGATGCCTGGCGTATCGTTTGGGCCAAATCCAGGGGCTTCGGCGATTTGCACAACGGTCCGTTCAATATAACGGGGTGCTATTGGCAACAGGCCGGGCATCTGCATGGCGGCAGTGCGTGCCAGGTAGGCTCGTAAGGGGACGCTCGAAGAACCGGATGTTTCTTTCAACATCTCTCGTGCATATAACGACATTGCGCATTCTCCTTGTCTCCCCCACAAGCGAGTGATAAACGCCGAAAATGGACGGCTGATTTGGACC
>JAMDDR010000142.1 GCA_023488685.1 Chloroflexota bacterium | reverse complement strand
CGAGCCGCCGCGATGAAGGCATGCCCATGCTGGCCGAGTGCGGTGGGCTGATGTATCTGACCGAAGCGCTGGTGCAGCGTGACGGCGCCGCCTGGCCAATGGTGGGGCTGCTGCCTGGCCGCAGCGCCATGACCGCGAAACTGACCATGGGCTACCGGCTGGCTCAGGCCGCTCACAGTGGCCCGGTACTTGCCGCGGGCAAATGTGTGCGAGGCCACGAGTTCCACTATTCCGTATGGCAGGACCGACCGGCGACGTTGCCTGCCGCGTTCCTGCTGCAGCCGAAAGGTGGTCAGGCCGGACCGCCCCAATTCGATGGCGCCTGTGTAGGCAACCTGTGGGCCACCTACGTGCATACCCACTTCCTGGCTGCGCCAGAGATGGCGACGCGCTTTATCGGTTTCTGCCGGGAGGCGCCGTGCTGCCAGTGACGGTGCGGGTGGCGGGCACATGTGGTGAATGGGTGCAAGGCTGGCTGGACGGCGAGGCCGTCCTGGTGTCGTGTCCTATTGACCAGCGCATCGAGGTTAGGCTCACGCGCAGCGCCGATGGGAGTGTGTGCCTGCCCGCTGGCTGCACGAAGGCCGCGTGTGCACTGGAGCGCGTGCGTGCACTGCTGGGGCAAGCTCATGCCGGCGCCAGGGTGGATATCCTCAACCCGCTGCCGCGCGGGCGCGGGTACGCCTCCAGCACTGCGGACATCGTCGGCGTCAGTGTGGCGATGGCGGCTGCGTTGGGCGCTGAGCTGTCGCCCGAGCAGCTCGGCCGGCTGGCGTGCGAAATCGAGCCGTCCGACGGTATCATGTTCCCCGGCTGGTCGTTGTTTGCCTATCGTTCCGGTAAATGGCACCAGCCGCTTGGGGAGGGAGTGTGCCTGCCCCTGGTCATTCTTGATCCCGGCGAGTCGGTGGACACGGTGATCTTTAACCGCAAGCTTGACCTGCAGAGGGTGAGGGCGCTCGAGCCGCAGACACGGGAATCACTGGCGTTGATGGTCGAAGGATTGCGCTGTCGTAGCGCTGAGTGCATCGGCGCGGCGGCACGGCTGAGCGCCAGTGCCTACCAGCAGGTGGCAGCGTCCCGCCTGGTTGAACAGGCAATGGGTTGGGCTCAGGCGTTGCACGCCTACGGGCCGGTGCGCGCTCACAGCGGGTCAATCGTCGGTATCGTGTTTGACACTGACTTCGCCGCGCTCGACGCCATCACGTGGCTGCGCCGGCGGTTCGCGGGCGAAGTCGTTTTTACGCACACGGCGTGCGAAGGGGTAGGACGCGCGCAAAACGGCATCACCCAACGCCGGGTACCCGATGAGCGCAGCCAGTGAAGCGCTGGGGGGTTGCTCGGTTAAGCGCGGTGTGTATGAACTGGGCGCTGCCCGTTAGTGTCCTGGCTTTCGATTGCGTATTACAGCGTCTGTCAGGCGCACAACGCGGCTCATCGCCGCTACATCATGCACACGCACGATGTCTGCGCCGCGATCAATTGCCAGTGTGACCGCTGCTGCCGTCCCTTCCAGGCGCTGCTCAGGAGGTAATTTGAGGACATGACCGATAAATGATTTGCGCGATGGACCAACAAGAATTGGATAGCCCAATTGCTGTAATTCGCCTAATCGGTCTAAAAGCTCTATGTTCTGCTGCACTGTTTTACCGAAACCGAACCCTGGATCAATGATGATCTTTTCCATTGGTATATGAGCTTTGTGGGCCAAGTCCAACGATTTCTCCAATTCGCGCATGATGTCGCTCATCAGATCGCCGTATTCTACGCCGACGTAATGGCCGCCTAAACGCCCTTCCTGGACTGCATAATCAGGCATACTGCGGTTGTGCATTAAGACGACACCAACTTTGTACTTAGCTATAACCTGCGCTATGTCGGGAGCCAATTGCAATCCCCACACGTCGTTGACCAGCAATGCACCTGCCTCGACAGCTTGTTGAGCCACTGCGGATTTGCAGGTGTCAATCGAGATAGGTATACTGATCTCATGCACCAGCGCCCGGATCACGGGAATGACCCGTTGCAATTCTTCTTCTTGTGAAACGAGTACACTGCCAGGGCGAGTCGACTCACCGCCCACGTCAATCAGGTGAGCCCCTGCTGCGACCTGAGCTTTCGCTTGTGCCACGGCCGTTGCAACCGGATCACCTGGCTCACGCAGCAAACCGTCACCTGAAAACGAGTCTGGAGTTACATTAACAATCCCCATAACATAAGTTTGGCGGCCCCACTCAAATAGCGCTGAACCCAGCATCATTGAAGGCGCTTTATAAGTAGCCATACATCCTCAAGCGATAAAGCTGGACAGGTCAAGCGGCAGTCGTTCTATGTCCTGAAGATCAACCGTTTTTAGCATTTCTGCAACGGTCTTTTTGGTCAGAGGATGCACAACATCCCCTGCAATATCCGCCAGGGGTACCAGAACAAATGCGCGCTCATGCAGGCGCGGATGAGGAATTGTCAACCTTTCCTCATGGAGCACACAATCATCATAGAAAAGAATGTCGATGTCGATGACGCGCGGGCCATTGCGAATCTCTTTATGGCGACCCATGCTCGCCTCGATATCTTTGAGGAAGGCCAGAAGTTCCTGTGGGGTAAGGGCGGTTGCTCCACTACAGGCCATATTCAGGAAGCGTGGCTGATCGGTAATACCCCAGGGCGGTGTGTCATAACATGATGAAACGCCGTTCAGAGTAACCGATGCCTGTAAATGGCGTAGGGCTTCGGTCAGGTTGTGCAGTTTGTCGCCGAGGTTTGTGCCTAATGCTAGGTATATCTGGTGTTTCATGATTTGGAAGCGCAGGTCGCTGGAGCGAAAGTCGCTCTGTTGGCCGCCAATGGGTCAGAGGCCAAGTGATTTTCATGGTATCAAGACTTGGGCGGGTGTCCCCCAGGTATCTTGATAAACTAAGGCATTAAGACTAAGCCGGGATTTCCAACCCACTTCTTCGAGGAGTGGCTTGGCTCTAAATTCCACAGGATACCCAACACAGAGATAAGCGACGAGCTTTACCCCTTCTGGGAGGTGGAGTATTTTCCCCGTTGCTGCATGATCAATCAGGCTGATCCACCCTAGCCCAATGCCTTCCACTCGCCCGGCCAACCACATGTTTTGAATTGCCAGACAGGTACTATACACATCAGTGTCAGGCATGGGTGCTCTTCCCAAAACAAATGGGGCATCCCGGCGGCGATCACAGGTAACGGCGATGTTGAGTGGCGATTCAAGAATTCCCTCAAGCTTGAGTTGTCGATACAGATTTTGCCTGTCCATATCGTTCAGTTTGTTCAACTCAACTGCATTGGTAGACTCAAAAGAGGCTTTTATTTGCCGGCGAATTTCCAAAGAACTTACAAGTATAAAATTCCAGGGCTGCATGAAGCCTACAGAAGGCGCTTGATGGGCGGCTTCCAACATGCGTATCAGGATATCTGTTGGCACTGGCATTGCAGAGAAATGTCGAATATCTCGGCGAGTTCGGATTAAACGGTGCACAGTGTCACGCTCGGCGTCAGAGAAAGTTTCAGCCATACTATCGTATCCAGAACGAATGCCCCACCTCGCTCAGCGGGACTGTTAGAGAGATGTTATTGTTAAAATCCTCACCACTGGCCAGAACATAGCGCCAGCCGGTTTCTCTTCAACAACCTGCTAGGAGATTACCGGATCAAACACCTTCAGCAACTTATACGCCGTGCTGCGTTGCGCGGGAATCCGACCCAAGTCCCGGACCAACCGTTGGAATTCCTCGGGCGGCATATACTCGCCATAAGGTGAACCAGCCGAGCGTGAAATCGTCTCGTTCATGAGTGTCCCGCCGAAGTCGTTGGCCCCGGCGTTCAAACACATCTGAGCAAACTTGGGACCCAGTTTCACCCACGAAACCTGAATGTTCGGGATGAAGTTGTGCAGCATGATACGGGCAACAGCATGCATGCGCAGGTCTTCGAGACCAG
The DNA here is from genome assembly GCA_023488685.1 of Chloroflexota bacterium. GTDB lineage: Bacteria > Chloroflexota > Anaerolineae > J036 > Brachytrichaceae > CAIXPS01. The sequence continues at coordinate 6,852 of JAMDDR010000142.1, read as the reverse complement.
TTGGGCCAGGGCGGGCATCGCCATCCAGGTAAATCGGGGCGTTGTGATGAATGAAGCCCAGCGGAACGAACTCGGTGAATCCGCCAGTATCACGCTGAATGTCTCGGAGCAATGCCAGGTGCGCGGCCCATTGACGTGGCGTATCGATGTGACCGTACATGATCGTCGAAGTTGAGCGGATGCCCAGCCGATGCGCAGTGGTGACGATCTCCACCCATTGCTCGGCGCTGAGCTTGTTTCTGGTTAAGCGCTGCCGAATTTCACTATCCAGGATTTCTGCCGCTGTCCCGGGAATAGAGCCGAGGCCGGCATCTTTAAGCATTTTCAGAAAATCGGCATGGCTTAACCCGCTTCGTTGCGCCCCGTACTGGATTTCAAATGGCGAAAAGGCGTGAATATGCATTTCAGGCACACGGGCTTTGATGGCTAAAATCAGTTCACGGTAATGGTATCCTTCCATCTTAGGATGCAGTCCGCCCTGCATGCACACCTCAGTAGCCCCGGCACGCCAACCCTCTTCGGCCCGGTCAGCTACTTCATCAAGCGACATCCACTGGGCATCGGTGTCTCCCAAATGCCTGGCAAAAGCGCAGAAGCGGCAACCGGTGTAGCAGATATTGGTAAAGTTGATATTACGGACGGTGACATAAGTCACTATCTCACCAACGGCGCGCCGGCGCAGTTCATCGGCCACAAGCATCAGCCCGAATAGTTCCCGACCAGTAAGCTCGAAAAGTATTTCAGCCTCTTCGACGGCGATCTCTCGTTCCTCCAGCGCGCGGTCAAGAATGCGAGCCACCGCTGGATTAAGCCCGGAAAGTAAGCCATTGAGCATACCATTGCCGTTCACCATTGAGTCGCCTCCGATTTGACGAGACCTTCAGAATCAATCCACGCCGCCACGCGCGGGCGCAGACTTTCAGCCAGCCAGCGCGTGGGGTTACGAACATAGTCAGGATAGATAGCCAATCGCTCACGCAAGGTATAACCCCGTTGAGCGGTGACCTGCCGCAATTCGACAACCTTAGGCCACGCAGCCTCAGGGTTGATGTGATCAGGGGTGACAGGTGAGACGCCGCCCCAATCGTTGATCCCGGCGCTTAGAAAGGCGCCATATTCGCCGGGCGTCAGATTAGGCGGTGCCTGCAAGTTCATTGCAGCGCCGAGAATGAGTCGTGCAACGGCCAGGGTGCGCACCATTTCTCTCATGCTCGGTTCGGCGCAGTTGACCATGCGCGTGCCGGGTTTGGCGCGAAAATTCTGCACGATGACTTCTTGAATGTGACCGTACTCGGCCTGGATATCACGAATAGCGCAGAGTGAGTCGATGCGCTCCATGCGGGTTTCGCCGATGCCGATCAAGATTCCAGTGGTGAAAGGGACAGCCAACTCGCCGGCCGCGCGTAACGTCGCCAGCCGGACACTTGGCAACTTGTCCGGACAGCCAAAGTGAGCCTGGCCGCGCTCAGTCAGCCGGACACTCGTACTCTCCAGCATCATGCCCATGCTTACGTTCGTATCGCGGAGGTCTGCAATCTCCTCCCTCGACAGTGTGCCGGGGTTTGCGTGCGGCAGCAGACCAGTTTTTGTGAGTACCAGTTCACACATGGCACGCAAGTAAGCCAGCATGGTTGGATAACCCAGCAGCCGCAGGTGTTCACGCGCCAATGAATGCTGGAGTTCGGGGCGTTCACCAAGGCTGAATAGCGCTTCTTTGCAGCCTGCCCGGCGACCGGACTCAGCAATGGACAGGACTTCGTCCGGTGTAAGAGTACGCGCGGCCGGGTCCCCCGGAGATTTTACAAAAGTGCAGTACCCACACTTATCGCGACAGAGCGTGGTCAGTGGGATAAACACTTTGCGCGAATATGTGATGGTGCGGCTCTTGTGCCGGTTGCACAGGGCGGCAGCCACGCCGCACAGCACAGGGAGCTCGGTTTCCTGAACCTGGATTAGCGTGTAAGCATCATCTTGTGAAAGGCAATCGCCAGCGAGCGCGCGGTCGAGCAATTCCTGGATATGTGGGCGCACCCCCTCACTGGGGCACGCTATTGACGAACTCACCATAATATCGGTAGTATCATCGCTTTTATATGTGAACTTACGCATCAGCAGCGGTCAGCCTTTATGGCCTGCAACAAGTTGACCATTTCAAGGGCTGCCATCGCCGCATCTGCGCCTTTATTGCCAGATTTTGTGCCGGCGCGTTCGATGGCTTGCTCAATCGTTTCGGTAGTCAGTACGCCAAAGAGAATCGGAATTGCCGTATCCAGGGCGGTTGTAGCGATACCGCTGGCAACTTGGCCGGCAACATGCTCAAAGTGAGCGGTTGCGCCGCGAATAACAACCCCAAGACAGATAATCGCCTGATAGCGCCGGCTTTCTGCGATGCATTTAGCCGCCAGGGGTATCTCAAACGCTCCTGGCACCCAGGCTACATCAATAGCGTCGGGTGAAACGCCATGGCGTTGCAAGGTATCCTGCGCGCCACGCAATAGATCCTTCCCAACAAAGTCGTTAAAGCGGGAAATGACGATGCAAAACTTTAAACCAGTTCCAATGAAATCACCCTCGTAGTTTTTACCCATTTTTCGTCGTCCTTTATTTGGCATCCTGCGCATTTGGCAGCAGATGTCCCATTTTTTCGCGCTTGGTCCTCAGATAACGCTTGCTGCCTGGCGTTGGCGGGATGATCAAGGGCACCTGCTCCACGACAGTAATCCCATGTTGCTGCAAGCTCTCAACCTTGCACGGATTGTTTGTCAGCAGACGGATACGGAGCAGTCCGAGGTCGCGTAGAATTTGTGCGGCGCAGCCGTAATGCCGCAGGTCAGCAGGGAATCCAAGCTGATGGTTTGCCTCGACGGTATCCAGACCCTGATCCTGTAATGCGTAGGCCCGCAGCTTGTTGAGCAGGCCAATACCCCGTCCTTCCTGACGCAGATAGAGAATGACGCCAAACCCTGCGGCTGCAATTCGGCGCTTAGCTTCCTGCAATTGGGCTCCGCAATCGCAGCGCTCCGACCCGAGTGCATCACCGGTCAGGCACTCAGAGTGCAAGCGGACCAGCGGGGCACGTCCACGCATATCACCTAACACGAGCGCCAGATGCAGCGCTCCATTCAGGCTGTCCTCATAAGCGATGGTGCGGAACTCGCCCAGATTAGTGGGCAGGATCGTTTCGATCTGGCGATTAACGATCTGATCATGCTGGCGCCGATAAGCAATCAGATCACTGATGGTGATTATCTTTAATCCGTGACTGGCAGAAAAGGTTTGCAGTTCCGGAAACCGCGCCATGCGGCCGTCTTCGCTCATGATCTCACAAATGACCGCCGCCGGGTATAAGCCCGCTAGTCGAGCCAGGTCTACCGACGCCTCCGTATGCCCGGCGCGCTCCAGCACGCCATTTTGGGCAGCCCGCAATGGGAAAACGTGACCTGGGCAAGCGATGTCTTCTTTACGAGTTGCTGGATCAATCATCATGCCGATCGTCTGCGCTCGGTCATAGGCAGAAATACCTGTTGTGACGCCGTGCCGCGCTTCGACGGAAACAGTGAACGCTGTGCCAAAGCGTGTTGCGCTTGAGGCGGGCGGCACCATCAGCGGTATGTTCAGCACATCCAGCCGTGCACTCGTCATTGGCAGGCAAATCAGCCCGCATGCTTCGCGCGCCATGAAATTGATCGCTTCCGGCGTAGCGAATTCCGCCGCAATGACGAGATCACCTTCATTTTCCCGATCGTCATTGTCTGTAACAATTACAAACTTGCCTGCGCGGAAGTCGGCAATCGCTTCTTCAATGGTTGATAAGGGCATATTTACCTCCTCCAAGAAATTTTTCCACGTACTTGCCCAGAATATCGACCTCAAGATTGACCCGGCTGCCAATCGGACGCCCTGGTAATACAACGTGCTGCTGCGTATAGGCGATGAGCATAAAGGTGAAGACATCCGGCAGAACCTCAACTGCCGTCAGGCTGGCGCCGTCTACAGCGATATAGCCCTTTGGGACAATGTACCGCAGCAGTTCGGGCGCAGCTTCAATCGTGACCCACAGTGAATCGCCTTCAGGCTGAAAGTCGCGCACCATACCCGTCCCATCCACGTGTCCCTGGACGAAATGTCCATCGATCCGTCCGTTGGAAACCATTGAACGTTCCAGGTTCACGCCATCGCCAGCCTTCAGATCGCCCAGGTTGGTCCGCCGCAGCGTTTCCGGTGAAAGGCCAACGGTCAATGAGTTGGCTGTCAAGTTTGTAAGCGTCAGGCATGTACCATTGACGGCAATGCTGTTGCCCAGGCGAAGACATTCCAATACCGTACTGGCCAGGATAGTAAGAGACCAGCCGCCCTCTACCTGTTCCAGCACCCGGACCTTTCCTATTTCCTCAACGATTCCAGTAAACATCCTTGTTACTCCTTGCGTATAAATGATGTGACATCCGTGTTTATTAATGCTTCAAGACATATGTTGTCATCCAAGCGTTCCACCCGTACAAGGGAAAGACGAATCGCTTCCGCCAGGAGAGCTATCCCCGTTCCGCCTACCGGGCCGGGCGCCTGCGCCCCACCAATAATCATGGGAGCGATAAACGCACAAACGCGGTCTATAAGCCGCTGTGTGAAAAATGCACCCAAAAGCTCACTGCCCCCTTCGACCAGCAGCGTCAGCATGCCACGCCGCCCAATCTCCGCCAAAAGCGCCATCAGGCTCACCTTGCCGTTTTCGGCGGCAGGAAGTTTCCAGATATTCACACCCTGCCGGCTTAGCGCCGAACAATAAGCGGGTTGAATTGCGGCCGTTGTTGCTAAAACAGTTTGGCCCGGCAACATGGGGTCAAAAACCTTTGCTGTGAGTGGAATACGCCCGCGGCTATCGACAACAATCCGCAATGGATGGTGTATTTCTGCGGGCAGTTTGTCATCAGAGATTCCCGAAGCTGTTGATATGCGTGTGGTAAGGCGAGGATCATCTGCGATAACGGTTCCAGCACCGACGAGGATGCAGTCCGTCACATTACGCATTTCATGAGCGTAGCGCCGGGAACGGTCATTTGTAATCCAGCGTGAATCACCCGTCCGCGTAGCGATCTTTCCATCCAGGCTCATCGCAAACTTGGCGGTCACATAGGGTAAAGCTGTGATTACGTGCTTGAAAAAGGGGCGATTCAGTTCATAGGCTTCGACCTGGCATGGACCCTCATGTACAGCAATGCCCGCTGCGAGGAGCTGTGTCTTCCCTCGCCCGTGCACCATGGGATTCAAGTCATTCGTGGCATAAAAGACTTCGCTCACGCCAGCCGCAACGAGTGCATCCGTGCAAGGAGGCGTCCGTCCATGATGGGCGCAAGGCTCAAGCGTCACATAAATTGTTGCCCCTCGCGCCGCCTGACCTGCCTGCCTCAACGCCTCTATCTCGGCATGCGGTGCACCGGCGCGCCTATGATAACCTTCGCCTACGATGCGTCCGTTCCTGACAATGACAGCGCCGACGAGCGGATTCGGACTGGTGCGCCCCTCGGCGCGGCGGGCAAGCGCCAACGCCCGCTGCATATAGCTCAGATTAACCGGATCATCAATGAACACAAAAACCACCCTTTGGATAACCTCGGGGTGGGCAAAGCAAAACACACCTATACGACGTGTTGGCGCGATCTTCGCGTTAACCAACAGCGCCCCGAACATTGTTATGTTCGGGGCGCTGGAATCAACAAACGCGGCCCAACTACGACCTGAGTCGAAGCGGTTTACTGTTGACCTTCTTTCATCCCGACTGTACGGTCGGCCCCGGAATTACACCGAGTCATGCTGACTTTCGCCAACTCGTGGGCTGTACCACCGATTGGGAATTGACAATATGCTTCGTGCTTCGTTGCAATTGCCTCACCCGACCCCGAAGGCTGTATATTAAATTGACTGCGAGTCAGTATACTACAGTTCTTACAGTATCGATCTTGCTGTAACAGTTCAGGTGTACGGCCATTACAAAGTCCCTTGACAGGGATTGAAAAAGCACACTCAGGCGATAAAGCTTAACACTACAACGACACTTTGCATTACTACGACACTTCGCGTTTAGGCGAAGCCAAACGCTTCTTGCGAAGCTGGTTAAGCGCTCGCTTGCGATGTGACAGATAAGCCGCACGATTGCGACACTGCCGATAGTGCAGGATGGCAAATACGTCGCGGATCGGGCGCACCTGGTCTTCGATAGCTTGAGCGATCAGGGCGTGCGCTTGCGGCATCGTGAGCGCAGGACTTTTTTTGCCAAATCAAGCACAGCCGCATGAGGAACAGGTGCGCCAACATAGAGTGGGTCATGTGGTGATGCCAGCCTTGCCAGGTACGGGTTTCATAGTGGTCCATGCCCGCTTCGCCCTTGCCCTCTTCGAGCGCGGTTTCGATGGGCCACCGCATGGTGCTAACACGGATCAAGTCATCGAGGGGACAGGTCGTTGGCGCATTGCTCAGAAAGTACTTCTCCTCGCCCTGAGGCCCGAGCGTGCGTTGAAACAGCGCCCACCCCCGCGGTCCGGGGAGCGTGTCCCGTACGGGCGTGACGCGCAACGCCGCGAACTCCGCAACCACCGGGCCCTTGCTGCTCTCTCGTACCGTGCGGCGAACCCAGGCGGACTTCGGCAGACGAGCAGCCAGTTGCGGTAAGGGCACAGGGGCGGGAGCGCTCCGCGAGACCCGCGGGTGCATGCGGGTGTCAAATTACGGCCAAAGTGGTTCTCCCGCCATTGTGATGAAGCATAACGAGTTGCCATGAACGGCCCGGCTGCATATGCAGAACCAAGGCAAGCGTGGTAGATCAGAGCATTATGCTCGATGTCTCCATTCTCCCGA
>JAMDDR010000171.1 GCA_023488685.1 Chloroflexota bacterium | reverse complement strand
GACGGCGTGCTTGCGGCGGCGCGCATCGGGCGTTACCCGGTGCATATTCGCCTGAGCGGCAATAACCTGCGTGGAGACTTCGTCGGTGTGGATCGGCTTGACTACGGGCGTGTGTCGTACTGGCGCAGTGACTTCGCTAGTGCCCCACTAGGCACACTCATGAATGCGCTGGCCGTGGCCTCCGATGGCGTGCTAATCCCCGAACCGCTCATGTCGCAATACGGGTTGCGCATCGGCGACCCGATCATCGGCCGCGTCAGCGTGGGCGAAGGGTCGGCAGAGCTGAAGATGCGTGTGGTCGGTACCTTCCGGCTATGGCCAGGCTGGTATCCCAACCCTAAGAAGCCAAATGAGGGGTTGGTGTTCGTGGGCAATCTGGATTACCTGTTTGAGATGGCAGGATGGCAGGCGCCTTATCGCGTGTGGCTCAAGTTGGACGATAGCGGCAGTGTGCCACTGATCGCACAAGGTTTAAATGATAAAGGGTTCAACCTGGTGCGCTACGAATCGGTCAAGGCACAGATCGAGTACGAACAAGGGCGCCCGGAGCGGCAGGGATTGTTTGGCATGCTGTCGGTCGGCTTCGTCGCTGCAGCGCTGCTCACAGTGCTGGGATTTTTCCTCTACTCGGTTTTCTCGTTCCGCCGCCGGCTGATCGAACTAGGGGTGTTGCGTGCCATCGGGTTCAGCGCGCTCCAAATGGCTGGATTCCTGGGCTGGGAGTTATTGTTGCTACTGGGGATGGGCATCGCTGTGGGAACCGCGTTGGGTGTTCTGGCCAGCCGCGTGTATATCCCGTTCATGCAGGTGGGCACCTCGTCCGAGGTGAGCACGGTCCCGTTCCAGGTCATGATCGCCTGGTCGGATATATTCGCCATATATGCCCTTTTTGGTGGTCTCTTTGTCGTTGCCTTGCTGGTGTTGCTGGTGCTGATGATGCGGATGAAGGTATTCCAGGCAGTGAAGTTGGGTGAAAGCTTATAGCGATTACCCTTTGTAAGCGTTGCGGCGCGAGGTTTCAAGATAAAGACGGTGGCATGTGGCATGGACAGGCAACAGGTAATTGAAGAACTTAAAAACTCATTGGGACATTTGAATGACGTGGCGCTGTTGGCCGATAGCGCGCTGGCGCAATTGTTGCCCACCCCTGTCATGGGAGGGGAAGCTGCGTCGCGCGGGATGCAGTTGCGCAACCTGTTGGTTGAGCTGATCGATGCGCTGAAGCCGGCTCCCGATGTCGCCGAAGGCGCGCCTGAGTGGCGCCAATATATGATCTTGCACGATCGTTACGTATTGCGCAAACCCCTGTGGGAGATAGAGCACAAGCTGACCATCGGCGAGCGGCAGGTGCGGCGCGAGCACAGCCGCGGCCTGGCGATCCTGGCTGAGATGCTGCAGGCGCGATTGGCCGCACACGAGTCGCCCACCGCGGAGCCGGCAGCGACCCCGCAGGAGGCCATTCAGCGGCTCACCCCGGTGTCGCGTGTGTTCGGCCTGGCGCAAATGGTGGAGGAGGTCATCGCCTTCCTGGCCGTTGCGGGCAGGATCCAGGAAGCGCAGGTATTGGCGTATATCACGCCGGATGATCTGACCGTGTGTACCGATCCGGGCATCCTGCGCCAGTTGCTCACACGGTTGCTGCTCTTGTTGTCTCCGCGCCTGGGTCAGGGTGAGTGTGTCACGCTGGCTGCCTCTGTCGAAGGTGACGTAGTCAAGATCGTGCTGAGCGCCGGCGTGGCTTCCATCGACTCGGAGGAAGAAGGCCTGCGGCTGTGCCAGTTGCTGGCGCGCACGTTGGGATTACACTTCCAACTGCAGGTCGATACAGCGCCGTCCATTGCGGGTGCGCATCACATCTGCTTTGATCTGCCTTCTGGTTCGCGTCTGCGCCGGGTGCTGGTGATTGACGACGAGATCGCGGCGGTTGAGTTGTTTCAAAGTTACGTCATCGGCCTGGATTACCAGGTGATCGGCGAGACGAATGCAGAGGAGGCCATCACCCGCGCGCTTGAGGTTGAGCCTGACGCCATTGTGCTTGATGTGATGATGCCGGCGATGGATGGGTGGGAGCTGTTGCAACGGTTGCACCATACCCCGCAGGTGCGCGATGTGCCGGTCATCGTGTGTTCCGTGTTGGATGAGGCCGATCTGGCGTCAGCCCTCGGCGCGGCGGCATTCCTCAAGAAACCCATCCTGCGTTCGCAACTGGTGAAGACCCTCAACCAGGTAATCGGGTAGGGGAAATAACGTTTGAAACGCTTCTTATGAACGCCCGTCTTCAGCCGGCGCGCGCCGGCATGCCGCTGGGCAACGTCGCCTCCAGCAGTGCGTTCAGCATGCGTTCCAACTCGCGCTGGCTGAAGTGCCCGGTGCGCGCGCACGAAATCTCATCCTGTTCGTCATCTGCGTGTTCAGCCGGATAGTCGCGCGCGGTGACGGCGATGATGACAACATCATCACCGGCCATCGTGCGCAACTGCTCTGCCAGCTCCAGGCCGTCGGCGTCCGGCAGGGTTAAATCCAGCAGAATGACGTCCGGTGTCAACTCGCGCGTGAAGTGCAGCGCGTGCTGGCCGTACTCCGCGCTGCGGATGGCGCAGCGCGGGTACGCATTGCTGATGGTCAACGTCAGGAACTCGCGCATGGCTGCCTCATCTTCGACAATCAGGATGCGTGAGGGTTCCCGTGCGCCATTAGGGTACAAGCGCCGCAGCGCTTCCAACAGCTTGCGACGCGAAATCGGCTTGACCAGGTAATCGTTGAGACTGCTGATCCAGGGTTTGCGGGTCAGGCCGGGGAGTGAACAGTTGATCAACGGGATGCCGTGCAGCTTACGCACAAACTCGTGACGTGCATCTGCCTGCGGCGTCTCTGCCCCCGGTTGTTCGATGCGCACGACGGCGGCCGGCTGTTGCGTCGCGATGGCCTGCGGCAACTCGTCCTCCGTATTGATCCAGGTGACGTCGTAGGCGATCAGGTGCGAGGCGAGCAGGCGTCGCGCGGTCGAGTCGGGTGCGCACACCAGCACCGGCTTGCGCTCGACAGCCTGCTGTTCCAGGTACCCCCAAAAGTGTTCCTCGTGTGCCGCGTCACGCACAATCTCGGCCGTGATGCTGGGTTCGAGTGGTAACGTGAATGAGAACGTACTGCCTTTACCCGGCGCACTTTCGGCCAACACGTGGCCGCCGTGCAGTTCGACGAGCTGTTTGCTGATGGCAAGACCCAGCCCAAAGCCCTGTCCCTGCCGGTAGATGGAACCGCCGAGTTGGGTGAACTCCTGGAACAGCTTGGGCAGATCCTCGCTGGCGATGCCGACCCCGGTGTCGGTAACGCTGACGATGATCTGATCTCCCTCTCTCAAACAGGCGCGCACGGTGACGCCGCCCTGCCGGGTGAAGCGCAATGCGTTGGTCAGGAAGTTCAACAGCACCTGGCGGATGCGCGTGCGGTCGAACGGCACTGCCGGCAGATCGGGCGCCACGTCCACATTCAGATAAAGGTTGCGCGCGTCGTACAGGCTGCGCGTGATATCGACCGCTTCTGTGATCACGTCCTTGATTGGCATGTGCTGCTTGTTCAGCGCCAGCCGATACGCGTCGATACGCGCCAGGTCGAGCACATCGTCGACCAGTTGTGAGAGGTGCTGGCTGCTCTGGTAGATCTGCAGGATGTGGTTCTTCAGCCGTGGCGGCCAGGGCTGATCGCCATACACCTCAGGCGAGTTCACCATCATGTCGCTAAAACCGATGATCATGTTCAGCGGGCTGCGCAATTCATGGCTGACGGCGTTGGCAAACTGCACTTTCTGCATGCGTGCCTCCTCGGCCTCTTTGCGCGCCAGGACCAGCATGCGGTTCATGCGCTCCAGGCGTGTATAGGCGCCGTCCAGTTCCTTGTTCAGGTGCATCATCTCTGCGCGGTGTGATTGTGCGTTGCGCGTCTCCTCGATGGCCTGTTGTGTGCTGTGCCACTCCCACTGCAGCACGGTGTAAAGCTGGTGTGTGCCTAGCCAGGACACGAAGCCGGTCAGGATGATCAGGAGCGCCGCCTGCAGAATCGTGACCAGTTCGCCCACCAGGCCAAAGCCCCACGCCGCCACGCCCAGGGTGACGAGCAGCAGCAAGTCGATGGCGATGGCGCCGAACTCCGACAGTAACAGTGCGGCGGCGACGGCGATGACGGCATAAAAGTAGAGCGCCGGCCCAGCCGGAAAATGGTGCAGTTCAAGCGTGTTGGCCAGGATGAGCGTCAGGAGGTAGGCCCAACTCGCCATGCGCGGACGCCGATCGCTCAAGCTATAGGCGATGGAAAGGCCGATGCTGAGGCTGACAGCCACAGGCCAGGTGTAGAAAATCCCCGGCGCATTTCGCCAGGCGGCAGCACGCAGAACCGCTATAATGAGCACAGGAACGGTTGCGGCAAGGAGCAATCGTAGGTACTCTTTGCGCAGTTCCATGCGTTCTTCGGCAAATTCAGAATTGTTCGTATGAGTCGTGTGAGATGCCACCGCTTGGCGGGACACTGTCATCTAATGCCTCGTTTTCATCCTCGCTCGTTAACGCCGCCGCACGTGAGCCGCGCTGTCCGTAACTCGCGGAATATCGTTCGTCCGATCAAAGTCCGTTTCATGGCCGAAGACGGGCAAGCCCAGGGAGTAGTATTGTAAAACGGTTAGTCGCCCGCTTCGTATCTCACAAGATCTACCATTATTTAGGTTAAATACGTGAGCAATAAGACCCTTGACGCCAGTGCGGCCTTCTTATGTGAGGGTTAGGTTATTGTTCACGTGAATCCTAGGAGGTGTCTCAAAACCAAACTTTCATCTCATTGTCTAACCAACCTCAGTGTACGAGCTTCTGTCCGATTTGATCTAGTATTTGAACCACCCTTAGGAGGAGTAATCTGACATGTCAAACAAAATGACATCGTCCCGCACGCTCACACGCGTAGGGATGCTTGCATCGCTTCTCGCATTGTTAGTGGCGTGCGGCGGCCAGGCAACCCCCACGGCCGCGCCGACCACCGCGCCGGAGCCGACCACCGCGCCAGAGGCAACCGTGGCAGAGGAACCCGCCGCCACGACTGCTCCGGAGGCAACTGCGGCTGAGGAAGCAACACCGGTGGCCGAGGCGACTGCTGCGCCTGCCGGCGAGACCGCCAACATCCCCGGTCTGAACCCCGTGGCAGACCGCAAGATGTACAAGGGAACACTGGTCATATCCACGCTCGGCGCCAATGCCGATCGTGACCGCTACAAGGATCTGGTTGCGGCTTACAAGCAGGTGCAGCCCGATGTTGAGGTGATCGTCGAAGGCCCGCCCGCGGGTGTGCAATACGCCGAGTGGTTGGGCACGCAGTTGGCCGCCGGTGAGCCATCCAAGGTCCGCCCCGACTTGGTTTCCGGCAACTACCAGGCGACATACGCGAACTACGTGAACCTGGATAAGTTTGTCCTTCAAGAAAACCCCTACACCAGCAACGTGTGGAACGACGACGTGGACTGGAGTTTCTGGCAGGAGCGCAACGCGCGCAACGAGCGCATTATGCTCCCAACCGAGGCCGTGCACATCCTGTGGTTCTACAACAAGGATATGTTCGAAAAGGCCGGTGTGCAGCCGCCGACGACGTGGGACGAACTGGTCAGCGCATGCGAAAAGATCGAGTCCACCATCAGCAATGTGAAGTGCGTCGGCACGAACTACGTGTGGAAGCTGAATCAGTGGATCCCGGAAATCTACTGGGACCAGTACGCGCGTGACACCATCGACCTCGTGCGCTGCCAGCCAGGCGACTTCTGCTACGACGAGGAAGTGGACGGCAAGTTCAAGTTTGACGCCAACGACGTGATGGTCGAGGGCAAGTACAACAAGAACTACTCGCGCTACTACGCAGCCATCCGCGACGGCAAGCTCAAGTTCGACACGCCGGAAATGGCGGACATGGTGCGCAACCTGGCCAAGATCTACCCCAAGTATGCCTCCCCCTCGCTGTTCGTGGACACGACCGAGTACTCGCAGTTCCTGCAGCAGCAGGTGGCTGTCATCATCGACGGCACGTGGTCCCTGGGTGGCGCGACCCGCGACATGAAGAGCCTGACCAACCTGACGGCCGAGCGCGCCGAGCAGTTGGGTATCAGCGAAACGACCAAGCTGCAGCCGTTCAACTGGGCTACCTTTGAGAACCCAGCCATGACTGGCCCGCTGGTCAAGTTCCCCAACGTGCGCAGCATCGAATCCGCCACCGGCGTGTACGCCAGCATCGTCGACAAGAGCGCCGAGCAGACCGAAATGGCGGTGGACTTCCTGATGTTCTGGTTCTCGCAGCCTGGTTACCAGACCTACGTCAGCGGCGACCTCAAGGACCCGACCACCCCCGGTGGCTACAGCCCCGCCGGCCCGGTCATGGTCAAGAACGTCAGCATCCCTGACGAGTACCAGGAATTGATGGACAACGTCAAGATGATGGGCAACGTCGAGAATGGCCTGTTCCTGCCGCATCGCTTCTCGATCGAGAACCTGGACAAGGAAGCGCAGAACATGCTTAAGGACGCGCTCGAAGGCAAGATCACGCCGGAAGACTATGCTGCCTGGCTGCAGAAGGCGTGGACCGACAACTTCGATGAGATCATTACGAAGGCCGGCCTGACCCAGGAAGACCTGGACAATCCGGCGCGTGACCCCTCGGCCAACTAACCCAGGGTAACGCGGACGCATGAAAAGAGTTTGAACGTTCGAACGCTGAAAGCGCTTTAGCGTTTGAAGGTTCGAACGTTCAAACTTGTAAACGTGTAAACGAGAGAAAAGGTTAAGCAAATGGCAACAGCAGCAGTCGAGCGTCCAGCACAGATGGCTAGGGCCAGTGCGAGCGGCAAGGTGCTCTTCGTCATTCTGGTTGTGCTGCTGATCGCGCTCAACATCGTCTATTTCGCGTTCCTTCGGCCCACCGGCAATACAATCGAAGCCACCCAGGCAGTTCCCGGTGGCAAGGTACTCGAAGCAATCGTCCTCAACGAGCGCCAGACCGTGGCGCTGACATCTGACAACCGCTTCGTGCTGGTCGAAGACGGCAAAGCGGTCAGCGAGAAGAAGCTGGACAAAACCGTGACTGCGCTGGACGCTACGCCAGACGGCGCCAGGCTCATCGGTGGCACCAGCGATCGCGATGTCATCATCTGGGACAGCCAACTCAACGAGTTGAGCCGCTTCCAGGTGAACGGCCGCGTCACCGGTCTGAAGATTGCCGAGGATGGCAAGATCGTGGTCGGCTATGGCATCGGCCGCTTCACCGGTAAGTTCTGGGTCGGCAAGTTCGACGACCAGGGACAGGCCGTGTTCAAGAAGCAGATCGGCCAGGATATCGCCACTGTCGCGGCGGGCAAGACAGCCTCGTTTTACGGGGCTGTGAATGGTGATATCGGTGCCATTGACGACGACGGCAAACAACTCTGGCGTACCAAGACCGTTAAGCCCCTGCTACAAATGGACGTCACCGCCGATGGGCGCATCATCGGCGCTGACGAGCGCGGTATGGTGTACCTGATCGACCCGGCCACTGGCAAGTCGATCTGGCAGCAGAAACTGTCTGAATACAAAATGCGCATGGTCGCCTACGACCAGCAGTCTGACAAGGTGGTTGCGGGCGACGAAGACGGCATGTTGTACATGCTCGACATGAACGACGGCCGGCCTTTCTACCGTGCGGACGCTTCCGCCAGTCCGCTGCGAAGTTTCATCCATACCGGCGCGGACAACCTGTACGCCGTGAGTTCAAATGGCGAGTGGATCCGGATCAACCTGGGCCTGGCCCTGGGCGCGCAACGCCAACAGTCCATCAACACGCTGGTGATTGCCGGCAATGCGCTGTTAATATTTGGCGCCCTGGCGACGCTGGTGGTGACGGTGCCGCGCCTGCGCGTGCCGGCTGTGCGCATTGGGCACCGCATCAAGGATTCGCGCGTTGCCTATCTGCTCATCCTTCCGTCGATGTTGCTCACGATCGTCTTTGCCTACGTCCCGACGGTGATGGGCCTTTATTACTCTTTCACGAACTTTAACCTGGCCGAGCCGATTAAATTCATCGGCCTGAATAACTTCGTCAAGCTCTCTTCCGATCCCTTCTTCTGGACCGGCGTGGGCAACATGCTGCTCATCCTGGTCACCTCATTGATCAAGGAATTGACCATCCCGTTGCTGATCGCCGAGTTGATCTTCTGGTTGCGCTGGGCGCGCATCAAGTACGGGATGCGCGTGTTGTTCATCATCCCCAGCATTGTGCCCGGGGTAGTCGGCATCCTGCTATGGAAGCAGATCTACGATCCGCAGATCGGTTTGATCAACGAAGTCCTCAAGGCAATGGATCTGGCTCACCTGACCCGCCCGTGGCTGTCGGACGCGAACACGGCCATCTGGGCCATCATCTTCGCCGGCTTCCCGTGGGTCAGCATATTTGCATTCCTGATTTACTTCGGCGGTCTGCTCAATATCAACCGTGAGATTTTTGATGCGGCAGCCATCGATGGCGCCAATCCCTGGCGGCGCTTCTGGGAGATCGACCTGAGGATGATCCGCCCGCAACTGCGGTTGATCTTGTTCTTCACCTTCCTGGGCAGCGTGCAGGGGTACGGCGGGATCTGGATCATGACGCGCGGCGGCCCGGGTACGGCCACTTACGTTCCCGGCCTGCAGATGTTCCTGCAGATCTCTGCGGCTAACTTCGGCTACGCGTCGTCCATCGGTTTTGTGCTGGCACTGGTAGTGCTGGTGATCACCCTGATGCGCTTCCGCTTCAATGAGCAGCCGGATGCGTAGAAGAGGTCTTGTGATGATTAAGAGGGCGACCTTCAACAACTCCATCAGTGTCACCATATTGCTGGTGATCCTGTTCTTTTCGTTCGTCCCTGTGATCATGATGGTCACCATGTCACTGAAAGATAGCATCTTGATCTACGGCGACTTCTGGGCTCCACCTCTTCCACTGCAATGGAGCAACTACAACAGGGCGTTACTGGATCTGGTTTGGCCGGCCCTCCGTACCGTTGCCGTAGCGGCGGTGTCGATTATCGGCATTACCCTGTTCTCCTGCCTGGCCGCTTACGCGTTCGCGCGGCTGAAGTTCTTTGGCAAAGAGTTCCTGTTCATGCTGATCGTCTTCATCTTCCTGGTGCCCGGCGTGCTGACGCTGACGCCCAGCTTCGTTCTGGCGACTGACCTGAGCATGCGCAACTCGTTGCCCGGCCTGACAGTCTGGTACATCGGCGGTGGGCAGGTGTTCGCCATCTTCATCCTGCGCGCTTTCTTCCAGTCGCAGCCGGAAGAGATTTTCGAGTCGGCGCGCATCGACGGCGCCAGTGAGTTGCGTTCGGTGTTTGCCATCGCCGTGCCCCTGGCGCGGCCTATTCTCGTGACGCTGGCGATCATGAACTTCCTCAGTATCTACAACGACCTGATCTGGCCATTGTTGATGTTGAATTCGCCGGAGAATCGCACGATGACGATCGCGTTGCAGGCCTATCAGCCGCCCAACGAACGTCTGCCAGGCCGGCCCGACCTGGGTGTCATCACGGCCGGCTACGTGTTTGCGTCGGTGCCGATCCTGCTTGTGTTCGCTTTCGGTATGAAGTACTATATCGAAGGTCTGACCTCCGGCGCGATCAAGTCGTAAGGTGTTTGCACTCAATAGATCGGTTAAGCATCCACCTGCGCTGTTCGTTCTGTGCGGGTCATCATCACAATCCATCGTGACAAATATCAGGAGACTGCCGGCGCCGCCACGCCGGCAGCCTTCGTTTTCTGATTCTTGCCCCTTGGACTCTTGCCAAGGTCCAAGGGGGTGAGCCATCATGCTGTTGGGTCTGCTGTCCGTTGCTGCCAATGTCCTTTCGGCAATGATCATCGTGCGGGCGCTGGCGCCTGTTGGGCCGGTGGACGCGCTGCTGGAAGCGTCTGTAGCCTTTGCGGGGCACATCCTCATCGCCGGCTTTGCGCTGTCGGCGCTCAATCTGCTCAATCGTGTGGAAGCGTGGGCTGTGGCCGCCCTCGTGCTGTTGCTGGTCTCGGCCGCACTTGCGGCATTGCTGCGCCGATTGAGGCCACTGGCTGAGCGCGAAAGGACACGTGGCTGGGCCGGCTTTGTCCGGATCCTGGGCGCGGTGTGGGCGCAACTGCGTTGTGGCTATGCCCACCTGTCCGCGGCGGAGAGACGGCTGATTGCACCGCTGTTATTCACGGTGGCCGTGCTGGCGGCCGTCAGTTTTGACCTGGTGCGCAACACCGCGCCGCACAACTGGGATAGCATGACCTACCACCTGGCGCGCATGGCCTATTACCTGCAGTATGGCAACCTCAACTATTTTGATGCCAACTACTGGGCCCAGGTGACGCAGCCCAAGAACTCGACCGTGCTGGTGTTGTATACGTACCTGGTCTCTGGCCGTAACGAGAACCTGACCCAACTGGTGCAGTTCATCGCCTATGGTGTTGCGATCCTGGCGATCTATGGCATCTGCCGCCGTCTCGGGCGTGACCGCTTCTCTAGTCTGTTCGCGGCATTGGTGTTTGCGCTGTTGACCGAGTGCCTGATGGAAGCCATCACGACGCAGAACGACATGCTGCTGACGGCGTTTACCGGCATCGCTGTGTATGGTTTGCTGGCCTTCCGGGAACGTCGCATGCGCCGATATCTCGTGTTGTCCGGGATCAGTGTGGGGATCTGTATAGGCATCAAGTCGTCGGCGCTGTTGATCGGCCCGTCGCTGGCGGTGTTGGCTGTGTACGCGTTGTGGCCCCGCGGTAGCCTGCGGCAGGTAACGGGTGACGCGTCGACCCTGGTGTTGGCCCTGCTGGCGTTG
>JAMDDR010000130.1 GCA_023488685.1 Chloroflexota bacterium | reverse complement strand
TCATGCCGGGCGCGATGGCATTGCAGGTGATGCCATGCTCGCCCAGCGCGGTCGCGAACCCGACCATCGCCATGCGCAAACCGCCCTTCGACGCGCCGTAATCCACCTGGGCTGGGCCGGTGATATTCTCCGCCAGCGATGTGATGAAGATGATGCGCCCACCCTTGCCACGGCGGATCATCTCGCGCGCTACTAACTGCGTGCAATGAAATGCGCCGTTCAGATTGACGTCAATGGTCTTTTGCCATGTCGCCGGATCCATCTCCATGATGTGGATGAATGGGCAGATGCCCGCATTGTTCACCAGCACGTCGACATGACCAAAGGTCTCAACCGTCTTCTGGATCATGGCCTCAACCTGAGCCCGATCGGTGACATCGCAACCGATCCCCAGCGCCGGCACACCGTGCGTGGCCGCCAGTTCTTGGGCTGCCTGTAGCGCCGCTTGCTCGTTGGCATCTGCGATGACAAGCGTCGCTCCTTTCGCCGCAAAGCACCTGGCAGTGCCATAGCCAATACCGCGCGCCGCACCCGTAATGACGACGACTTTATCCTTCATGACTCCATTCCCTCGTTCCCCAGAATTTGTTTGGCTCGTTCGAGCCTGATATTGCCCTCACGCACCAATTGTTCGGCAATCTGATCGACCCGCTCGCCGGTTGCGCCTGCAGCCAGGGCGATCTGGCGCGCGTGCAGTGACATATGTCCACGCTGGATTCCCTCTGCCGCCAGCGCCCGTATGGCCGCGAAGTTCTGCGCCAACCCGACACACGCGATGATTTCGGCCAGTTCGCGCGCGCTGTACACGGCCAGGATTTTGAGCGCCACCTGGGCGGTGGGATGAACGCGCGTGGCGCCGCCGACAGTACCGACGGCCATGGGCAACTCAATCTCGCCCATTAAATCGCCCTGCGCGTTTTGCCGCCAGCGCGTCAGTGCGGTGTAGCGACCGCTGCGGGCGGCGTAAGCATGCGCCCCGGCCTCAATGGCGCGCCAGTCGTTGCCCGTGGCGATGACGACCGCATCGACGCCATTCATGACGCCTTTATTGTGTGTAGCCGCACGGTAGGGATCGAGTTCGGCGAAGACAGAGGCCTCAACGATTCGATTTTGGACTGAAAGTCCTGTGAGGATTTGGGATTTTGGATTTTGGATTGCGTCATGGGTGTCCAGAGTCTCGTCTAACGCTTGTTTCGGGATGACACACCTGGCCCAGGCCAGACGCCGGTCGCTTAAGTTCGACAGGATGCGCAGGTTGGCACGCCCGCCCGTCAGGACTTCGAGACGTGGCGCAAGCGCCTCACACGCTGTGTTGACCAGGTTCGCGCCCATGGCGTCACCACAGTCGTACAGGACGTGCACGATCAGCATGGGAGAGATTGGAGATTGGAGATTGGAGATTGGAGATTGCACCCCAACGTACTGGGATGGCCCGGCATACTGAGCAAAGTCGGAATCTCTCATCTCCAATTCTCTAATCTCTATTCCCACTGCGCGGGCGTGTTTGCTCATCGTGGCTGGGTTCTGGGTATTAAGCCACGTGACGAGTTCGTCCGCAGACTGCTGCACCCGCTGGCTTGCCTGGGCGAGGTCGGGCACATCGAGCAACTGGATCTGGCCGATCATGACGGGTTCGCTGCTGCCGGCCGTGAAACCGCCACCCGCACGCGCCAGTTTGGCGGCGAAACTACACGCCGCCACCACGGAAGACTCCTCCACCACCATCGGCACCAGCACCACGCGACCATTCACGACGAAATTGGTGGCGACGGCAAACGGCAATGCGTAAGTGGCGACCACGTTCTCAATCATGTGGTCTGCCTGTTCGAGCGATAACCCCTGCCTCAATGCCTCGATATCTGCATCGGTGAGAGCCGCGAGGCGCGCCAGCAACGGCAGGCGGTCGCCCACGGCCACATCGCGCAACTTGGGCAACTGGTCACTGGTCGCTGGTCGCTGGTCGCTGGACATTGGTGGCTGGTTATTAGTCATTGGTTGCTGGTTACTGGCCGCCAGTTATTCATCCCCAATCTCCAATCTCTAATCTCCAATCACTAGCCGCCAGCGACCACTGCATCATATACGCCCAACAGCCGCTCGGCGGCGCGCTGCCAGGTAAACTGCTGCGCGCGTAAAAGACCGCGTTGCACCGCCTGCGCACGCCAATGTATGTCGGTGATGGCGGTGTGCAATGCCATAGCGAGTGCGCCCACATCCAGGGGGTCAACCATCAAACCGGCATCGCCCACCACCTCGGGCAGCGACGAGGCATTGGAGACCACCGCCGGCGTCCCACACGCCATGGCTTCCAGCGGCGGAATGCCAAAACCTTCGTACAGCGATGGAAATGCGAAGACGGCTGCAGCGCGGTACAACGCCGGCAGATCATCATCGTCGACAAACCCTATAAACTTGACCCGCTCCGTGAGACCCTGCCGGGTCACCTCTGCCGCCACATCGTCGTAGAGCCAACCTTTGCCACCGGCGATGACCAGTTGGAGATTGGATGGAATGGACGGGAGTCCTGCAAGTTCAGCAAAGGCACGCACCAGGGTCAGGTGGTTTTTGCGGCGTTGCATGGTGCCAACGGTCAGGATGAACGGCGCAGTACCAATGCCGTATCTGGATGCGAGCGAGGGCAACGATGCTGTGTCACCGTTCGTCGAACGACGCAAGGCATCATCCGGCCTGAACCGCTCGTCCACGCCGCTGTGGATGACCGTGATTTTATCCGGCGCGATGGCGTACAGTTCAGCCAGGTCACGCGCCGTGGCATACGAATCGGCCACGATGTGAGTGGCGCGCCGAGCCGACTGCGGCACGACGCGCTTAAGAAAGCGCAAAAGCTGCGGCGGCGCGGAGTCAGGGTCACGCTCGAACGTCAGGTCGTGCACCGTCAACACAGTGCGGGTGGCCGGCAGGGTCGGCGGTAGCACAAAGTCTGTCGCGTGGTACAGGTCGCAGCGCCCGGACAACACTTCGACCGGCAGTGGCAGCCGCGCACGGTGCCAGATGCGATACATCCAGCGGTCGTTTAGGGGCCATGCAGCATACGAAGGCGTATGGACGACGGACGACACGGCGCGCCCATCTTCCGTCCTCTTGTGTCGTTGGCCCATCCCGCCCATATAGAACAGGGTGTAACGATGGCGAGATTCGATCGCCAGCAGTGCGCGCACCACCTCTCGCGTGAGCCGCCCAATGCCTGCGCTCTGTTGGAGCGCAGGTGTATAGTCGATTGTGATGCGTGGCATGACATCCTGCCCCAAACGTCAAGCGGCAAATGCGGTTGCCCTTAGCGCTTGAGCGTGAATCAAAGCGCGCTTCAAAGCGCGCTCTCAAACTGTTCCTTCTGTTCCACAGCGGGCTTGCGGGCATTCCTCTGCCACTTTACGTCACGGAAGGTGACGAAACGATTGACCAGGAAGTTCCACGCCATCACAATCACCGCGGCGATTGCTTTCGTCAGGTTCAATCCGATGATCGAGCTGCCCACAAGTTGCTCGATGGGCAGCTCAAAGAGGAAGAGAATCAACTCGTTGATCCCCAAGCCCACGGCATTGACGATCAGAAACGTCGGGAAATGCTTCCATAAGGAGTGCTGGCGCGACTCCGGGTATACCCACAGACGATTCCAGACGAAGTTGTTGCTCGCTGCCACCACAAATGCGATGGCGATGGCAAGCCACGAGGCGACATCGAAGATATGGGCGAGGATATTCAGCACCGTATAGTCGACGATCAGTCCGCTGAAGCCCACGACCGCAAACTTTACAAAGCGTTTGACCTCTTGCTTATTCTCACGCGCCGCGCCGTAAAGCCGTGTTGATTTAACGCTTTTCATCCTTTTGTATATTTATCAAACCATTCCACGATGCGCTTGACACGCTCGACGCGGTGCTTAGGCTCGCCGCTGCGCGACAGTTCATGTCCCTCACGCGGCCAACGAATCAACTCAACGGTCTTCTTAAACGTCCTCAACGCCAGGTATAACTCTTCCGCCTGGCTGATCGGCACCCGGTAGTCTAACTCACTATGTTCGAGCAACAACGGCGTTTGCACGTTTGGAGCCAGCGACAACGGCGAGAGCTGCCATAGCCGATTGATATCCTCCCACGGGGAGACGCCCGTCTCACGGTCGTTGAAGTACGGGATGTCGGTCACACCCCGCATTGAGATCAGGTTGTAAACGCCGCGCTGCGCCACCGCCGCCTTGAAACGGTGATCGCGGCCTACGATCCAGGCCGTAAGGTAGCCGCCGTAGCTGCCACCCGTCATAACCATGTGTTCCGTGTCGATATAGCCGCGCGCCACGACAAGATCCACCCCACGCAGGATATCGCGCATTGGGCCATCGCCCCAGTCTCCACAGTTGGCCGCCATGAACGTTTCGCCATAGCCGCCGGACCCACGCGGGTTGCAGAAGAACACCACATAACCGCAGTGCGCCAGTGTCTGCCATTCATGCCACATACTGCGCGTAGCGGCACCCCACATCGCCGCCGGCCCGCCGTGAATTTCCAGCGCCAGCGGGTATTTATTCGTCGGATTGAAATTGGGCGGCGTGATGATCCAACCCTGGATGGTGAACTCGTCCGAAGCGTAATGGATTTCCTCGACCGGGCACACCTCGTATTCATTGAGGAACTTGGTGTTGGGCTGATACAAAGGCCGGACGCTGCCATCGGTCTCGCACACGTACAGCGCTGCCGGGTCACCCGGCATGCTGGCGGAAAACACCACACGACCATTGGCATCCACATCGAACGACGTGATTTCATGCGCCACATCGGTCAGTTGCTCCACCACACGATCGGCAACACCAACGCGGTACAGGTTCACGGCGCCGTCTTTCATCAGCGTGAAATAGATGTGCGCGCCATCTCTACCCCATACGAAGTCATTTACGCTGCGGTCAAGCGATGACGTCAGATCAATAATGTCACCACCGCCTACGGGCAGGATAGCCAGCGTCACATCGCGGAACTCGGGGCGATCCTCCACGATGCGCTGCACCGCGATCCACTGGCCGTCAGGCGATACTTGCGGGTGGAAGTGGCTGACGTTCGTGGAGATCAAGCGTTCGACGGGATTCTCATCACCCGCCAACGGTATGCGGATCAGGTCCTCCCAGTATTCGATGTCGGTATGCTCGGGACGGCGCGCAAGCGTGCCGATCAAGGCCTGTCCATCGCGCGACCAGTCCGGCTGGCCATGATTCACATCGCCGTCAGTCACGCGGCGCGGTTTGGCCTTGTGCTCGTCCGTAAAGCCATCCGGCACCTCCATCACGTAGACGTGCGACCAGCGATCGCTCATAAAGTTGGTGCCGGTGCGATAAGGGAACTCATGCACGATGCGCGGATCAAAACGCAGGGTGTCGTCGTGCTCGCGTTGCTCCTTTTCACGCTTGCGCGCCCAGGCGTCCTTTTGTTTGTCAGCATCCTCCCTCATCGCGCCTTCGTTCTTCGCTTTGTCTTCTTCGGCCCGTTCGTCCATGCGCACGGAGGCGACGAACGCAACGCGTTTCCCATCAGGGGACCACTCGAACGAATTGATGCCATTGGGGTGGGTGGCAACGCCATGCGCCTCGCCTCCGGACATGGCAAGCACAAAAATGCCGGGCTCGCCGTCGCGCCCGGAGATGAAGCCCAGACGCGTGCCATCTTCCGACCAGCGTGGCTGGCTGTCCTTGCGGCCGCTGGTAAAGGGTTGCGCCGGGACATCGCCTGACAAATCCTTCATCCATATGGCGCGTACGTTTTCGTTGGCCGCTCCGTCGATGCTTTGCCGAACAAACGCGACACGCGCGCCGTCAGGGGAGATACGCACATCGTCCACGTAGACGACATTGTTTAGGTTTTCTGGAGTGATTGGTTTCATGAGCGGATTGAGTATAAACCCGAGTGCCAGTTAGGTGATTGGGATGTGGTAAACCCTTGCGAAGGTTGCACGCTCAAGCCGTACCTGGTTTAAACCCCTTCGCAAGGGTGAATGTCGGTGAATGTCGGTGAATGTCAATGTGTTATGCCGCTGCCACGCTGTTTGACCGCTTCATAGATGAGCAACGCGGCTGCGATCGATACGTTCAAAGAGTTGACGCGCCCCATCATCGGGATTTGAACGGCGATGTCGGCTTGCTGCAACCACGCACGGCTCAAGCCAGGCTTCTCAGCGCCGACGGCGATGGCCACGGGTTGGCGTAAATCGACTTCGGTGTAGAGCGTTGTCGCTTGTGGCGTCGCGGCGAGTGTCTTGATGCCATGTGCACGCAACCACGCCAGGGTGTCTGCACTGGTTGCCTCAGCCACCGGCACGCTGAAAAGCGCGCCTTTGCTGGAGCGCACAACGTTGGGATTGCCCAGGTCAGTCACGGGGTCACACGAGATCAGGGCATCCACGCCTGCCGCGTCTGCCGTGCGCAAGATCGCGCCCAGGTTGCCTGGTTTTTCGATCGCTTCCACGACGACGATCAGTGGGTTCGGACCGAGCGACAGGCTGTCCAGAGAGCGATGCGCCAATGGGAACACCGCCAGCCAGCCATCCGGATGATCACGATAGGCCATTTTCTCGCATACCCGCTCGGTGACTTCGATCAGTTCTGCGCCGGTCGCGCGCACACGCTCCAGCAGGGTAAACTGGGCTGGATCGCGCACCAACGGTCTGCAGTAGTACAGCGCTTTTGGCGTGCCGCCTTGCAAGGCCAACGACAATTCGTCATAGCCCTCCACCAGCATCAAACCCTCCTGTTCGCGATGATGCCGGTCGCGCAAAGAGACGAGCTGCTTCACGCGTGGGTTTTGCAGGCTGGTGATGAGCTGTTCTTTTGCCGCCATAATCCTGTCGATGCTATCACGTTGCAGGCCCATCTGCGGCGACGAAAAATCAATGCACCGGCAATGTCACCACCAGCCGGGTGCCGGCATTTATGCGCTCTGCACGCACCGAACCGCCGTGGTTATCGACGATGGCTTTGACGATCGCCAACCCTAACCCACTGCCAGGAAATGCGGCCGCGTTGCGCCCACGGTGGAAACGACTGAACAACCGGGGCAGATCTTCTGCTGGGATGCCGATGCCAGTATCCTCGATACACAGTTCCGCCATATCGTCCACCCGCCGCATACCCACGTGAATCGAGCCACCCTGCGCGGTGAACTTCAACGCGTTGTCGAGCAAGTTGCCCAGGGCACGGCGCAGTTGTGCCGCATGCCCCTGCACCATGACCGACCGGGCAGGCAACTCCAGCGCAAAAGCCAGCCCGCACTGCTCCGCACGCGACGCATACAGTTCGCTCACTTCCTGCACCAGCACGGACAGGTCCACAGCCATGTAATCCTGTGAGGGGCAAGCCTCGACGCGGGACAGGTCGAGCAGGCCGCCCGTCAACGTCTGCAGTCGATCCACCTGCGACTGCGCACGCCGAACGAACCGCGCACGGGCCGCGCCCGCCGGTTCATCGGCGATAAGTTCAAGATTGGTGCGCAGGGCAGTCAATGGCGTGTGCAGTTCGTGCGCGGCATCCGCCACGAAGTGGCGCAGTGCCACCACCGTTTCCTCGACACGAGTCGCCATCTCGTTGAACGAAGACGCCAGGGTGCCCAGCTCATCGCGCCGCGTAACAGCGGCGCGCGCGGACAGGTCACCGGCGGCCATGCGCGCGGTCACATCGGTAAGCGCCACCAGCGGCGTACTGATGTGGCGGCTGATCACAAAGCCAACACCGGCTGCCAGCAGCACGGCCACCAGGCTCGCGATGGCCCAGCCGCGTGCCACGCTATCCACGATCTGGCCGCCGTAGGCCGGCCCTTCACTGACCTGCACCTGGCCGATCGACTTACCTTCCGGTGTCTGAATAAGCGCCCGCACCACCTGGGTGGAGCGACGTCCATCGTCGGCGCTGTCGCCGCTCAATCCAAAACCGAACGGAGTGCCAAACGCCGGAAGCGTGAAGAGCACATCCTCGGTCGTCGACAAATCGCCCGACACCGTGACGGCGACGCCGGTTTGAATCGTTATGCCTGAGGTGTACTGCACCTGGGGTGTAATATCGCTGCGAATCCACAGGATGATGGACCTGGTATCCGTGATCGCGATATCCTTCTCGATATCGGTCACCCTACTCACTTGTTGACCCAGGTCCGGCAGTGGCTCTTCGAACGGTTCGTACGTCACGCGTCGCTTGAATAGCCCCCACATGGAAACGGCGCTGGGCGCTGGCGTACCCGAGTCAGCCACTACCCGGCCATCCGTGTCCAGCAATTGCACCCGCGCCTGTGTCAGGAATGACAGACTGGTCAATTGCTTTTGCTGTGCGTTGACGAGCCAGCCCTGTTCATCCACCTGTGCTGCGGCGGCCATCATATCCGCAATGGCGCGCGCATTACCGGTCAGATAATCCAACTCACGCTGCGTGTAGTAGCCACGCACCGTCAGTAATAGCACGGCGCCAAGTGCCAGCGCCGCGAGCAGCGCAATGCCTGCATAGCTCAACGGCAGACGCCAACGCATGGACCTGGGTAGCATGATGTGTATTCTACAGACGCCGCGTTTTACTATCCACCCCCCATTCCGTTGATGAGAAAAGGCGGCCGGTAAACGACCGTCTTGGCGACGATACGATCCCCATTACGCGTGCCCCACACCTGTAAACTATCCGTGTCGTTGAGGTTGGCAACCAGGTCGTCGAGCGATGCAACGGATTCGACCACCTGTTGTAGTTCCCTGCCCTGCTCCATATCCTCCATCGTGATTGGCGTTGTATCGCGATAGATAGCGGTGTCACGGTTGATTACCACTTCGACCTCCGGGCCATTGTGCTTGGCACTGGCCTGGGTTTTACCGTTGGAATCGCGTTGCACCATCATCTGGACATCGCCGGTGCCGATAAAGACGCTGTTATCCTGCCGGCGCAGGTACAACCCCGTAGCTTCCGGCTCTGATGCCGGGACTTCAGGCGCGTTCTTAATCTTGGGCCTATTGAGTTGTTTAGTCGTCGTCTTGCCGCCATCTGACCCGCTGCTCACCATGATCTCGGTGCCACCACCCGTACCTTCCTTCGGGGCATTCAACAAATTGCCAGCGACATAGGCCGCGCCGCCTAACACGACCGCCAGACCCACACCGCCTGCCGCCAACAGAACCCCGCGTCGTGTGCGCTTGGCTGGCACTACGGTCTCATTCACCACCTGCGCCTGATCGTCCTTCTGAACCTGATCTGCATCCATCGTCTTATCCACTCCTTTTCAGTTCCGAGTGCTGAGTACCGAGTAGCTAGTGCCCGGTAACTCATCGCTCTTTACGTTTTTCGTTTTACGTTTTTCTCTCCGTCTCACTCATACCGCAACGCCTCGATGGGGTCGAGCCGCGCGGCGCGCATGGCTGGGTAGATACCGAACAAGACCCCCGTGATGAGCGCCACGCCAAACGCGAGGGGAATGCTGTCCGGCGCAAGCAGCGCCAGACCCTGATTGAGCGTCGCCGCCAGCGGAATGGTCAGGATGCCGGTGGCTATCCCGAAAATGCCCCCGACGGCGCTCAACAGCATGGCCTCCAGCAGGAACTGGAACACCACGTCGCGCGAACGCGCCCCCACCGCCATGCGCACGCCGATTTCACGCGTACGCTCCGTGACGCTCACCAGCATCACGTTCATGATGCCGATCCCGCCCACCATCAACGACACCGCGGCCATCGCCGCCAACAACAGCGAAAAGGTGCGCACCGCCTCCTGCTGTGCCCCCAGGATGTCCTTGCGCGTGGTGAGATTGAAGTCATCCTCGTACACTTCTTCACCCTCATCATTCACCGTGGGAGCGATGTTGTGGCGTTTCCGCAGATACGCCGCGATCATGGTCTTTGCCTCGTCCATGCGGCTCTCGTCCTTCACACGCGCCGTAATCGTCACTGACGGTTCGTCCTCGTACAGGTTCTTAATGGCGGTGCTGATCGGCAGGTAGAACGCCTCGTTAGGGTCGTTGCGGTAACGCTCTTCGGGATCGGTCGATTCCAATTCCGCCAATATGCCAATGACCAGGCAGCGTTGCCGGTTGATCCATACCGTCTGGCCGAGCGGGTCATCCCCTTGGAACAAATCCAGCGCAGTCTTGTGTCCCAGGACACACACCATGGAACCCGCCAGCACTTCTGCGGGCGTGAACATACGCCCTTGCGCCAGGAAGGCATCGGCGGTGAGCGGCTTGTCTTTTGACCAGTCCATCGTCGCAAGCACCTCCGCCGTCGTGCCCGCGAGCCCCACATCGAGCGTCGTGCGGCCATACCGCACCTTGCCGCTGCCATGCACGGCCATTTCTACGCTGTCCACCGGATCGACCGCACCTGGCATGCGCAGGCCATCTTCGTAGGAGCTGATCTTGCCCACCGGCACGAACTCGCCCTGCTTGAGCTCCTGCCTGGCGGTGATCTGCACACTGTCCGACCCAAGCGAGCGGAAACTCGACTCGACTGCCGCGCGTGCGCCATTGCCGAGTGCCAGCATGGCGATCACAGAGGCCACGCCGATGATGATGCCCAACATCGTGAGCGCCGCGCGCAGCTTATTCGCCGTAATACCGCCCAACGCAGTCCGTATCGTATTCAGTAACGACACCCTCTTCCCTCCTCCTCTCCTCTTCTCCCCCTCACTTTCGCTCCCCCTCACCCTCACCCTCACCCTCTCTCACGATCCGCCCATCGTGCATACGCAAAATCCGTTGGGCATGCCCGGCAACATGAGCATCGTGCGAGACCAGGATGATGGTGCGGCCATCGCGCGACAACGCCAGCAGCAAATCCATGATCTCGGCGCCCGTGACACTGTCCAGGTTGCCGGTGGGTTCGTCGGCCAGGATGATGGCGGGGTCTGCCACCAGC
>JAMDDR010000300.1 GCA_023488685.1 Chloroflexota bacterium | reverse complement strand
TCCGATCTGCGATGGCGCCCATGCCGTGCGCGAGCATGTGTTACTATCCAGCTTGCCCGAGCGGGCCGCGTTGTGCGCGGCAGTCATTAAGGATTTTGGATTTTAGATTTTGGATTTTCGATTTGGATTGCGCGAGCAGGTTTTTGTCTGTATTGACAATCGGAATACAGCAATCTAAAATCACGAATCCGAATCGAAAATCCAAAATCACAAATCTAAAATCGTCAATCGTCCGGGCCTGTAGCTCAACGGCAGAGCAGCGCCCTCATAAGGCGTGGGTTGCTGGTTCGAATCCAGCCGGGCCCATTTCTGATTTTAGATTTGCGATTTTGGATTTTGGATTCTGGATTGTAGATCGCCGATCCAAACACACCTCTCATGGCATATCCATGGTTGCTTTGCTCGCTTCCTTCCTGATTACACTGGGCCTGCTGCAACTCATCGCCGTCTATTTTAGATTGCGCGGGGCGTCGCTGACGGGCAGCCTCGCGGGTCCCGGCATTCTCATTGGCGTGGTGATCCTCATGGCGGGGGTGTACCTGGCCGTCGACGAACCCTGGTGGGTGCTGTTACTGGCGGTCATCCCATCGCTACCCGTGGCAATTTTCCTGTTGGTCATTGCCGGGGTCATTCTGAACCTGGGTTGGAACCCGTCGGCCGAGTGCCTGCATCCTGAAGCTGACGCGCGCTGGACGTGTAGCGACGTCAGCATTCCCGTGCAGCTCACACACGTCGCCGTGAATGCAGCCATCACAGACCAGTGTATGCCGGCAACGTTCCTGCGTCCGAAAAGTTGGGATGAAGAGGGTTTCGATGGCCGAGGTTCCGCCGTATTACTGGTTTGCGGCGCGGGTGATACCCGCACATCGTTCAAGTGGCTGCTGTTTCGTGAGTTGTTGTCGCGTAACCTGGCAGTGCTCACCATTGACCCGCCAGGGCACGGCGATTTTAGATCTGCGCCGATGACCGTTGCCAACGCGCGTGCCGCCTGCGAGGTCGCCCTGGAATGGCTGTGCCAGCAGCCGGGTGTAGCACACGTCGGTGCGTGTGGGATCAGTTTTGGTGGCAACCAGGTCGCCGCACTGGCAGCAGAGGATACACGCGTGCGTGCGGTTGCACTGGTCTCGACGCCTGTGCGCCTGAATACGCTGACGCGGCGCATCTATCTCTTCGAAGCAGCCAGCTTGTTTATATGGCCTCGTAACGTGGGATTGTTGCGCCAAGGATCTCTGCTCACCTTATGGCGCGAGTGGCAGGCGCTCAAGGGCGCCTGGTACGGTGAGAGCCTTTACGATATGATCGAACGTTATGATACGCTGGCCGCGGTGCGTGCAATCGGCACGCGGCCAACCCTTTTCATCCATGGCTCGCGTGATGTGGCGATTCCACCCTTAACTGCGCGGACGCTGTATGAGGCAGCCGCGCCGCAACGCGATCTGATGCTGGTGCGGCAAGCCACGCATATCAGCCCAATCCTCTACCCGCGCGAAATGGCACGTATGGCCGCATGGTTTGATAGGTGGCTGAACTATAATCACTCCGATGCTCAACAAGCTGTTTAACCGAGACACACCGGAGCGCGAAGACGGCCTTGTGCCGGTCGCCAAAATGAGTGAGTTGGTGCCCGGAAAGCTTAAACGTATCACGGTGAAAGGGCAATCCATCGTGCTGGCACTCGCCGAGAAGGCGAACGATCAGCCTGACCACGATGTGGTGGCCTTTGCAGGAATTTGCCCGCATGCACTGGGAGATTTGTCGCAGGGTTGGTTGACGAAGGGCGAGATCGATTGTCCCATCCACTATTATCGTTTTGACACTCGCACAGGTGAATGCCGTTATCCCAAAGGCGGGCCTGCGTTGCGGGTGTATCCCGTGACCATAGAGGATGGGGTTATCCTGCTGAGCGTCGAGCCACCAAAGTGGATGGACTCATCTGCCGAGTGAACGATGAACAGCCGAGTTTGGAGCGTTACAGCCTGGCGGCGTGTGACAGTCGTCAAACGTCACGCACATGTCAGGCTAACCGGGCGCGATGCCGTTATGCTGTCTGGTGATTTCCGGGCAGATATTCGCTGCCCGTGCGGAGGGAAACATGTCTGAGAGAAGTGAAAATCAGCAATCCGAGCGGGTGCCATCTGATATCGCGGCGGAGATGAACCGCCTCGGCGAGAACCTGGGTAAGTTGTTCAAGGCTACCCTGGAGTCGGATGAGCGCAAGAGTATCGAGCGTGAGATCAGGAATGGTCTGGACCAGCTTAGCAAACAGGTGAACAGTGCAATCGACCAGGCACGCCATGATCAAAGCGTGAGGAAGGCAAAAGATACCATAAAAGATGCCTGGGAGACGGCACATGGGCCACAGGTGCTTAACGAGATGCGCCTTGGGTTGGTGGACAGCCTGAAGAAGCTTAACGACGAACTTGCCAGGCGCGCCGAGCCGAAGCCTGCACAGGAAGTTAAGGCGAATGTACCAGCCGAGACGCCTGTTGCACCCACGGTAGTGGTCTCCACGGAGATTCCACCGCAGAACGCGCCGGGTAACCCCGTGACGAACCCAATCGACGAGGTAAAACCCGAGTAAACCCAAATATCGGATCGAACGTCAAGCGTCAAACAACCTGGGTGGCCAGTGGGTCTTGTTTGACGCTTGACAGTCACACACAGTCACATACTCCATGCAAATAGGGATCATTGGTCTTCCACTCAGTGGCAAGACGACTATCTTCAACGCACTGACAAAAGCCAAGCGCGCCACAGGGGTGGCCGGCGCGAGCAAGCTTGAAGTGTTCACGGCGGCTGTAAACGTGCCCGACGTACGCGTTGATACGCTCAGCGCCATGTTCAACCCGCGCAAGACCGTGTACGCGCAGGTGCGCTACTCGGATATCAGCGGCAGTGAGCGTGAAATGAGCACCACGCAGGGTATCAGCGGTCCCCTCATGAACGCACTTGCCACCATGGACGCCCTCGCTATTGTGGTGCGTGCCTTCAGTGACGAAAGCGTTCCTCATCCCAACAACAGCGTGGACCCGAACCGCGACTTGCACCAACTCGAATCCGAGTTTCTGTTGCTGGACATGGTTGCGGTGGAAAAGCGGCTGCAGAAGATCGATGAGAGCTTGAAGAAAGGTGTGCGCGATAAAGACCTGCTCAATCGCGAACTGCCCTTATTTCAGCAAATGCGCACCGCACTGGAGCAGGAACAGCCGATATCCACGTTGCACTTCGACGAAGAGCAAATTCGCGGCTTGCGCGGTTACGGGTTGATGACGATCAAACCGATGCTGGTCATCGTGAACGAGGGCGATGAGGCCTGGTCAGCGCCCGTCACCTCGGGCTATGCCACGACGGCGGTGGTAACGATGAAGGGTAAGGTGGAGGCTGAGATTGCTGAGTTGCCACCGGATGAGGCGAAAGCATTCCTGACCGATTTTGGCATAGACGAGCCCGGATTGACTAAGGCGCTGCGTACCTCGTATGACATCCTGGGGCTGCAGTCCTTTTTCACGGTCGGCGAGGATGAAGTTCGCGCGTGGACAGTGCGGCGCGGAGCGACTGCGCTGGAATGCGCAGGTGCGGTGCACACCGATATCATGAAAGGGTTCATCCGGGCAGAGACGGTGAGCTATGATGACCTTGTCACCCTGGGCAGTATGGCCGCCGCGCGTGACAAGGGACGACTGCGTCTTGAAGGAAAAGACTACGTGGCCGCGGATGGCGATATTATGCATTTTCGCCACAGCGGATGAATACATATGTTTATGATGGGAAAGCTGTCGCAACCGGTCGGCATTCTCAATGAAGCCGACCAACTCCGCAGCCTGATTGACGATTGTGAACGTGCGCTGGCTTCCATTGATTCTGAGTCGGCCCGCCAGTTGCTCTTGAGCGCGACGGAGGCCTATCGCACATTGGAACAGTTGGAGGCAGCAGGGGCAGATATGCGCGGTGAGTTTGCCCGGCTGACAGCAGTTGAAGAACGCAGCCTCAAGAGCGCTGGTCAGATTGTGCGCGCGCTCGGTGGGCGCGCTGCGCTGCAGGAATTTCGCCAGCAGACTGCCCCGGGCACCACATTGCGCATCTGGCTACTCGATCAGGAACTGGATCGGGTGCGACGTAACCGTCTGCAACGCCTGGGGATCACTGGGCTGATCGTTTTGCTGGTGCTTATTGCCGGCTATATTGCCCGGCCGGTCCTGTTTCCGCCAGACCCAGCCGGCGACGCCATTACAGCAGCGGACCGGGAGTTGCAATCGGACGACCTCCCCGGCGCCATTGCGGCCATCGATACCGGTCTACTGGAAGTGCCGACGAGTACCGAGCTATTGATCTGGAAAGGAATTTTGCTGGAACGATCTGGTGACACAGAGGGCAGCGCCGTCTCATATGAGCAGGGGTTGGCTAATGCGGAGTCCGACCGCCTGTTCTATCTGCAGCGCGCCCTGGCTTTCGTGCGGCTGGGTGACTACGCACGCGTCATCACAGACACCAATACCGTCCTGGAGAAATATCCCGATTCGGCTGAAGCCTACTATGTTCGTGCGACCGGATATGAAGGATCTGGCGATCGCGTGCAGGCGATTGCTGACCTGGAGAAGTGCGCAGATCTGGCGCAGGCGCAGGGCAACGACTCGCTTTTCGCCCAGGCGCGCGTGCGCATGGGGACGCTGATGCAAGCCGGCGCTGGGCAATAGAGAATCTGGACAGAGATGAGGGGATAAGGATCGTTCATGGTAAGCGGAATGGGTGTAGGCCCGAAAGGGTATGGCACGGGGTGAGAAGACCATCCCCCTCATCTCAGGAAGCCTATTGCCAGTCCGATGATCCCTCCAATCAACACTAGCCAGGCGGAGTTCACCTTGTAGCGGAAGAGCAGCACGGCGGCACCGCCAGCCAACAGTAGTGTGGGAAGATCGATTATGGCAGCACGGCCCAGTTGCCAGGTTACCCCTGCCATCAGTCCTAGCGCCGACACGTTCACCCCGTCGAGCAGCGCCGCAGTCCATACCGAGTTCCGTACGTGGGGCACGATGCGCGCCAACAGGGCCACGAAGCAAAAAGAGGGCAGGAAGATGCCAATCGTCGCGAGTATCGCGCCGGGTATTCCCGCCAGTACATAGCCCACGAATGTGGCGGTGGAGAAGACAGGCCCGGGTGTGAACTGGCCTATGGCGACAGCGTCCAGTAACTGCTGATCCGTCAGCCACTGGTATCGCAGCACCAGGTCGTTGCGCAGAAATGCCAGCAGGACATAGCCGCTACCGTAGAGCAGGGCGCCCACCTTCAGGAAGACCAGAAACAGCCGATCCAGATGCATGGGCACCGTCTCCATGGCCTGGGAGAGCCAGTGGTTCATCGCTACGAACGGTAGTAAGGTAATCGCTCCCGGTGGGAGCCGGCGCGCCATCCGCATGGCCAGCAAAAGCAATGCACCGCCAAAGAGCACTACCAACTCGTTGACGCCGAGCAGATATAGCGCCAGCGCTGTCAGGCTCACGGCCGCCAAAGTTGGCCCCTTGATTGCCGTACGCCCCAAACGGTAGAGCGCCTGGAGCACTACGGCGATGATGACCGGCTTGATGCCGTACATGAGTGCATCGCCCGCGGGTGTCTGGCCATAGGCAACGTAAGCCCACGCCATAACACTGACGATCAGCACGGCGGGCATGATGAAGCAGGCGCCGGCCACCAGCAGCCCACGCCAGCCGGCCCGCTCGTAGCCGATGTGAATGGCCATCTCGGTGGAATTTGGGCCGGGGATCAGGTTGGTGGCGCCGACCAGGTCGAGGAAATGTTGCTCGTCCATCCAGTGCCGGCGCACGACCACCTCGTCGTGCATCATGGCGATATGGGCGGCTGGCCCTCCGAAGGCCGTGATCCCCAGCCTGAAGAACAGGGCGGCAACCTCTTTCAGGTGAGGCGAAAGGAGGCTTGTCATCTGAGGCCGCCTCAGAACAGACCCGTGGTCATCCCGAACCCGACAGCGACCAACATCACGCCGACGGTAATCTGAATGGCGCGTAGCGTGACTTTCTTGACCAGCCGCGTTCCGATGAACGCACCCAGGAAGGCCGCCAATGTGGCCGCCAGCACCAGCCCCCAGACCTCACCAATTACGGCGAAAGGTGCGGTGTAGAACGTGAAACCGTACACCAGCAGGCGCGCAAGGTCAACGATTACCGCCGAGACCGTGCCGGTGCCGACGAAGGCCTCTTTTCCTAACCCCGTTTTGATCAGGAACGCCGAGCGTAGCGCACCCTGGTTGCCGGAGAGACCACCGAAGAAGCCCGACAGCGCCCCGCCCATGGGCAGGTACTTGCGCTCGAACGATAAGCGACTCAAGCCGGGCAGCAGTTCGAAGAACGCGAACCCAATAATCACCAGCCCGATCACCAGCTTAACAGCCGTGACCTGGTGCTCCTGACCACCAATGGTGTATACAGACAGCGGGGGGATGTTGGCAAACAGGTTCAGCAGCATTGCGCCGAGCACCGCAGCGATGGCGCCCGGGATGGCGAAACGTGCCACCACACCCCAGTCCGCCTTCTGGCCGACCAGCACGACTTTGAAGATGTTGTTCGCCAGATGCACCACTGCTGTCGCGGCGACAGCAATCGGCACGGGGAAGAACAGGGCGAAGGCAGGCATCAGCACCGTGCCAAGGCCAAAGCCTGAGAACAACGTCAGCGCAGACACGGTCACGGCAACGAGACACACGACGAGGTATTCCATGTTTCTTATTTCCTCATGTTATGGTTTCGATATGTTCTGACGTGATTTCTCCCTGGCTCGCGGCTCGGGCATAAGCCTTAGCCTGTTTGACTTCTTCCTTGCTGACAATCCGCTCCAGTGTGGCATCAAAGAGGGGGTTGATGAAGTCGTTCATCCAGCGGAACAGCGCAGATTTCTCCTTCAAGGCGGTTTTGTAGAACCGGATGCAGCCGTAGCAGTTGGGTGTCCGCACGTTGTACTCGGCAGGGTCTACTCGATAAATCCAAGCCAGGAACCGCATCCCTAGCTTAAGAGGCTCCCGGACCAGCCGGAAATAAGGCGCGCGCCGGTAGGCGATGTTCACGAGTTTGATGGTGCACGTGTTGCAGACGGCGTTTTTCTTGTTGTCCATTTCAGTACCTCGATCCACATGCTAGCCAGAATGGCCCCAGCCAGCACGAGCACCCATTGAGTTCCACTCGATTTAAACGAAAGAGCAGTTACGGCGTGATGAGGTCATCACGAATCTCGTTCAACAACTCAATGGCCTTGTCCTGGGCTTGCCGTAAAGCCTTACGACCGGCGCGGGTGAGGCGATAGCACTTGCGGGCTTTCCCCGCGATGACCTGCTTCTCGCTCACCAGCAGGCCTTCCCGCTCCAGGTTGTGGAGCATCGGGTAAAGGCTCCCGGCGCTGAGGGTGTAGCCATGGCGAGACAGTTCCTCCATCAGCCATAGGCCGTAGACGGGACCCTGCCCGGCGTGGAAGAGGATGTGCGTCTTGACGAATCCAAGAAACAGCTCGCGCGAGAGACTCATAGGACAGATGTTATCACATTTCGTTATCGATTTTTGATATTATAGACTCCTTTTTCAGGACTTTTTGAGCGCGGACCGCTATCATGGATGCAGTGTTACTGCCGCACACGCCGCATGGATAAAGGGCGGCGTTTGACCCAGTAAATAAGGAGTGATGAGATGGCAAGTCAGATATTACCTTCGCCTGACGACGTGGCCACCCCGATCCACTACGGCAATTTGGATTACAGTAACCCTCACAAGCAAGTTGTTCACCCACGGTGGGCCGGCGGGGAAGTGGTTTGGTCCATTCCGTGCGGGCCGGTGGCCACGGCGCCAGGGGAAACGAACATCGCAGATGAATACATCGTGGTTTACTCCATGGATGGAGATAAGGGAGAACCCGAAAAGGTCGAGGGGCAATACACCATCTACGACTCCAAACCGGGTGATCCCGGTTATAGTCCCTTGTGGCGGCACAACTATGTCATTGCGCCTCGTGATTACCAGCCGCAGACGTTACGTTCAAAAGATGACGTTTTGCAAAGCGGCTACCAGGTGATCCGTACAGAGGAAATCACCAATTGACCGGTACTATGATTGGCTGGCGTGTCCAGCCCAAAAGTGGCCGGGTGTGATCTACACCCGGCCATGAAAACACTTGTCGAACCACTGCAGGCTCTCCGTGCCCTAACGTTATTCCGCCGCAAACAGTTCGAAGAATAGTGGGAACGTCCCGATCAAGCCGATCACAAGCAGGATCAGCGCGATCGTGGCGTACCGGTTGAAGTTCACTTCCTTGCCACGTAGTGCGAAACCCAGGATCAGCCACGACAGGAAGAACGCGATTGTACCGATCAACGCTTTTCCCGTAAGCGGCCCAACAGGGTTGAACCAGTTCAGGCTGTTTCGGAATCCAACTGACGCCTCCGCTAGCGTGGTCACAACCCCAAGCGCGGCAGAGCCGATCCCTCCTGCTAAAAGCGCCGCAGCCACCGGGCCGTTAGGGCGGTCATGCCCCTCCAACGTCGCGCGGCCCTCTGCCTGCTCCGCCGCGGACCTATCTGTGCGGGCATTTCGTACTGCCATCTCAACACCTCCTCATGCCCTGCCGAGGTTCCGTACCCGGCAGTTCACTGTCACATCCCTCAACCCAACTCACCGCACTGGCGCGATCTTGTTGATGAAGGCCCCGAAGATACCAGCGGCAGCCGCTGTGGCGAACGCTACGATAAAGAAGAGGGCAATCCAACGCCGTTCGCCCAACCGGTGCGCAAGCGCGGAGCCGTAGTATGACACGACGAAGGCAACCACCGTGGCTGCGATGGGCGCCAGCCACCCGACGTGCTCCTTCCACTCCATCCCGAAGGTGTGCCATTCTGCCCGTTCGGGGCTGGCGAGTAGGAAAGAGCGTGGGCTGTTTGGGTCCGGGGCACGGTACCAGGGATACACAATGAACGTACCCGAGATGACGGTCAACCATGCCACCACCGCCATCGCCCATAGGCCGAGCTTCATCCGAGACAGCCGTTCCCGCAAGCCGGAGACAGTGACCCAGTCTGGCCGCAGGCTGTACAGCCCCGCCAGTCCCCCAGCAAATGCCAACAAGAAGACCGCCCCGAAGATCATGCCATGCAACACGGTCCACCACTCGCGTTCACTGACTGACATGTTCACCTCCGACACAAGCAAATAAGACCTTCACTTGCACCGTGCCGCAACGAGTCAGCAATGCTGGAAAGGATAACACGGGTACTTACTCTCTGATCCACCCCTGATCACATCGACGCTCGCGATGTGTTCACGTACGAATTTCGTCATCTTGAAAATGACCCTGATAGGGTCGTGTGTACCTAATGAATCAAGGACATCCGCCCCTAACGCTACGGCGCGAATCCCCTTACAACATGATCAAGCCCAATCAGGCGTGAAATCAATCGTTACCCTAAGGAGGCAATCAGCATGGAAGTTACTTCTAAAGAGCTGTGGACGATCATCCACGGTATGGGATTCGGCGCCATCTTCCTGCTCGCGTTTGCGGGCGGCCTGGCCGGTCTGTACAGCTTACGCCCAGAGCTCGTCACGGTAGCGGGTATCCGTGAGCGTGTCCGCCGTTTGAACGTTGGCATGTGGGTGATGGCCGTCGTTGTGTGGCTCACGGTCATCACTGGAACGTATATCGTGTACCCGTGGTACCGCGCCACGCCGCCGAAGGGCGTCGACCTAACCAACGCGGCCGCGCTGGTGGAGTACCCGCGCTACTTCCTGCTGGCCAGCCATACCACGGCCGAGTGGCACAAGTTCGGCATGGAGTGGAAGGAGCACGTGGCATGGCTCGCGCCGATTGCGGCGACAGTCGTAGCGTTCCTGGTCGCCTATTATGGTCCGCGCCTGGCCAAACACCCGGAGATTCGCCGAGCGGCTATGATCTTCTTCGCGGTGGCGTTCCTGGCCGCCGCTGCCGCTGGCGCGTTCGGCGCCTTTATCACCAAAGCAGCCCCGCTGCATTGATCACCACGGGACCATTCTGTAAAGATTTTATAGATCAACTACGGAGGTAACAGACATGGCACAATTTACAGCAACCTCAGCAGCAAGCCAAACGCCATCAATCCTCATCGAGACCAAGCCCGAGGAAATGAGCATCGTTGACGTCAAGACTGGCCCGGCTGCAGCGACCTTCATCGCTGGCGGCGTCGGCGCCGCGGCATTGGGCATCATCGTACCGCTGTCGGAAGCGATACCCGCCCTCAAGACGTGGCTGACGTGGAACGCTGGCGTCGGACCCCTCGCGGGCAAAACGATCATCCCGTCCATCCTCTTCTTCGTCGTGTGGCTGGTGCTTGGCTTGATGTTCCGCGATAAAAATGTGAACCTGCGCACGTCATTGGCCGTCGGCTTCGTCGGTCTCTTTATTGGGCTGCTCGGCACGTTCCCGCCCTTCTACGATTTGTTCACCGCACATTAAGCCAGAAGCTTGGCTTATGGAAACAGCCTCGCGGTCCGTTTTGGCCGCGAGGCTGTTCTTTGCGCTTGTGTTGATCACTTGCGTCCTTGTTTCTCGAAGAGATGATGCTCGACTGCATAAACAGCCAATTCGACCCGGTTGGCGAGGTGCAGCTTTTCCATGATGTTGCTGATGTAGTTGCGCACGGTCTTCTCGCTGAGGTTCAGCGTTTGACCTATATCGGCGTTGCTTTTGCCGCGCGCCACCTCGGCCAGCACATCCATTTCGCGGCCGGACAAGTCGCGGAATGCATCGGATTCTGTTCTGCGCTCGGTCTCGCGCATGCGCGAAATCAAGCGCGCTGTGGTTGCCGAATCGAGCAACGCCTCGCCCCGCGCGGCTGCGTTGATTGCACGCAGCAATTCGTCATTCCCGACTTGCTTTAACACGTAGCCTACTGCACCAGCGCTAATGGCACGCACAATCAGTTCATCGTCTACAAACGATGTGAGCATCACAACTTTTGTACCTGGGCAATGTAAGGTGATCTGGCGAGTGGCCTCAATCCCGCCTTCTCCGGGCATGCGAATGTCCATCAGTACCACATCGGGCTGTAATCGTTCCGACACACGCAAGGCGTCGGCGGCGTTGCCTGCCTCGCCCACCACTTCCATGTCGGGCTGATCGTTAATCAGTGTCATCAGCCCCAGCCGCACGATCTCATGATCGTCCACCAGCAACACCTGTGTCTTCATCGTTCGTCCTTCCAGGGAACATCCAGCGTCACGATTGTGCCGTGCCTGTTTGCATCGCTAACGTCCAATGTGCCACCGAGCAGCCGCGCGCGATCACGCATGTTGCGCAAACCGTAACCCGCTTGCAGCTCTTTTGGCAATCCTACCCCGTCATCCTGAATCGTTACACGCAAGCGATCCCTGTTGCAGTTGGCCGTGATCAATGCTTTCCGCGCATGCGCATGCCGCACCACATTCGACATGGCTTCGTTGACGATGGCAAGGATGTGTTCCACACGCACGGGCGAGAGCGGATCGCCACTCGGCATCTCGCATTGCAACGACACATCCACGAACGAAGAAAAGCGCGGATCGCCGGCGAGTTGTTTCAGACCGTCAGCCACCGATGTCGCTGACGGTGTGACGCGCAGCTCGCCGAGGTTGCGACGCAGTGCGCTGATCGCGTCTTTCAGCACCGAAATGGCCCGTTCCAGGCGATTCGCAATGGGCGTGTCAAGGGGCGCGATCGTGTGTGCCGACTCGACCAGCAGCCCAGCCGTGTAGACCAACTGGATCGCGCCATCGTGCAACTCGCGGCCGATACGATCGCGCTCCGTAACGAGGATCTGTTGCTGCTCCATCGCTTCGATGATGCGCCCTGTCTCCACATCGAATACTTCCAGTGTGCGGATGATGGTAACTGCAAGCGCCAGACCGATCACTGAGCGGAATAAAAGCACCGGCAGCCCTGTTGTCTCAAAGAAAGTGGTCGTGTTTAACCAATTGCCAGGGAAGAACGGCACCGGCGGCACGATCAACCCGCCGACCATGGCGTAGAGTGCCAATGCGAAGCCAGCCACGCGCAGGGACCAAACGATGTGCGGCACGCCGAGTGGTGCGATGCGCTCCAGGGCATGACGGCGCAGGCCATATGCCGCCAGCAATGCGCTGGGAAAGCCGATCAAATAGCGTGCCAAGGCGTTCGCTGTGCGCTGCCACTCGGCGAAATTGGGCATCACCGGCAGAAGAAGGAAAAAGATCGCACCGAGCCAAATCAGCAGCACGGCTAACGGCGACCACCGCAATACAACACCGAGTCGCTTGATCGCAAACGACCTGAGCAGCGACACGCCGAATTCGAACAGGCAGGCAAACGATATTCCCAGCGTGATCAAGTGGGCGAGATTCAATGCGCGAACCCACGGTTGATTGAGATAGACGGCCTGGAGTGGAATGAACAGGTCACCCCATTCGTGCAGGCCGTGGACGATGCCGAAGGCTGCCAGCCACTGCAGGCTGCGCGCCAAATCCAGACGTGAATAGCGGCGCGATTGCAATGCAATGGCCAGGCCCGTCACGAAGAACACCTGCCCATAGATGAACAGGATGATGTCGCGGTTTATGGCAAAGAGATCGCGCAGTGTCATGGTGTCATATTGCCTTAAACAAACACCTGCGATTGCCAGCTCTGGCCCGTCACACGTGCCTTGGTTTCACTTGTGCCACTCTACTCACTTTGCCAGCGACGCGGACTGGAAATGTTCATCATGGAGGTCGTGGTAATACCACAACGCTTTACCGCCGCAGGCGCTACTTGAATTGTCTCTTACTGCCGCAGAAACTCATTTATCGCTTCGAATAGCGCCCGCATGTCGGTTTCGGCCAGGTCGGCCATGTGCGCGATTCGGAACGTCTTGCCTTTCAGCGTGCCATAGCCGTCCGACAGGTTCATGTGCCTGCTCGCCAGGAACTTGTTGAGCGCCTTGACGTCGATGCCGCGTGTGTTGTCCACGCACGTCACGGTCTGTGACTCGTAGCCCGGCTCCGCAAACAAC
The DNA here is from genome assembly GCA_023488685.1 of Chloroflexota bacterium. GTDB lineage: Bacteria > Chloroflexota > Anaerolineae > J036 > Brachytrichaceae > CAIXPS01. Next base: position 28,874 of record JAMDDR010000300.1, on the reverse strand, counting down.
CCAAAGCCCTGCGAGCGTGCCCATGCACGGGTCATCTCCGCCAGGCAGGTGTGGTGGGCGAAGCGCGCGTCCAATCCCTCGGCCAGCATGTCATCCAGTTGCTGGTCGAGTGCGAACATGAGTGAGATTGCAGGCGTTGCCGGGGTGTTGTTCTTGACCAGGAACTTTTCGAGTTCGAGGAAGTCAAAATAATAGCCGCGGTGCTTGATCGTCCTGGCGCGTTCCAGGGCGCGGTCACTGACAGCAGCAAATGCCAGCCCCGGCGGGAGCCCGAAGCATTTCTGTGACGATGTGAGCAACACGTCCAGACCGAGCGCTTCGAAATCGATCTTCACGCCGGCCAGCGAACTCACGGCGTCCACCAGGATGAGTGTGTCTGGTGACAATTCCTTGACGACGGCGACGATGTCCTCCAGCGGATTCATCACGCCGGTGCTGGTCTCGTTGTGGACGATGGCGATGGCGTCGAACGTGGCGGGGTGGGCTTTGATCGCATCGCGCACCATCTCCGGTTTAATGGCCTTGCCCTGGCCAACCTGGATAACCGTGGTCGTTTTTCCATTGCGCTCGAACACGTCCGCCCAACGTTCACTAAAAGCGCCGCATACGGTGGCGAGAACGCCGCGCGACGGATCATCCGTGACACAGTTGCGCGCCGCGCCTTCCCATAGGCCCGTGCCGGAAGAGGTGCTGAGAAAAACACGCTGTGAGGTGTAGAACACCGTGCGCAGCTTGGATTGAATGCGTGCGAATAAATCTTCGAATACCTTACCACGATGGCCGATCATGGGCCTGGTCTGCGCTTGCAGAATGCTCTCTCTCACCTCGATCGGTCCGGGTATGAATAGTTTAGTGTGTTCGGTCATGGGTTACGCTCCGTCGTATGGAATGAATCACTGGATGTTGTCTGGATGCTGTCTGGATCCGATAGACGATTGCTATCAGATCGATGAGGGCGATTATAATGTTTTGATCCAACACGCATGTTCAAGCCGGTTAACCGTCGCAAGCGCATCATCCTCGTCGTTACGTTCAGTGTTGCCCTGCTGCCGCTCCTGGCTCTGTTGGTCCTGTGGCTCAGCCTGCCATCAGTGGACAATCTGCACGAACGCTCGCAGGCTCCCAGCACGAAGATCCTGGATCGTAACGGGCGCCTGTTGTACGAGGTGATCGACCCACGCGCTGGCCATCACACCCCGTTGCCACTGGCTAAGATCCCCTTACACCTGCGGCAGGCGACGGTTGCCGTGGAAGATGCAAACTTCTACAGTAACCCCGGAGTGGATATCGCCGGTATTGTGCGCGCGCTGTGGATCAATCTACAGGGGGGTGAGGTGTTGGCTGGTGGCAGCACCATCACCCAGCAGTTGGCGCGCATGCTGTTGCTAGACCCGGAAGAACGCAGCCAGCGCACACTACTGCGCAAGCTGCGCGAATCGCTGCTGGCCTGGCAGATTGCCGGACGCTATTCCAAGGATGACGTACTGGCACTCTATCTGAACGAGGTGTACTACGGTAACCTCGCTTATGGTGTCGAGGCAGCGGCGCATGCTTATTTTGGCAAATCGGCGAGTGAGCTTGACCTGGCGGAGTGCACGTTGTTGGCCGGTCTACCGCAGGCGCCGGCGTTGTATGACCCCTACAATGACCCGGAGGCTGCCAGACGGCGCCAGACGGTCGTCCTGGACCTGATGGTGAAGCAAGGGGCGCTCACGGCGAATGATGCCGCCATTGCACGGCAGGCAAAACTGAGTTACGCGCCAGAGCCGTTCTCCATTCGCGCAGCGCACTTCGTATCCTACGTGCGGCGTTGGTTAGAGGAGCGTTTTGGCGCGGAGGCAGCGACGCGCGGCGGGCTGATCGTCACGACCACACTAGACCTTGGGCTCAATGACGCGGCGCAGGATATTATCCGTGCCCGCCTGGAGCAACTTCAAACGCCGACAGACAACGCACCAGCGCACAACACGAACAACGCTGCGCTGGTGGCGCTGCATCCAGGCACGGGTGAGATCGTGGCCATGGTCGGCAGCCCTGACTTCTTCAATGCGCAGATCAGCGGCGCGGTGAACGCAGCGCTGGCGTTGCGACAACCCGGCAGTGCGATCAAACCGGTGACGTATGCGGCTGCTTTTGGCAGTGTGCCGGGTTTTACGGCGGCAACGCCGATCATTGACGTGCGCACCTCCTTTCCTACACGCGAGGGATTGCCCTACGTGCCACAGAACTATGACAGCCAGAACCACGGACCGATTAGCGTGCGCGACGCGCTGGCGACGTCGAATAATGTGGCTGCCGTCAGTGTTCTTCAACAGGTTGGATTGGAGCGCATGCTTGACCTGGCCAATGCATTGGGCATTCATTCGTTCCGCAGCGTCGAGTCCTATGGGCTGGCGCTGACGTTGGGCGGCGGTGAGGTGCGGTTGCTCGAACTGACGGCCGCTTATGGTGCATTCGCGAACGCGGGGGCGCGGGTGGATCCATACGCGGTCCGCAAGGTATCCGATAGCAAGGGCAAGGTTCTCTTCTTGCGCGGTGAAACCGAATCGGCAGCTCCGGCGGTCGACCCGCGCATCGCCTGGCTGGTGTCGGATATCCTGTCCGATAACGCAGCGCGGGCGGCTGCATTTGGCCAGAACAGCGTATTGCGGTTGAGCCGGCCCGCGGCGGTGAAGACGGGCACGACGACAGACTGGCGCGACAACTGGACGGTAGGGTTCACCCCTGACCTCGTCGCCGGCGTGTGGGTTGGCAACGCGAATAACGAACCGATGGTGCGGATCAGTGGCGTGACCGGTGCCGGCCCGATCTGGCACGACTTCATGGAGGTGGCGTTACGCGGCCAGCCTGCCAAGACGTTCGAGCAACCCGACGGCCTGGTGCGCGTGACCGTCTGCGCGCTGTCGGGCATGCTGCCGTCGCCGGACTGCGCGCTTACGCGCAGTGAGTGGTTCATCAAGGGCAGCGAACCCACCGAACAGGATAACTGGTACCGGCGCATCAACATCGATGTGACCACGGGCAAACCGGCCGATGCAGCTACGCCGGCGGCGCACATTGGCGAGCGAGTGGTGTTGATGCTGCCCGCTGCGGCGCGTGAGTGGGCACGCGAACAGGGCTGGCCGCTGTATGAACCGGAGGGAAACATCACTGGGGAAAATGGGTGTGGACAGGATGAGGCCAATGCGTGCGCGCCGGTCACCATCGTGCAGCCCGATCCTGGCTCCATCTATCGCATATCGAAACAACTGCCGCTTTCGTTGCAGCGCATCCCTGTGACCGTGCGGGTGGATGATGCCGCCGTGGAACGCGTCGAGGTGATTGTCGACGGTACCGAGGTGATCGCCGATTTCGCTCCCCCTGGCTACGCAGGCTTTTGGACGCTGGTGCCAGGCGAGCATCACTTCGTGGCCAGGGCGCACTTCGCCGATGGCTCCGTGCGTGACAGTGAAGCGGTGACGGTGCGAGTGCTGGATCAAACGGCGGATAATTGACGACAACAATGCAACACAACACGTTGGATGCACCACGCGTCGTGCGCGCCTTACAACGCTGGTGGCCGCTGGCTGTCATCGTCCTCCTCGCAGCATCGTTGCGCCTGTATGCGCTGGACTTAATCGATGTGCGCTTTGACGAAGCCTCGGCGCCTCAATTCGCGTTGAGCATCGCTCAAGGACAATGGCTGAAGGTCGCGCCGTTCAGCGGGTCGGTTGCGAATCATCCGCCTGTCTACCTCTATACACTCGCGCTCCCTTATCTGTTCACGCGTGACTTTCTCGCCATCGCCGTCTACCGAAGCCTGCTGGACGTGCTGGCTGTGGGCTTGTGCTGGGTGCTGTGTGAGCGCTATTTCAACCGGCGTGTCGCCACGCTCGCCGCTCTGTTGTTTGCCGTCGCGCCCTGGGCGGTCTACTTCTCCCGCAACCTGGGCATCATCCAGCCGCCGCTATTCTCGGTCATCTTGTTGTTTGGTTTGCTTGAGGCGCTGCAGCGCCGGAACCCGTGGGGTTGGGCATTGGCAGGGTTGGGGCTGGCGTTGTGTGCCGGTTCTCATCTGTCGGCGCTCTACCTTGTCCCGGTCACCATCGTCGCTGTGTTGCTGGGATGGCGTACGTTACGGCCATTGCCCGCTCTGGTGGGGCTGCTGCCATTGCTGTTGTTGGCCTTCGTGTACCTGCAGTACGACGCGTCACACGATTTCGGTAACGTGCGTGCGCTCCTGGGAACCACCGGTGGCGAGGCTGTCGTGAACCTGGATGCACTGCGCACCGCGCTATGGCAAAGTGGCGGCATGCATCTGAGCGACCTGACGGACGGCGCCTATCTCCAGTGGCTGGCTCAGGTCCCGCAAGCGTTCGACGCGATCGACACCATCCAGGTGTTCGCGCTCATCATCTGTATCGTCCTGTTGGCGGCGCTGTGCCTCCGTGGCCTTCGTCGTGGAAATGAGCCATGGCCGGTGTATGGGTTGCTCCTGGCATGGTGGTGTATCCCGGTGCTGTTGCAATTGCGTCATAGCAAGCCGATTCAGATGCATTACTTGCTGCCGCTCTACCCGGTGCCGTTCATCCTCATGGGGCTGGGCATCGATCGTGCGCTGGCTTGTGCGGCGCAGCGGACCATGGCCCGATGGACACGCACAGCCGTCGCCGTGGCAACGTTGACAGTGATCGCTGGGATCGTTGCGTGGCAGTGCCTGACGGTGACCCGCTTTGCCGGTTTTGTCGAGCGCTACGACACCAGTAACGGCGGTTATGGGCTGCCGGTGCGGAGCGCGTTGACCGTGGCCGAGATGGCACGCGAGGCACGATGCACGCAGGCCGGTTGTGCTGCCCTGGAGGATGTGATCGCAGTGGTGCCCGGTGGGGACCCATTGGTTAACGAACAGGCGACGATCATGAACGTGGTGTTGGCGGACATGCCACACCGTTTTGCCAACAGCGATGCAGGGTTGATCCTGCGGCCTGACGCGGCGCAGTATATCTTTGCGCCAGGCACTGAGCAAGCGATGACCACCCTGTTGCGAATATCGAACCGGGGGAACGTGTTCACGCAGCGTGTCCCCATCCGGGTGACGGGAGGTGGCGCCTACACCTATGTGCGGGTCGCCGAACCCTTTACCCATGACTACACCGCAATCGCAGCGGCGGAATGGGCGAACGGGGTGGCTGTGCTGGGCTACCGGGCTGAACATCGTGACCATTTGCACCTGGAGGTGTTGCTGCGCGTCGACCGGGTGCCTGACGCCGGTGTCGACTATCACTGGTTCAACCACGTGCTCGTAAACGGGCAGAAGGTTGCCCAGATGGATGGCGGCGGAATCCAGCCTTCCAACTGGCGCACGGGCGATGTGCTGCTGCACTGGTTTGATATTCCATTGCCACAACCTGTGCCACAACCACCCTATCGCGTACGGATTGGCGCTTATCTCTACCCGTCACTCCAGAATGTGCCAGTGACCGTCACGGATGCACATGGTGATCCTGTGATCCAGGATGGCGTCGAACTGACCATCGAAGCCGAATAATATGCAATGTCACCGCATTGTTTACACAGATGAATTCAACCACCAAGGACGCCAAGTTCACCAGGTGCACCTGGTGCATCAAGAACGATTCCCCTTGTGGCTGGCCTTTGATTGCGTAGGAGCCGCCTTATGAATGTTCTGGTCGTAGGTGCGGGGGCGATTGGAACCTGGCTCAGCGCTGTCATCGGCCGTTGTGGTCACTGGGTCACGTGTGCCGGCCGGCCCCCATTTGTGGACGTGGCAGGCCGCGATGGGATCACGGTGCAAATGGCGGATGAGAGAGGTGGCATGCGCGCGTGGACGACCCGCAACTTCCGTGCGGTTTCGTCTGTCGCCGAAGCTGTCGAGGCAAGCGAGGGGGGGGGGGCGCGGCCCCATACGACGCCGTGCTGGTGTGTGTCAAAGCTTACGATGTAGACGAGGTGATCCAGGAGTTGCGGCTGCACCGGGCACATCTATGCAAGCCGGATGCGGCCGGGGTCCCGCGCACGTTGTTCGTGTGTCTGCAGAATGGTGTAGGCAGCGAGGAGGCGTTCGCCGCGGTCTTTGGGTCACAGTACGTCGTGGGCGCGACGACGACCAGCCCTATCTCGATCATCTCTCCGGCCGTGGTGCGCGTTGAGCGCACGGGCGGTATCGTAGCGCTGGCGACGATGCGCCCGCAGGACGCTCCACGCGTGGATCGCAGCGCCATAGAGGCGGACTTGAAGACGTACAACCCTCATCCGCTCACATTGCTGGTCGATGGATTCAAGCAATCAATGTTGCCTTGCCGGGTCTACAGCCATTACCGCGGGTTGAAATGGTCCAAACTGCTGCTCAACATCCTGGGGAATGCCACGGGCGCGATCCTGGACATGCCCGCAGAGGCACTTTACGCCGATGAGCGCTTGTTTGGGTTCGAGATGCAGATGCTGCGAGAGACGATCGCCGTGATGCACGGGTTGGGTGTCTCACCGGTCAACCTGCCGCGTTTCCCAGCCGCGACACTTACCTGGGCTGTGCGTCTGTTGCCGGATGTGGTGCTGGGTCCGGTGTTGCGCGGGCGGGTTGCACACGGGCGGGGGGACAAGCGGCCTTCCTTCTATTACGATGTGATCAAACAGAAAGGTAAGTCTGAGGTCACTTACCTGAACGGTGCAGTCGTGGCGTATGGCCGGCGGCTGGGAATACCAACACCGGTAAACGCGCGCCTAACCGAGGTGTTGACCGGACTGGTCAACGGTGAACTGCGGCCTGACGATTGGCGCGGACGGGTGGATCGACTGCTGGCGACTGGACAGGCAAAATGATCGAGCAACAATCCGTTCGAAATCGTTTAAGACGGGATCAGACTCCCGGAGATTCTGAATCTCCGGGAGTCTGATCCCGTGCGTTGACAGCTTCTTCAATTGCAGCCAACACGTCCGGTAGCTCGCCGGGGTCCTGTAACGAGAACAAGACTGTGATCAGGGTGTTCTTCTCGGCCAGCACCAGGGCTTTGCGGCCCAGCACGTCCACACTGGTCTCTTTGGGCCGGCCAGTGCGATAGGAGATGCTGGCCTTCAGCCGTCCACCGCGATCTATGACGATTTCCCAGGTCTTATCGTCGTCACGTCTCGCGAGCACCACGTCGGAGAAGTTCACATCGTCGTACCCGGCCGTTTTGAACGCGGCGGTCATTGCGTCCGGTTGCATGACAAATGCCATAGGTTTATCCTCGCAAGCGCTGTTAGCGATTCTTCCCTTTATCCCAGTCTTTCTCGAATGCGGTGTTTAGACGCCGGATGGCATTCTGATCGGAGATCAAGATCCCTAATTCGCGGTTGAAGTCCAGCGATGTGGTTGAGATGTTCTCCGAGCCAATGAAGGCGAGGGTGGCATCGGCTACAAACATCTTGGCGTGGATGTAGGGACTTGTGACATAGCGTACCTTTACACGGCCCTTCTGCAATTTATCCAGGTCAGTTGCATTTCCTCCGCCATCTTCGTCGTCGCTGCTTGAGGGTGACACGATCAGCCGTACATCGACGCCGCGCTTCTTTGCGTCCACCAGTAACTGCACCTGCTCGTCATCCTGTGTGACCTCCGCATATACCGTGAGTGTTTTTGTCGCAGCATTGATGACACCATTGATGCGTTCACGGGAATTGACCGGGCTCCACACCAGGTTTGAACTGGTTGGGTTGAACTCGGTCCGGTTCCAATCGGCGTTGTACGCTGCCACCATCTCCGCCACGTCGGCTGCATCGGTGTGGATCACGCCAAACTCGCGGTTGCGGGAAAATGCGCTTTTGGACATGTTGGCGGTAAGGATGATCCCCGCGTCGTCGATGATAAAACTCTTTTCGTGCGTGAAGCGGAATGTCGGATTCGTGTACTTGGTATTGATGCCGGCCTTCTTGAGCTTGTCGTAGGACTGCCTGGCAGAAGATCCGCCTCCGAATGGATTCTCCTCCACCATGGCGCGCACGTCGGCCCCGTTCGCATCGGCTTCCTTCAGCGCGTCGATGACCCGCAGGTCGGTCAGCAGGTACATCTTCATGAAGACGCGTTGTTTAGCCCCAGCGATCCTATCGAGCAGCGCCTGTTCGTCATCCTCCGGATAGACGAATAGCTGCACGCTCGGTGCGCCACCCAGTGGTGAGGGGGTCGGGGTGACGGATTCGGGTATATTGATTTCAACGCACGCCACCAGCACGAATATGCTGGTGATGATTGCCATCGCTCGCGCCCAGGCTCGCATAATACTCTCCTTGTTTCTCGAATGGGGCATCTTCAGGCGAGCGCGCGATGCAAGGCGCTGAGTTGGTGCAGGAATGCCTGGGGTAGATGGCCACTGTGACTGATTGGAATATCCCAGGTCATCACGCCCTCGTGATTGTTCACATAGCGAGTGTAACCTATCACGAACTCATCGGGGAAGCGCGGTTCGCCCTGGCCCCACCACTGGCCAAGAAAGCTTAACAGATGGAATTGATCGGTGCCGATCCAGCGTTGCACCGAGCGGCGTCCGTCGGTAGCGGGGAACGAGACGTCCACTTCGCCGGCCGTGTAATCCTCGTATTCGGTGGCGCATTTGAGAATATGAACGCCAGGATTCAGCGCCACCAGCGCTTCGGGATTTCCCGCCCGTATTGCGGCGGTGAAGCTTTGAAAGTTGGGCGGCTCCGGAAAGTCATACATGGCGTCGTTGAAATAACAACCATCGACCCACCATCCCGCGACTTTATTCCCCCAACGTAACGACCAATCACGCAGAACGGCCTCCCACTGGACTTGGAACTCCGCCAACCGTGCGCCGGTGCGCTTGGGACCGTAGTAGATACCGGCCGGCCCATCATAGCCCCATGCCCACTGTAATTTCTGTACAGCCAGCGCATCGTTGGCGGGTGCACAATTCGTCGTATACAGCAGCAGTTGAATTCCTCTGGGGTGGAGTGCCTCGTACAGGTCCACGATCAGATCGCGCTGCGAACACCGGCTTGGCGAGCGTCCCACGATGCTGTCGTAGGTCGCATTGGGGGCGCAGTAGTAGCCTGAATTCTGCCCCAAGGTGATGAAGTAATAGGGGGCGCCGATGGATTCCAACTGGGATGCCAGTGTATCGACATCGAAGGCGTCGATGCGCCGGTTCCACTCGTCAGTCGTGATGCTCACTTCCGTCGTCGCGCTGGCGGTGTCGGCCAGGTAGTGCGTGAGCACGCCCCAGCGTGCGTTTTTGAACCATTCGGTGCGTCGTTGCCGGGTTTGCATATCGTATGTCATAGGATCGTATGTGTTGTGTGTTGTGATTTAGTTCGTATCGTTACTAACGAGAAGCACGACACAGGCGTCGTACTCGCCTTCAAAGGGGATGACGAGCTGGCCACTCGCCAGATGGGGTGGCTTTTGTGCCGCGTGGAAACTGTCCGCGATCCGCCAGTTCCCTGCATAGGACGTGTCGGGAAGTGCGATGCTGATCTCAGGCGGAACATCTGCCCCAAAGCTATGGGCGACGGCAAGGGCCTCACGACCGTCTTCCGACAGCCGCAAGATGGCCTGCCAGCCGCGCGGGTGGCGATAGTTGGTGACTACCGGACCATGGCGTAAGGAGCGGCCTTGCTTGATGATGGGGGCGACGCGTTGGTACAGGTGTTGTGCCCGCAACGCCAGCGACCACTGATGGTCGCTCAACTCGGTGACATCGCCGGATAGGCACATGCGCCCCAGGAATGTAGCCGATAGGAGATAGCTCAGACGCCTGTCGTCGTCGGACTTGCGCAGCGCGGCCCAGATCTGCGATTGGCGCGGCAGGATCAAGCGGTGCAGGTTGGCCGCGATGATGGGGATCTCGCGCGTCTCGTGCGCGTCCGAAAACGATCCCATGCTGCAGCGAGCCAGCATCGATGGTTCGAGCCGATGGCCGCCCGAAGAACAGTTCTCGATGACCAGGTCCGGCAACATTTCATGGATGCGCTCAAAAAAGCGATACGTGCCTTCAACCTGACGGCGCAGGCCTTCGCCCAGCGATTCTGCGCCGTCGACACCCAGCCCCAGGGTCTCGTTGTAATCCACCTTGAGATAGCCCATCCCCGTGTCGCGCAACAGATGGATGACTCGTTCTGTCAGGTATTCGACGACGAAGGGATCGTTCAAATCCCAGAAGCGCCGGCAGCCAACCGTGAGCGGCAGCCCGTCCCGTTTGAGCAGGTGATCGGTCATGTGGAAAGCTGTGGCGGATTCGCCGGCGACTTCAAACTCGAACCAGAGGCCTGGCACCAGTCCACATTGGCGGATGGCTTCAGTCGTGGCTGCCAGGCCGTTGGGGTAGTGGGCTTGGTTGGGAATCCAGTCGCCCTGAGCGGTCGACCAGTTGCCGTCCAACGGCGCATACCAACCCGCATCGATCACCAGGTACTTCACAGGCGAACCGCGCAGGCGCTCTGCGACGGCAATCATGTTCTGGTGTGTGGGTCGCCCCCAACTGGTACACCATTCGTTGAAGATAATCGGCAATTCCGACTCCACCGCGGGCGCACGTTCAGCGGCTGGCTGCTGTGCCGACGTGAGACGGTGGCACAGCGCGTCCAGATCCCCTGCCACCGTGGCGAGGGTGGCCGGAGGTGTGACGAGCGATTCGCCGGGGGCGAGTGTCTTGACCCAGTGACCGAACTCGCGATCCGCCAGCCCGCCGGAGATGGACAGGCAATCGTCGCGGCGATAGGCCTCCATCTGCCAGGAGCCGGCCCATGCCAGTTGAGCCCCCCACAGCACGCCGGCGCTGTGGTCTTCGATGGCGATGAAGGGGAAGAAGCCGTTCACCGGCATCGATCCCACCTGGCCAAAACGTTCGCAGCGCACACCATAACCGGACCAGGAACGCTCCAGGTGCAATTGCTCAATGCTCTGGGTATCCAATTTACCTTCAACAGACCATACGCTGCGGAAGCGGTGCAGCAGCAGCCGGTCGGGCGCGTCGTCCGATGCAAACGGCGTGATCCCGTCGAGCACAAAACTCGTCAGCAGCTCCAATGAGACGGGTTGATCCGATCCATTGTGGAATGCCGTTGTGACCTCAAGCGTGGTGGTGGCATGCTGCCACGTGAGGGTGTGCGCGCAGGCGTAGCCGTTGGCGGCGCGCAGGTGGGTTATGACCTGGGTGGCGCCGGGCTGGCGCCGTACTTCCTGGCGCTCGAAGGTGAATGCGCTGGTGGCAGGGCTGCCGTGCATAGTGCGCCCTTGTGCGAAACCGTCGGGCGGTTTCGCGCCGATCCATTTCACCTGAACCAGGGGGATGACCTCCCTGGCTGGCATGTCCCAGCCGGGCAGGTGTGCGTACTCCGGGCCCTCGCTCAACATTTCGCGACGTACAACCGTTTGTGATGCGAGTGCCGCCGGATACAGGAGGAGTCCCATCTGCCCCGTTTGTTCGTCCAGGGGGTAAACCACGATCGTATCGCCGAACGTGTATTCGGCATGGTTGACGATGCTCATGATGTGCTCCTTGCGCTACGAAACAGCAGGGGTGTTGATGCCCATGTCCTGCAGTGATTCACGGATGACTCTGGCGAGGATGTCGTACCGGCTGAAGGCTGGAATGAGATAAATGCCCTGCACAAACGAGCGCAGTTCGGCGATCGTCTCACGCGCGATCAGAACACCCTCGGTGCGTGTCTTGTTGCCCACTTTTTGCAGTCGCTCGATGATCCCATCTGGGATGATGATGCCTGGCACCTCGTTGCGCATGAATTCGGCGTGGCGCGCGCTTGCCAGCGGCATAATGCCTGCGACCAGTGGGAGTGCCAGCTTTCCGTACTTGTCCTGGTAATAGGTTAGAAACTCACGCGTTTTGTTCACATCAAAGATGGGTTGTGTAATGGCGAAATCGGCACCGCACTGGATCTTCTTGTGCAATAGCGCGGCTTCCTTATCGAGATCAGATGGGCACAGGTTGGCCGCCATACCGATGATGAAGGAACAGGGTCGCCCGATGGACGAACCTGCGCTATCCATGCCCTGATTGAATTTCTCCTTGATCATTTGTGCCAGGCCGGTGGGCACCACATCGTGATGGTCGTTGGCCTGTGGATAGTCACCGATGCGTGTCGGGTCCCCCATGACGACGAAGACGTTTCTTATATTCAACGCATGCGCTGCCAGTAGATCGCCCTGCACCCGCAGCAAGTTGCGCCCGCGAACGGGAAAATGCAACACGGTTTCGATGCCCGCGCGCTCCTGCACGCGGTGGGCGACGGCAAGACCGCTCATGCGCATGCGCGCCATGGGGCTGTCGGCGATGTCGAGCACAGAAGCGCCCGCCTCCTTGAGCATGCGCGCCGTCTCTTCGACCGCTTCGGTATCGCTGCTCTTGGGTGGCTCGACCTCGACGGTGACGACAAATCGGCTGTTCAGCAGCGCCTGCCCGAGCTGGGTTGGCTCACTCGTCGCTTTCAAGCCGACACCCAACGCCGGCGGTGCGGCTTGCGCATGATGATTGCTCTCGGTAACGCGGACGACGCGCACGCGCGTTCCCTCTGCGGACGGCATGCCGTCGATGGCGAGCCGCATGGCCTGGGTATGGGCGGGGGTGGTTCCGCAGCAGCCGCCGACCAACCGTACCCCCGCTTCGATGAAGCGTCTGGCGTAATCGCCGAAGTATTCGGGTGTGGCCGGGTACATCAGCCGCTCAGCGCGCACTTCGGGGAAGCCGGCATTGGGCATCGCGGACAGGAAGGGTGGAAGGGATGTAGCGGATCGCTGGAGGGCGGTCTGCATCAATCCCAGCACGTCCAACATGCGGCGCGGTCCGGTGGAGCAGTTGGCGCCCACGATGTCCGCGCCAAGCGCGCACAGGTGTTGCACGACCAACTCGGGCGTGCTGCCGAATGCGGTCAGGTTGTCGCGCGTAAATGTCATCTGCGCGACAACGGGAAGCCGGCATGCAGCCCTGGTGGCTCGGATGGCCTGTTCGATCTCATTCACATCCGAGAATGTTTCGAGGATGATCAGGTCTGCGCCGGCGTCGGCCAGGGCCGATATCTGTTCGTAAAACGCTTCGTAGGCGTCACCGTGTTTCACAGGGCCAAGCGGCGCAAGTTGCACGCCCAGCGGGCCAACCGAGCCGGCGATGAGGATATCGGTGCTCACGTCGCGCGCGGCCTGCCGGGCGAGTTCGACACCGCGCGCGTTGATGTCGGTCACGCTGGTCGAAAGACTGTGGTGCTCCAGCTTAAAACGATTGGCGCCGAACGTATTGGTCTCCAGGATGTCGGCCCCCGCTGCAGCGTAGAGGCGGTGCACGTCGGCGACAACCTCTGGGTTGTTCAGGTTGAGCGCGTCAAAACATTCCTCAAAATCGACACCGCGCGCATACAGCATTGTGCCCATTGCGCCGTCAGCCAGTAGTGGGCCAATGGAGAGTCGTTCCAGCAGGTTCATGAATCTCTCTTTTCGAGAAAGCCTTTCGCCAGCGCCAGCAACTCGTCGATATGCGACGGCGGTGTGTTCTTGCTGACGAGATATTGCCGCAGCAACTCCGGCGGTGTCAGGCTTTCTGCTTTTTCAATACCGATGCGCGAGCGGACATCGCGCTGCACGTCCTTGGAAATGCCCACGATGAAACGGGCGTCTTTTAAGGCCTTTTCGACTTCCTTGGGCTTGAACAACGACTCTTGCGATTGCAGCAGTTTGACTCGCACGCGCACGACCGCATCCTGGTGCGCGTTGCGCTCAATGGCCCGCAATGCAGCCTCGGTGGGCGTCTGGCCATCCATGGTGGCGTCCACTTCGATGGTGACGAAGGGGCGCGCTGTAACAGGAATGAACTGCCACTGTGTCTCACCGCGTTTGATTTCGACCCAGCAGAAGCCTTTGGCCTCCCGCTCTTCACCGAAGTCGATGCGTTCCAGATTGCCGGAGTACACCACCGGCGGGAGCTGGCCGGCGTTGACATCCTGGTGCTTGTGAATGTGGCCGAGCGCCACATAATCCCAGACCGGCTTATTGAGCGCGCCAAGCTTGATTACCGCGTCACGACCAATCATCACACTGCGTTCTGATCCGTATTTGGACCCTGCCACGGTGAAGTGACCCGCCAGGATCGCAGGCAGGGATGGATCGACCTCGCTCGCCAGCCGTTCCAGTTCGTCTGCCACGATCTGCTCCAGCACCTGGTCGAGTTCATCGATACTCATGTTGCGATGTTCGTCGTACTGTAATAGCCGCGAGCGGATGGGCCAGGGGGCAGTGGCCACCTGGATCACGCCGCGTTTCGTCTCAACGCGATGTAGTTCCTCTTTGTGGCCGACGATGACATTTGGCACGCTTAGTGTACGGAAGATATCGACACTGCTGGCGCGCTTATCCATGATCGGCATGTCGTGGTTGCCCACCAGTAGCACCGTCGGGATGTTCTCGCGGGTGAGACGCATGATCTGTCGCGCAAACTCGCGCTGATAAGTGGGGCTGGGGTCGCGTGTCTTGAAGGCATCACCGCAGAACACCACGATATCGGCGCTATGTTCAAGTGCATAATCGACGATCTCGCTCATGCGCCGGACGAAATCCAGCACACGCTGATTCACACCGGTGGAAGGGTCAATCTGCCCGAAGTTCTCCATACCGATATGAATATCGGCGAAGTGCAACAGGCGGATAGGCTCATTGATAGTCATGGAAGAAAGATTGTATCAAACGTTAAATGACTGATCTCGGATGCCAGACATCACCTTTCATACGTTTGAGCGTTTGTAGTGTGGCGAATGGTGTCAGGACTGGATGGAAGATGCTGCCGCAACAGGCTCGGGCGTGTTGGTTGTGCCGGGTGACGCTTTACGGGGCGGAATGATCCAAAACAGCGTCGCGCCTAACAGGCGTATGGCTCCGCAGATGATCAGCACGATTGGGACGCTGATGATGTCGGCGAACGGTGTGGCGATGAGTGGCGCCAGCATCGCGCCGACGTTCATCAAGGTCGTGTAGGTGGCGATGAAGGTACTGCGTTTTGCAGCAGGAATGATGTCCAGGTAGACGCTGGTGTGTGCGATACCAATAGCGGTGTCGTTCAGCGTATTGGCGAAACCAATCACGAGTAAGGGTGCCGGCCAGGGCAATAGGACGATCAGCCACGGATAAAGCCCGGTGAGCAGTACCGTGCGCATGACTACCCATAAATCCCCTTTACGTTTGATGATTCGGTGCCATAACGGCGCGCTCACCACGACGGCGATTTGCGCCAGCGTTGAGTTTGCGCCCAACCAACTGTTACTGAGATTGAGCATGCGCACCAGATAGATCGTGTAAAGCGGGCCTGCTCCCCAGGCGCCGAACCAACACACGAAGGAGGCGATACTGAAGTTCACGAATGGCCTGTACTCATGCAGCGCCGTTCGTAAGCTAGCCCAACGAAAGCTAACCCTTGGTTTGGGCGCATTCTCCGGTGCTGGATTGGTCGCCTTTTGCTTTTCGGCTGGATGCTCGGCAGGGTGATAATTGATGTGGTTGACAAGATAGGTGCTGTATTGAGCCAGCGCGAAACCAATGAGATTGAGGATCTGGTAGTTGAGTGGAAATGCAACACGATCAAGGAAAAGTCCGCTCAGAAATGCGCTGACGGCAACGCAGGCTGACAACAGGGTGGTGCGTATGGCGAAAAGCGAACTGCGCCGGTCAGGCGGGCATACGTCGCCGATCATGGTCATGAAGACCGTGTTAAAAAGGGCCAGTGGGATGGCCTGGACGACGATGAGTGTAACGATAGCAACCGCGCTTATCTCGGCGGGTAGCACCCACGGTACGATGGCGATCAGCAGATAAATGATGCGTGACACACCCAGGGTGATGGTCATCCAGGGTTTATGGTCCCGCACGTTGCTCATCAAACGGGCTGCCGGCAAGGTGAACAGAATCACCATCAGGGCGGGCAGGGATGACATTGCGCCGATCAACGCATTGGAGGCGCCCAGCTTTAGCACAAAGACACCGTTGAAGGAGAGTGCGCCACTGGCGAATCCAATGGGGATGATTTCGGCACACAGGTAGAAGAGATTGCGATCAGTGGGCGTGTATCCTCTGAACTCAGTCCAGCGCCCTTGGATACGAAGAAGCAATCCACGCAAAGTTAATGTCAGTGGGACCACTGGGCGCCATGCTATCACAAAAGCAGGTATCGCCATAACCTGAGTTGAGCATTCGTCGGTCACTTGCTTAGGAAGCGTAACGCTCTTATACTTCAGGTGCCCGGTTGCCCACGTCGATTGCCGGGTGCCGGGTATTGTTAGCGATGAGAATTCTGTGTACTCTGTTTGCCGACAGCCTGTACCCCCGATGCAGGTTGTGTTTGTACGTATGCAGTGAGACCATACATTATCACTCAAAGGAGAGGACGACATGCGTAAATCACTACTATCTTTTACGGCCCTGTTGCTAACTACCTCTGTACTGGCTGCCTGTGCTGGCAGCGCTTCAGGTGGTAAGCTGAAGGTCGGTCTGGTGACCGACACCGGTGGTGTGAACGACAAATCGTTCAACCAGTCAGCGTGGGCGGGCGTGCAGCAAGCTGCCAAGGAGTTTGGCTGGGAGGCCAAGTTCATCGAGTCGAAGCAACCCACTGACTACGAGAAGAACATCGACCAGTTTGCCACTGAGAAATATGACGTCATTGTGACGGTCGGCTTCCTGATGGGTGATGCCACGGCGGCCAAGGCGATCCAGTACCCCAACATCAAGTTTGCCATCATCGACAACGCATACTATCCCACGAAAGACGCCAAGGTGTGCGATGACACCAAGAAGGACTGCTATGACGACGGTGGGTTGAAGAACACAACCAGTTTGATGTTCCAGGAAGACCAGGTCGGCTTCCTGGCAGGTGTGGTCGCGGGTGGTATGAGCAAGACCGGGACCGTATGCACCGTGGCCGGCATGGAGATTCCACCTGTCGTCAAGTTCGTGGTGGGTTATGAAGCTGGCTCGAAGTGGATGAGGTCCGATGCCAAGGCGCTGCACGTGTATGTGCCTTCCTTCACCGATCCAGCCAAGGGCAAGGAAGTGGGCAACAGCATGATCGACCAGGGTTGTGACGTGGTCTTTGGCGCCGGCGGCAACACGGGCAACGGCGGTCTACTGGCAGCGAAAGAGAAGGGCCTGATGGCGATCGGCGTGGACGTGGATCAGTACAACACGTATCCTGAGGTAAAGGATGCGCTGCTCACGAGTGCGGCGAAGAACGTGGACGTCGCGGTGTACGAGTATCTCAAGACCGTGAACGCCAAGGCTTCCAAGGCCGGCGTTATCACGGCGAATATTCAGAATGGAGGCGTTGGTCTGGCGCCGTATCATGACTGGGACAGCAAAGTGCCCGATACCGTGAAGGCGAAGGTCAAGGAAGCGACCGATGGTCTGAAGAGCGGTAGCATCACCACCGGCTACCAGCCATAGACGCAACAGGCTTGAGAGAGACCCGTTCCCCGTCTGGGGAACGGGTTTTTGTTTCACAAAGGGCGAATGTACATGACACTAGCCTTACAAGCTTCGGGCATCACCAAGCGCTTCCCCGGCGTGCTGGCGAACGATCAGGTTGATTTCGATCTTGCCAAAGGGGAAATCCATGCCTTGCTTGGCGAAAACGGCGCGGGTAAGTCCACGCTGGTGAACATCCTGTACGGACTGTACCAGCCGGACGAAGGGCAAGTCGCGATCAATGGTCAGCCCACCCGTGTTGCCAGCCCGCATGATGCCATTGCACAAGGTATTGGCATGGTGCACCAACATTTCATGCTGGTGCCGCCGCTTACTGTCGTCGAGAACATCATATTGGGATACGAATCCGTGACCCGCGGGACGAAGATGTTCGGCCAGATGTCGGTATTGGATCGCCGCACGGCTGCGCAACATATTCGCGCACTGAGCCAGC
Organism: Chloroflexota bacterium; assembly: GCA_023488685.1. Taxonomy (GTDB): domain Bacteria; phylum Chloroflexota; class Anaerolineae; order J036; family Brachytrichaceae; genus CAIXPS01. The sequence continues at coordinate 10,974 of JAMDDR010000300.1, read as the reverse complement.
AGTATGGATTGGAGATTGATCCCGATGCCTATGTGCGCGATCTGCCCGTGGGTGCGCAGCAACGCGTGGAGATCGTCAAAGCGCTATACCGGCAGGCTGACATCCTGATCCTGGACGAGCCCACCGCCGTGCTGACACCGCAGGAAGCCGACGATCTGTTCGTCATCATGCGTGGCCTGGCACAGCAGGGGAAATCCATCATCTTTATCACGCACAAGCTGCGTGAGGTGTTTGCCGTGGCGGACCGCATCAGCGTGATGCGTGCGGGCAGGATGGTCGGGTCGGCGAAACCCGCGGACGCCACCTCGGAGTCACTGGCTGCCATGATGGTTGGACGTGACGTGATCCTGCAGATCGATAAGGCTGAGGCGCATCCCGGCCAGCCGGTCCTGCGTGTCGAGAATCTGAGTGTGATGGATGATCGACATCACGTGATGGTGAATGGCGTGTCCTTTGAGGTGTGCGCAGGTGAGATTCTGGGTGTAGCCGGTGTACAGGGAAACGGGCAGACGGAGCTGGCCGAGGCACTCACCGGCTTGAGACGGGTAGCTGATGGGAAGATCAGCATCCTCGATCACGACGTGACCCATGCGACACCACGGCAGATCACGGAGGCCAGTGTCGCGCACGTGCCGGAAGACCGGCAGAAGCATGGGCTGGTGCTGACGTTCCCGGTGCGTGACAACCTGGTGCTGTGCTCGTATTACCGGACCCCTTATGCCCATGGTGTCGAGATCGACTACTCCAGGATCGAGCAAACTGCCGCAGATCTGATACATACGTTTGACGTGCGCACGCCGGGCATGGCTACGGCGGTTGGCTCACTGTCGGGCGGCAACCAGCAAAAAGTCATCGTGGCACGCGAACTGGCGCGACCGGTGAAACTGGTCATCGCGAGCCAGCCCACGCGAGGACTGGATGTGGGCAGTATCGAGTTCATTCACCAGCGTATTGTGCAAGCTCGCGATCGTGGTGCCGCGGTACTATTGATCAGCGCCGAACTCGATGAGATTTTGAGCCTCTCGGATCGTATCGCCGTGATGTATAAGGGTCGCATCCTTGATACGCTCGACGCAAAGAGCGCGACGCGACAGATATGTGGCATGCTCATGGCGGGTGTGGTGCAATACTAATCGCACACAGACTGTCGCACACAGGCTGAACTATGAAGACCGAAACCAAGAGAGCGGTGAATGCGTACACATTCTCCCGCATCTGGAATTCTGCTTTCCTGATGCCACTGCTGGCGCTGCTCACGGCGCTGGTGCTGGGTGCACTGGTGATCTGGGTGTCGAGTGGGAGCTTCCTGACGGTGATCGACGCTTACAGTGGGTTGGTGCGCGGGGCGCTGTTCAAAGAGCGCGGCCTGTCCGAATCCCTGGTAGCAACCATCCCCTACGTGCTGCTTAGCCTGGCCGTGGCCGTTGGTTTCAAGGCCGGGCTTTTCAACATCGGCGTGGAGGGCCAGTTCTATATCGGCGCGATCTGCGCAGCGTGGGCCGGACAGGTGACCGACCAACTTCCGGCCGTCATTCACCTGCCATTTACGCTCCTGTCCGGTGCGCTGGGTGGCGCCATTTGGGCAGCCGTCCCCGGTTATTTGAAGGCGCGCACGGGTGCGCATGAAGTCATTACGACCATCATGCTTAACTACGTTTCGTTCCGATTCGTGGAGTACGCGGTGAGTGGGCCGCTGCGCGATCTGCAATCCTCCGCTGTGCAAACACCGCACGTCTCGGCTAGCGCTGAGTTGTGGTCCGTGGCGGCCATTCCTGAACGGCTACAGGATCCGCTGAACGCCCTGGCGGTGGCCATGTGCTGTGGGCTGGTGGCCTTCCTGGTCGCGCGCGTCATCCGGCGACGCCGTGAGCGCCTGGCACTGGCGCGACCTGTGACGTACACCATCGGTAGGGGCAAACCAGCGCGGGCGCCTTCCTTTTTTACCCGCCATTCATCATTGGTTGCGGCAGTTGTGACCACGGCGCTTGTTTTTGTCGCGTTGCCGGTGTTGGTGCGTTTGTGGTGGCCGTTCACCGACCCCTACGACCGGCTGCATATTGGTCTGCTGCTGGCGTTGGTTGCGGCAGTCGCCATCTGGTGGCTCTTGTGGAAGACAACCATTGGTTTTGAATTGCGCACCGTCGGCGCCAATCCGAATGCAGCGCGCTACGCTGGCATGAATATCACGCGGAATGTCGTGCTGGCAATGGCGATCTCCGGTGCGCTGGCCGGTGTCGCAGGCACGGTCGAAGTGTTGGGTGTGTCCATCTGCCGTTGCCTGCCGATGTTCTTCTCCAGCGGTTATGGGTTCGACAGCATCGCCATTGCGCTACTCGCCAATAACAATCCTTTCGGCATCCTGGGGGTGTCGTTCCTCTTCGGCGCGATGCGGAACGGCGCGGACCTGATGGAACTTAACTCCGGCGTGTCGAAGTACGTCATTTCGTTGATCCAGGCGCTCATTCTGCTGTTCACTTCTGCGCCAGTGATCATGCGTTGGGTTTTCCGCGTCAGGGTTGACCGCAAGGCGCAAGAGGGTCCGCTCACACGCGGGTGGGGAGGTTCGGCATGAGCACGACGACGGCCAGATCGATCGTAAAAGATATCCAAGTCTCTGGCTTGCGTGGCCGCTGGTGGGTAACGGCGCTATTCGGCGTGCTGCTGCTGGTCGCGGTGTGGATGCTGCTGAACCTGGTGATCGGCGGCAAGTGTGGGGCGGACTGTGTCCAGGGAACGCTGGCTCAGACGCTGCGGGTGGCAACACCGATCGCGTTCGCGGCTTTTTGCGGCGTGCTATGCGAGCGCGCCGGTGTGGTGAACATCGGTATTGAAGGACAAATGCTGATGGCTGCCATGGCCGGCTACGCAGTAAACCTGTTCGCGTTCCAGGCATTGAAAGACAGCATCGGCATCGAGGCGGCCGGCAATCTGAGCCGCTGGCTGGCCGTCCTGGCCGGTATCCTGTCTGCGTTGATCCTGGCGGCGCTGCATGCGGTGGTATCCATCGAGTTCAAGACGAACCAGATCATCAGTGGTACGGTGATCAATATTCTGTCGGTGGGCATTACTGGCTTTTTGTATCGCCAATTCCTGGCTGAAAATCTGCCCCCAGGGCCGGGCACATTCCCCATTGCTCCCATCCCGGTGCTGAGCCAGATCCCGGTCATAGGCCCCATACTGTTTCAGCAGAAACCACTCACGTACTTGATGCTGATCCTGGCGTTTGCCATTCACTATGTGTTGTATTACACGCCATGGGGGTTGCGCACACGTGCCGTGGGCGAGCATCCGCGCGCGGCCGACACGCTGGGTATCAACGTTTATCGCATCCGGTACATCAACGTGCTGGTGGGTGGGCTGGTGGCCGGGTTGGGCGGCGCCTGGTTTACGCTGGAAGCCGTGGATGTCTTCAACCCGCTGATGACGAATGGGCTGGGCTTTATCGGGTTGGCTGCCATGATTTTCGGCAAGTGGAACCCGTTCGGCGCGTTGCTGGGGGCGCTCATTTTCGGTCTGGGCAACAGCATTACCTCCACCGTCAGCATCTTCCGGCCGGATATTCCATCGCAGCTTCCGCAGATGCTGCCTTATCTGCTCACGATCATCGTATTGACCGGTGTGGTTGGCCGCGCGACACCTCCTGCGGCCGATGGCGAACCATACGAGAAATAGAACCAAGTTCTTTCACCACAGAGGGCACGGAGAACACAGAGAATATCTGATTCATCCTCTGTGTTCTCCGTGCCCTCTGTGGTTTCTAACTGATGCGGTGAGTAGGGCGGGGGAAGCCAGGGTGGAAGGAATCCACTTCCAGCTCGGTTACAGAGCCGCCGCAGGTAGACGCAGCCTGTTGGATGGCGGCTTTGACGAGTGTACGGAGTGCCTGCGCATCCGTCTGGACACGGGCATTGATCAGCACGCGTGCGTTATCCCCTTCCAGCGCAGGGATATCCTGTTCCCAACCTGGTTCCTCGATGGACGGCAGGCTGATCTTCGCGCCATGCGAGGGTGTTTCGACCAGGAATTTCACGTGGCCGATAGGCAGTTGCTGGTCCAAGATGGTGCTGCGAATGGCAGTAACGAGCGCTACGATGCCTGCGCGCAACCGGCGGGATGGCGTGTGCAGCGTGATCGCCTCGTCCAGCCAGGCTAATTCTGCCTCGCCGGCTCCGTAGCGGTTGTAGTCGATCTCGATCGATGTCTGTGGCACAAGCGTCGGATCTGTCTCGATGAGTTGCGCCCAGTGCTCGACGTCGGATGCGTTGCGCGAGTTTTGCAGCCGCAACGCCTTGCCGGGGAAGGTGGTCTGCGCCAGTGCGTGCGTGGCCTGCATGTCGGCTGCAGAGAGTAGATCGACCTTGTTGATGATCAGCAGTCCGGCTTCCTCGATTTGCTTGTCGTAGATATACACCACATCATCACCGAAGGGCATCGGCTGGTTGGACAAGCGCCGGCGCAACAGTCTCACATCGGTGAAAACCGTATAGCTGGTGAGTGGGATGCCTGCCGTCTGCAAATCCAGGAACGGCTTGACGATGGTGGCGACGATATCTGCACATGACCCAACGCTCTCGGCAAAGATCACATCGGGCCATGTGCTGGCTTGTAACTGCTTCAGGCGCGCTTCCAGGTCGTCGTAGTTGCAACAGAAGCAACCGCCGGTGACTTCGACGGTCGGAAAATCCTGTGCGCGGAAAAACGCCGTGTCCACCAGGTATTTACCCTGGTCGTTGGTGACGATGCCTACACGCTTATCCTGGGCCATGAGAATCCTGGCCGCTCCGATGATGGCGGTCGTCTTTCCGCTGCCCAGGAAACCACCGACGAGATGGAAATGCATGATCACTTCATCCTACACCTCAGCCTGGCAGTTGGCCAGCACCTGCTCGACCATCTCAGGGTCGCGTATGGCCTGTACGACGCCGACGACATTGTCCTCAGGCACATCGTAGGGCATGTCACAACCCGGTGCGAGGATCAAGTTATGGTGATCTAGTTTTTCCAACAGGTCGATGGTGAACTTCATGTTGTCCTGCTGGGTACCCAACAGCATCACGGACGTCAGCGGGATGTTGCCACCAATGGCGATGTTGTAGCGATCGGTGATTTGCTTGGCCGTGACCATGTTGATGTTCTCGTCCACCGAGATGGAATCCGGCCCGGTCTGGCATATGACCTCGATATTCTTGGTGGCGTCGCCGCAGACGAAGAAAGAGGACAGCACGCCGGCGGTGCCGATGGCCCTGAAAATCTCTTCGAACGGTTCTGACAAGAATGCCTTGAAATGCTTGGGCGAAACCTGCCACACGAGCGGGTCCACCACGGCGATGACATCCATGCCGGCCTCGATATACAACTCGGCCATGCGAATGTTCACGTTCTTGGTGAATGTGAGGATGTCGCGCAGGAAATCCTCGTTTTCATACATATCCGTGAACAACTCGGTACTGCGCAGGTGGGACGCCAGGGCGAATGGGCCGGTGATCAACCCGTATAACGCCGTGGTATCGCCGACGGCCTTTTTCATCTCGCGCATGGCGTCGAGGATGATGGGCAACCGGCCATCTGTCTTCTCGGGCAGGTGATTGGGTATCTCGGGGGCATTCGCGAGCGGGTGTGAGGCGACGGTGGGTGGCCCTTTGTCAGCCCACACCAGGTCGCACTCGTAAATTTCTGCCTCGACCTGCAGGTCGAAGATGACGGGTTGGCCGTCGGGGCGGTACCGCTGGTTGACTTCCAGCAGCGATTCGACGAGCTTTTTGCTGTCGCGTAGCAGTTCTGTCGCAGTGTAGCCTTTCAGCTTACCGGCGTGGACGCCTGCGAAGGGCACCCAGGGGACGGCATTGGTCTTCTCGTGGCGAAGGGTGGCAATGAGGAGCTCCTTCCCGGTCATGGTCTTGTCGTTACCGTGCACGCTCATGTCGTTTGTCTCCAATCGTGTTTCGTATTGGGGTGATACGTTGTTGACGACCACTCCGATGGTGACCACTTCAGTGGTAGTTCTATGTGCCTTGCAGCATACGGATGCAGATTGTATCAACGATCACGACCTTGAGAGAGGTGGCGATTGGCCTGAAATAGGCATACTATTGATCACCTTCATCTGCTGGGCGGCGCGGATAGAGGCTGGATAGAGGCTGGATAGAGGCTGATCCCTTGCTTTTATAGGTATTTTCCCTTGCGGTTGTACGGAGACGGGTTATAATTCATAGGCTTGCCCCCGTGGCGGAATTGGCATACGCGGTAGGTTGAGGGCCTATGCCTTCGGGCGTGTGAGTTCAAATCTCACCGGGGGCACCTTTGGCACACCTGACCCCCTGGGCGCGCTGCTGGCGCATATAGAACGCAAGTTCACCGAAGGCGGCACGCGCCCAGGTCTTCAGCTCCAGGTGCACGATCTCCCCCTCATGTGACACGTCCACCCGCTCGAACGTCTTATGCAGCGCGCGCTTTTGATTCTCCGGTGTCATCAGGTCCAGTGTGCTTCCCAGATCGCCCAGGTGCTGCAGCAATTTGTCCACGTCGCTGGGCCGGCTGAGCTCGGCTCGTTTGTCGGCCATCATCCGCTCGATCTTCACGTACTCCACGTTGTAGGATTCGCGCGGGATCATGCCGTCCACGTGCAGGGCGATCAGCCGCTCTAGTTTGCCGCGCAGCTCGCCCAGCTCGCGCTGCGCCCGGGCCATGGCCTGGTCGTCGACGCGCTGAGCGACGAAGGCGCGGATCTGCGCCACCATCTCGGGCGGGAACGTGATGCCCGCCAGCCGGCTGAGCAGCTCCCCTTCGGGCTTGCCGGCATCGATCCACACGCCACCATCGCGGGTGCGGTAGATCCGGGCGCTGTGCTGCGTGGTATGGGCCCGCAGCTTCCGCCCGTCGCAGAACAGGATGGGCGTCAGGAGCGGCGTCCAGGTCAGGCACCGGCGCCCCACCTGCTGGTTGCGATATCGCCGCTCGATCACCGCGCTGGCCAGCTCGTCGCTGGCCAGCGGCTCGATGGCCGTGGAGCGCACCGCGTTCATGGCGCGGGCATACCGTTCCAGGTACGTCCCTTCCCCAGCCAGCTCGATGCGCGATTCCTTGGCGCGGTGGCGGCGGGTAATGATGTAGCCGGCATAGGTCAGGATGTTGCCTACGACGGATCTCACCGCCTCGCGCGTCCAGGCCTCCGGCAGCTGGTCGCGGTTCAGATGCCGCAACTGCTGGTCGTTGGCCTTCTGCGCGGTGGCGTCGTAGCTGAGGCCCGCGGCATACCAGGTCAAAATCTTGCGCGCCGTCTCGCCGTGCTGCGGATCCGGGGACAGGCGCGCGAGTTTGCCTTCGCCGGTACGCTGTAGCCCGAAGGGCCACATGCCCCATGGGATGCCCAGATTGGTCCGGTAATACTCCGCCGTCTCGCGCATGCGGTCGGAGGTGTAGTCGGATTGGAACTGGGCCGCCGAGGCCTGGAAGTTGATGTTCGCGATCGTCGAGGCCGTCCAGCCCATCCTATCGGTGTCCAGGCCGTCCTGGCACGTGAGGAAGCGTTTGCCGTAGGCTTTGCACAGGTCGACCAGTTCGGCTGTCTCGCGCACGCAGCGCGCCGAGCGGTCGACCATGAACACGATGAGAAACCGGCAGGAAGGCTCCATGAGCCTGGCCTTTAACCGGAGCCAGTCCGGGCGGTTCTTCGTGGTGCGCCCGCTGCGGTGGCCGCCGGCGTCGATGAACACGTCGTTCCTGGTGGCGCCGATCTCGACCGCCTTGGCGTTTACGATGGCGAGCTGCCGGTCGATGCTGATGTAGCGGTGCTCGTGTCCCTTTCGCATTTTGGACTTGCGGAGGTAAGAGACGCCTTCGTAGGGTTGGCCTGGGCTTGAATTGCTGTCTGGCTTGTCTGGCATAGGGTCTCCGCGATCAACTCACAAAGCGCGATACAATCGGGATCTTCCCACCATTTTATCGATGGTGTGGGCTGCGCGCGAGCCAGGCCGTCGCTGTTATCACTCATTCCGTCCTCCTGCCCATCCGCAACATGGGCAAGCCATACTTAATCGTCTTAGGCTGTCCGCGTATTGCGGGTGATATATGCACAGTTTTTGCGCCGCACTCGCGTCAGTCGTCTTGAGTGCCTGCCACAGCGCGTCGAGTTCGTATTCACTGCCGAGTAGATGCGGGAAAGTGCGCGCGAGCGCGCGCAGATGCTCATAGGTGGCCTGGTACACATCCTCGCTAACCGCGCGCAGTGCCTCTTGCAATGCCTTCAATCGCGCGGCGCGCTCGTCGTTCTGCCGGCGTATTCGCTCATTTGCGCGTTCCCAGCCCGCTTGTACACCTTCCGCCGTCACCGGCGCCACGACCTGATCAAGCAGGCCGGCCTGTGCAAATAGTGGGTAGCGCTTTGCATTGCGCTTGTTGGCTCTGGCAGCTTTTTGCGCGCAGGTGTTGCGGTAGGTAAATCAAACTCCCACAGGCCGAGGGTGCCACGCGCCGGCATCGGCATAACCGGTCGCACGTTTTGCAACATCCATGCATGCCGTCCGGGCGAATAGTCGCCAAACGACCGTTCCGGCTCAGGCGGGTCGACGCTCTCCACGTGGCGGATGCTTACCAGCTCGCCGATGGCGACGATCTGGCCCAGCGGTAGTAGTTTGAGAATATCTTTGCCGTAGTTGTCTGTCAGACCCAGAACCGCGTAATAGCTTCTCAGCGTGCTAAAGAACGGCTCAATAAAACAGGTGTCTTGTGCCCAACGCGGAAACGTCTTGGCTGCGTGAATGGCCAATGGACCGGTGTAGTTGGTCATCCAGGACCTGGTCTCGATCGTCTTGGCGCCAATCGCGACAAGTGTCGCCCAGGGTTGCGTCAGAGTAAGCGCTTTCATTCATTCTCCTTTTGGGATGTCTTGATTTGCTTCATATGATGGATACGCGGATCATCATCATCCCTGCGCCACCCCAGCCACTGCAGGAACCATTTGCCATCCCGCCAGATGACACTGCCCCCGCCAAGCTCATAGATTTGTCCCTTGTGCTCGACGAACGGTGCCAGCGACGCCCAGCCGAGATCCTCGTCTGTCCAACGTTGGCCGAGGAGATCCCATTGTGTCTCGACCTCGTCCCATTTCTCAAAGCTGTGATCCGGCAGGACTTGGTAGGGCTGCTTGTAGAAGATCACGTGATTCATGTAGCAGCAATATGGCTTGGCCGACGGGGGCGCGGCCGTCGTAATCGGCTCATAGAAATACATGCCGCGCAGCCCATGCGCTTCGGTCTCGAAACTATTGCGCCACATCAGGTGTCTTTTGGGCGGATCGCTGGCATTACGCGGCAGCAACCCGTAGACATCGAGGAGCATCATCAGGAGGTTGCCGCAATCCGCGCCATACTCGCGCGTGCGCGCCCGATGGCCTTGCTGTATGGCGGTCTCCATCTTCGAGAGGTGATACTTGAGCTCGCCCAGCAAATACTCGGGCGTGCAATGCTTCCATTCCCCCTTGTATTCGTTGGCGCGCAACTCATGTTCCATATCGTCTGTAAAGGCGCGCACCTCTGGTCGCAGGGCATCACGCTCGCGCTCTAGCCTGGCGATGCGCGCCTGGGCATTCGCGTAGAGCGCCAACAGTGCGCTTATACCGTCATAGTCGGTGCCGGACTCGACGATCCTTTCGCCGGTTTCGTTATCCCAGACGATCAGACCGTCACCACCGTTGCCGGCACCGGGCCGCGAGTAGGCGTATCGTGGTGTAGGGTCACTCATGTTTCATTCCTCCTTGCGGTTCCGCTGTTAACTTAAATCCCATCCGGACCATACGCGCGAAAAGCACGCATTGCCTGCAACCAATTTCATCCGCTTTGCAACACTCCCCCATGGCCCCTCATTACGCTCGAAGCGCCGATGGAAGCGCATGATGGTATCGACGACAGCCACATAGTGATTCAAATCAGGCACCGATATGACCACGCTGTATCGCAGCTCGCCGCTGCCGGAAATGAGGATCAGCGGCGAGGCGCGCTGCGTGTCATACCGCCCGAATGGGGATAGCTGGTCGGTGATCGTCGTGTTCATTGGTGCCCCTTTCCCGCCGGCGCTTCCTTGCGGCCCACAATCGGTACGATCTGGTAATGCCAGCTCACCCACTGGTGTCCATGCATCGAAGCGAATTCCAGCGACTTGGTGATCGCCGTCCGCGCCGCCCTGCGGCTACTAAAAACCTCCGCGTAGTCGCACGCCCATAGGCATTGCGCTTTCTCATCCCATCGCATGCCCATCTTGTTTTGCTTGTGGTACACGATGTACCCGGTATATCTTTTCATCGTCCACCTCCGGCCATCTCAAACAGCGAGAGCTGCAGCGTGCACTCGCCCAGCGCAAGCCGCGCCACTCGCTCGATGGTGATCTCCACATCCGGCTGGCGCGGCGGCTCCCTCCCGTTGAGCCACATGCGCACATACCCCCTGCGAGTCTCCAGCCAGAACCGCTCATTCACCTGGCCGCGGGCGGTTTGCAGCCCCTCGCCGGCCAGCCAGCCGGCAGGATCGGCCTGCTGGCGCGCCCGCTCGATCTCCAGCTTATAGAAATACCGTTCGGCCAGCCACACCATTGCATCGTCGATGCTCATGGGTTGTGTGCCATTCATTCGATCCCCTCCCCGAGTTCAAATGGGTCAACGCCGGCCGCCTTCAGCCGGCCATGGATGTCGTGCAGGATCTGCGGCGTGATCCGCGGCATGGTCGTTTGCGGAATGTCGATGTTGTAGTACCCCCCCCACGCCAGCATGATCGAGCGCAGCAAGCTCATCTCGGCAAAGCTCAGCGCCTGGCCGGCGAGCAGCTTGCGCGCACTCTGGGCGATGCGCGGGAAGCGCGCTGCGTGGTCATGCCAGTCGACGAAGGGCACCGTCTGCTTGCGGGATTTGCACCAGGTGATGACGGCCCCGACCCGCTTCTCCCCCACCCGCATCATGGCCGCGATGCCGGCATACGGAATCCCAAT
>JAMDDR010000500.1 GCA_023488685.1 Chloroflexota bacterium | reverse complement strand
TTGGCGATCATGGCGACGGGATACACGGCGGCGTAACCGATGTTGGGCACGTCGTTGCCGGTCTGCTCCAACGCGAAGCCCAGCACCGCCGGCTGTGTCTGCAAGCCCGCCAGCATGCCGATGAGCAGCCCCATGGGGATTTTGAGTAGCTTGTGCCCCAGCCATAACATGGTGACGGCCGTGATACACGTGATGGCGGCGCCGGCGACGAAGACAGTCAGCCCGCCGCCTTGTGACAGTGTGCTGGCGAAGGCGTAGCCGGCGCGCGTCCCAATCGCTGCCAGGAAGAAGACCAGTCCGATCTGGCGCAAGAGCAGGTTGGCGCCATAGGGCAGGTTCCACGCAATTGGCCCCGTGCGCCCAATCGCACTCAACACCAACGCCACGATCAACGGCCCGCCGGCAAAGCCGAGCTTGAGCGTGACGCCGCCTGGCAGCGGGATGGGCACGCTGCCCAGCAGCAGCCCGAGTGCCAGGCCGAAGCTGAACGTCAGCACGTCGATCTCGCTGATGGCACGGTACGAGTCGCCGAAGAAGGTGCTCACCGCGCCCATGCGTTGCCGGTGGCTCACCACGCGCACGCGGTCGCCCAGTTCCAGCACTGTGTCGCCGTGCGCCAACATGTCCGCGTCGCCCCGGCGGATGCGTGTGACCACGGCGCCAAATTGCTGTTGCAGCTTCAGGTCCCTCAGCCGGCGGCCTGCCACACGCGGGTTGGAGACGAACACGCGCCGGGGTTCGAATTCGCTCACGTCGTATTCCAGGCGCTGGCTGCTGTACTCGCCCAGGCAGGCGGCTACCTTGTCCAGTTCCTCGAACGTGCCGACTACGCTCACCAGGTCGCCTACCTTCAGACGAGTCTGACCGTTGGCCAGTGAGAGTTGGTCATCCCGCCGTAACCGGCCGAAGATCACATCCCAATGGCAGCTCTGCGTCAGCGCTTCGATGATTTGTTCGGCCACTTCAGGATTCGTGATGAGGATGGTGCGGTTGTGCAGTGACTCACCCGCGACGCCGAACTCGCGCATGTTGCGCATCTCGTCGGCGTAGTTCACCTTGAAGAGCCGCTGTAGCACGTAGATGGCGAGCAACATGCCGATCACGCCCATGGGATAAGCCACCGAATAGCCGATCACCGGTTCGGCCAGGAGCTGTTCGAGCACCGCGCCGTTGGCCGTGCCCTTGATGTATTCCAAGACACCGGCGAGTGCGGGTGTGTTGGTGACGCTGCCTGCGAACATGCCGGCGGCAACGGTGGGCCTCAGGTTGAACAGACCGTATGCCAGAATGGCCAGCACTGCGGCGAAGATCAGCATGCCGGCGACGAACAGGTTGTCGCGCAGGCCCGCGCGCCGGAACGAGGCGACAAAACCTGGGCCGCTGCTCAGTCCGATGGAGTAGACGAACAGCGCCAGCCCTAACGTGTAGATGATCTCAGGCAGCTTGAGGTTCGGGTCGAGCGAGCCGATGGCCAGCCCGACGAACAGTACGGCTGCCACTCCCAGGCTGGTTCCCCGGATCTTGATTTGTCCAAGCGGGTAACCGATGGCCGTGACGACAAACAGCAACAATAATGGATTTTCAACCAGTAACGCAATCATTGGAGCGAGTATAACAAGGCCGATTCACGCAATTCAGAAACCCGATTTTTAGCAAAAATCGGGTTTCTGGTCGGAGGTCTGATCGGAGAACCCCCTATAATGCCGTGATGGGCGATCATGAACAAGACCGTCTGAATTCGTGGCTGCAGCGCGGGAATGAGCGCCAGTTTCGCGAACAAATGACGATGGGTACCCGCCTGTTGCAGGCGCGCATGCCCAAGGAGGCGCTGCCGCTGTTAAGCCGCGCACACGAGATACGGCCTGATGACGTCGATGCGGCCATGAACCTGGGTAGTGCGTATATCATGCTGGGCCGTCACAAGCAAGCCGTTCCGGTGTTGGAGCGGGCAGTGCGACAGGAGCCTGCCAACCCCAGGCTGTGGATCAACCTGGGTGCCGCCTACCTCGGCAACCCGCTCCTGGCCAGTGATGAACAACAGACCAGGGCGATCGCGGCGTTTCAACGTGCCTTGCAGATCGACCCGTTCGCACCCAGCGCGGCTTACAACATCGGCCTCATTCATGTGGACCGCGGCGAACGCGAGCGGGCTATCGCAGCCTTTCACCTGGCGGCCAGATCTGACCCTGGCGACATGGATGCCAAGCGTATGTTGAAGAAAATGGTAGAGGCAGAATGAGAAACGGCGTGAGAAACCCGGTGTCTCGCAGACACCGGGTTTCTTGATCCAATGCTGTTGTGACCGTTTTGCCTATCGCATCATGTACATCTTCTACACCGGCCGCAAGATCGTGCTCCTGCATGGCTTTCAAAAGAAGACGCCCAAAACGCCCAGTCAAGAAATTGCTGTCGCTCTGTGGAGGCTGCAACACTTTGTTGAGCGGGAAGGAGGTGAACTATAACTATGGCTGAGCAAAAGCGGAACTACCTGGCGGAGGGCGAAGCCCGCTACCGGCGTTATCGGGAGCGGCTGTTGGCGGATCCGGAAGTAGCGGCCGTGTATCCAGAGGAAGCGGACAAAAAGGCGTTGTGGCTGCAACTGGTCGAGGCGCGCCAGAAGGTGGGGCTGACGCAAGCCGAGATGGCGCGGCGGTTGGGGGTGTCTCAAGCCCAAATTGCCCGCATTGAGAAACGCGGCTATGACACTTACACCCTCAATACCTTGCGCCGTTATGTGGCGGTGCTGGGGGCGGCTTTGTCTTGGAAGTGCGGGTATCAGCGGCAGGCAAATAATCTATCTCACGATGTAGTCTCCACGAAGTGTGTGATCATCGGCCCCATCTGTGTACGTGTGATATGACGCACGTGCATGCCCCGCATATCGGCGGAGGTGGTCACGTTGGCCTGCAGCCATGGACCGAAGGGTTTTGACAGCGCCACGCCCGCCACGCCGGCGACGGCCATGTTCGGCAAGCGGTCGTACCAGCGCGCGCGCTTGCCCATGAGCATGGTGGCGACAAATGACATCGCCCCAGCGATCACACCGGTCGTGACCAGGTTGGTGCCGCAACCAGGGTGGACAGCCAGTTGCTTCTCGCCCGCCTGCATGCGACGGATGGCTTCGTCCACTGCGGCTGCCAGCTCCTCCGTCGTCAGATTGCCGTAGATGAAGAATCCCTTCGGCGTGGCACGCCCTGCCACACGCAACCTTTGGCTATGTGAACTCAACACGTGAATGGTGGCGTGTTCCAGGCCGTGGTTGCGGCGAGTGTGCGAGATGATGGGTAACTCAAGTAAGTTCATCGTTCTTTGTTCCTCAAGTTGCTAAGCGCATCTTCCAAGTATTTGTCCTGCACCGGCCGGGCAATCAGGATTAAGCGATGCGAGTAGTCCCTGGGCGGCCAACACGTCACCAATGTCAGGCGCTCGTCCGGCGTTGGGCCGATGTAACTGGCGTGTGCGATCCGCACGTCCATCGGCTGCCCACGTTCTTTCAGCAGCCTGCGCTCAGTAACACTGTACACGACCTCGCCCCGGGGGCCGGAGACGAAGATGAGATCGCCGGGTCGTAGATCCTTCAGCCTTTCGAATACACGACCGCGGATGTTGTGATGGCCGTTCAACACCATGTTGCCGATTTCCCCCAGCCTGGCCGACGTGGCGTGCCAGCCGGCAGCCCGTTTGTTGGGAACCTGCCATTGGGCAGCGGGATCACCTGCTGTATAGATCAGGTCGACGGGCTCGATGGGGACATCGAGGTCGATGGCCGGGATTACGATGCGGTTGGGTGTTTCGAAGTAGGCGGGGGCGAGGGCAGTTGCCGTTGCCGCCCGCGGTGCCATCTCTGTCGCACTTGTTGTCGCACTCGCTCGCTCTTGTGAGGGTGTCGCCGTCGTTAACGCGGGTGCTGGCGTGGCTGATACTCTCGCCGGTGCTGGTTGTGCATCCGTTGGTATTACGAGCGGCGTGACCGGAACGGCAAAGTCGAATGTTGCCGGGTCGATATTTTCTGCGGCGATAGTGGTTTGTTCGTCCAGGATGAAACTAATGATCCCGGCGGCCATGATCATCAGACCCACCAGCGCGATGCAGAACGCGCTCAAGCGGACAATGCGTGCCTTCTCGCCTTTTATCTCACTCATCAACCCATCCACCCCATTCGCTTACCATCCACTCGCCAGTCACTCGCCAGCCACTCACCTGTGCACCCATGCGCTCAGACACTGACCCATCCGCATGAGTATACTTCACGCGCAACCTGGTTTGGACGACCATATTCAATCGTGCAAGGGGATTGGCAGCTATGAAACTGGCTGGGAAAGTGGCGCTCGTGACGGGATCGGCGCACCGCGTGGGCAAGGCCATTGCCATCGCGTTGGCGTGTGAAGGCGCGGATATCGTCGTTCATTACGGTGGCAGCAACGCGGCGGCCATGGAAACGGCGGCGCAGATCGAGGCGTTGGGGCGCCGCACGCTGGTGGCGCAGGCCGACATGGCAAATTGGCAGGCGGCCACGGCGTTGGGGCGGCTGGCGTTGGAGCATTTCGGCCGGGTCGATATCCTGGTCAACAGCGCGTCGAGCTATGTCAAAGCCAGCTACCTCAGCACGACCGAGGAGCAGTTCGATGCGGCGTTGAATGTGAACCTGAAAGGGCCGTTCGTGCTCAGCCAGGTCATCGGCAGCGCCATGGTCGAAGGGGATGGCGGCCATATCGTGAACATCGTGGACGAAGGGGCGTTTTACCCCAGCGAGTCGCACACGGCGCACGGCGTCTCGAAGGCGGCGCTGCTGGCGCTCACCCACTCCCAGACGCTGGTGCTGGGGCCCAAGGTGCGAGTCAACGCCATTTGCCCTGGCCCGGTCCTGAAGCCGCCCGACTACTCCGACGAACGCTGGGAGGCACTGCGCAAGCTGAACCCCCTGCACGAGATCGGCAGCGCCGAACAGGTGGCTGAAACCGTGCTCTTTCTGCTGACCGGCCCGCAGTTCATCAATGGCGACTGCATCATGCTGGATGGGGGGAGGATGTGGAAGCGGGAGTTTTGAGAGGGGGAGCTAGGGAGAGGGGGTGAAGAAGTGAGAGGGAGCAGGAGAACATTCAACGGGACGTCGCAAAGCTAGACGTCCCGTCAAATAGGCCTGCATAACGTGTTTGAGAACGTGCCACAGCCAATGGACTCGATGTAATGTAAATGGCGATGAATTCCCCCCCACTCGAACCGGATACGTAATAGTGTAACGACAATTCGCTGTAGAATTGTTTAATTCGGCGTGCATTCTCCGGGGGAGAAGACATGCGCTTTCTGACCTTTGCGCTCGAAGCACAATTGCATCGGGAGGTTTACTCCGCGCTCCTCAACGGTCTGCTCCAACGGTCTGGCAGTAAACGTGAGCTGGCACAGCGCGCTGGGATCACGTCGGTCTACTTGAGCTACATCTTGAAGCTGGATCGCGATCCCTACCGCGATTCGATCACGCGCACACCATCCCCGAAAGCGGCTCGCCAGATCGCTCAGTCCATCGACGCCCCAGCGGAGGTCCGGGAAAGTCTTCTGGCGCACATGACGCTCGCGAGTGAAAAACGCCTGCGTGCCGACGATGCGGCATGCGTGGAGATATTGGAACGTCCTTTGGCCGAAGTCGTCGACGAGATCCAGCAGGTTCGTCTGCAAGCCATCTATGCCGCGACAGCGCAATCTGCTAATCAATACTACCGACTGGCGGTAGATGCGGCGTGCGCCATGCTCCAGCGCGCCCGCCCCGAATCAGGCCCCCTGGACTATGTCGATCTGTGCGCCGTTGTCAACGATTGCCAGTGCGTCTTGAACCGTGCCGACGACGCGCTGTGGCATGCCAAGATCGGCTGTGCCATCCTGGACAGCCTCGATCCGGCCCATTACCATCACGAACGCGAGCGGTTTGACTATAGCGCCGTCAACATGGTCCGCATGCAGGGGGTCGCTTACCACAACCTCGGCCATTGCCGCGAAGCGTTGAACTTCTACAGACAGGCGGAAGCGATGGAAGCGGTCCGGCAGAACGACGGTCTGTGGGAACGCATCATCTTGCGCGACAAGATCAAGGCGCTGTCTGGGCTGCCGCGCTTCTCAATTACCGAGGTCGAGAACCTGGCCGATCGGTTGAGAGCCATCCTGGAAAAGCGGGCTGACTCAGATGCCGCTTTGGATTTGTTCCTGTTATCAGAAGCCCTGGCAGATGCCTATCTGTTGCACCAGAACTACAAGGATGCTGGAAGAGTGCTCACAGCGGAAAACAACCATCTCAACCAGGTGCCCCACATCGGGCCGCTCCATCGAGTTCTTTTTCTGCGAACGTTCGCGAAATACTGTCGCTTGACGCGCAATCTGGACGGATGGACGCAGTACATTGGCGAAGCGTATCGCCTGGCAGTCGAAGCGGGGCTTGCACATCAACGGGTGGCCATCGAAGCTGAGTTGCGACGGGCTGGGTCTGAATATCCTGTGCCCGGTCGGCTCTCGGCAGGCTAAGGCACATCCGTGAACGAGCAGCCGCGAGTGAGTTCGCGGCCTGATATAACAAGTCCACTCAAAGCGGGCTGAATGTGCTCCGCGGGTTCTGCATGCCGCGCCATGTACGCAACCACCCGGCACAAATCGATGGGTACCTGGCTGCCCTTCCCGTGGGTCCGCAATCACACCCGCGATGACGCTGGCGGCGACTGTCGCCAGCATGACGCCCCGAGACGGGGCTGTGAGCGCAGCGCTTCTTCTCTCCCTTGCTCCCCTGCTCCTCTGCTCCCCCTCACCCCCTCTCCCTAGCTCACTTCCTGAGGGTCCGCAATCACACCCGCGATGGCGCTCGCGGCGACCACGGCTGGTGAAGCCAGGTAGATCTCCGAATCGCGCGTGCCCATGCGGCCGCGGAAGTTGCGGTTGGCGGTGCTGATGGTTACTTCGCCCACCGCCGGCACGCCCATGTGGTTGCCCATGCACGGCCCACAGCCTGGCACGCCGATCACCGCGCCCGCCTCCAGAAGTGTGGAGATATAGCCGCGCGCGGTCGCCTCTTTCAGCACCTCGGACGAGGCTGGGATAACCAGCAGGCGCGTGCCCCTGGCGATGTGCTTGCCCTTGATGATCTCGCACGCCGCCGCGAGGTCCTCGATACGGCCATTGGTGCACGTGCCCAGGAAGGCCTGTTGCACGCGCGTGCCCTTGATCTGGCTGAGCGGCACGACGTTATCCACCCGGTGTGGCTTGGCGATCATCGGCTCCAGCGTGCTTGCGTCGTATTCGACCACGCTGTGGTAGCTGGCGTCGGGGTCGGGGTAGAGGGCTTGAGATTGGAGATTGGAGATGAGAGATTGGGGATTGGAGATTGGGGATTGGAGATTGTCGAATCTCGAATCTCGCTCAGTGCCTTGGGACGCCATCATTAATCTCCAATCTCCAATCTCTAATCTCTTTTCTATTCTCTCTGCCAGGTACTCGAATACCTGCCCGTCCGGCGGCAGATAGGCGTTCTTGGCGCCGAACTCGGCCATCATGTTGGGGATGACCATGCGGCTCTCCAGGCTCAGGCGTGAGATGCCGTCGCCGTGGAACTCGACCGAGGCGTACAACCCGCCGTCCGCGCCCAGGTCGCCAATCAGCTTCAAACAGAAATCCTTGGAGGTCACACCGAAAGGCAATTCACCCTTCAACACTACCTTGATGCTCTCGGGTACGCGCAGCCACAGCTCGCCGGTGGCCCAGATGGCCGCGACCTCGCTGCGGCCCACCCCGGCGCCGAACGCGCCCAGCCAGCCATAATGGGTGGTGTGGCTGTCCGCGCCCAGGATGAGCTGGCCCGGCAGCACCAGGGCCTCTTCGCTCAGCACTTGATGACAGATGCCGCGCCCGACCTCGAAGAAGTGTTGCACGCCTTGCTGCTCGACAAGCGCGCGCACCTCGGCGTGGTTCTGCGCGTGCTGCGTGGTCGGCGCAGGCACGGCGTGATCGAGCGTGATACACAACCGCTCGGGGTATTTCACGCGCTCGATACCGAGTTGCTTGAACAGCCGGAAGATGGCGGCCGTATTGTCGTGGCTCAACACCACGTCCGGTTGCGCATCCACGATCTGGCCGGCGCTGACGTCTGTCTGGCCCGCGGCGCGGGCAATGGCTTTTTCGGCAAATGTCTTTCCCATGGTCACTACTTTTTCATCACATTCTCTTCTGTGTTAGCCCGGATATCCGCCTCAATTTCATCTGCATTTAGATGGTAATACGCCAGCGCGGCATAGATACCAGCCAGATTGAGTCCTGTCTCCGACGCTGTTTCTTCTGGCGTCAGACCCAGTTTGTAGTAACCGACGATGGTCCGCACCGTCACGCCGGTTCCAGCGATGATCGGCCGGCCGCCGCGCAGGTTGGGGTCGCGGACGATCAACCCTTCCAGCGTTTGTGAAACTGCCATTCGTTCACCTCTTCGTCATTATAGTAGGGGCGATGCATTGCCGAGAAGCCAGAAACCCGATTTCTCCGCGCTGTACGCAGCGCCGAAATCGGGTTTCTGACTGGCAAGAAGTGCACCCAGGAGTCAGCGCCAGTTGCTCAAATATTCCAGCCAATCGTGCATCTCTTCGGCAGAACATAGGGCAACGAGGTTGAGCAGACACCGCACAATCAGGCCAGTCTCAGCCTGGTTCGCCACGACAATGCCTGTGTGGTGCTGGCCACTCCTTAATGTTTCGGTGTGCAACCGCGCGAAATCGCTACGGTTGAAGGTGAATAGCACACGCTCCTGGATTGTGGCGAATGCCAGGTGTTCCGGGTCTGGACGACCCATGAGGTGTGCATCCATGGCAGTAACGACATCCACGCCGCGCGCCTGCAAGCCCCTGACAATGCCGCTCCGCATGGCATCTTCGTCGAAGTAGAGTTTGATGCGCATATCTCTAGCGCGCACGAGGCTTGTAGCCAGTTTCTTTCATGAGGCGCTCTTCTGAGTCTGCCTCGATATCGGCTTCGATCTCGGACTGATTCAGGTGATAGTAGGTTAACGCGGCGTAGACCTGTGCCAGGGTAAGCGGCATCTCAGCGGCAATATCCTCGGCGGAGTAGCCGAGTTTATACCAGCCCGCCACGGTGCGGACGGTCACGCCGGTTCCAGCGATGATCGGCCGGCCGCCGCGCAGGTTGGGGTCGCGGACGATCAACCCTTCCAGCGTTTGTGAAACTGCCATTCGTTCACCTCTTCGTCATTATAGTAGGGGCGAAGCATTGCCATACAGCTCTGCCCGTGCGAATGTCGCTGCCAATGCCCATGGGCCCCTACGCCCACGGGATTTGACCGCAATGCATTGCCCGGTAGATCGCGTATCATTCACCTGCTATGGCAGTTCAATCCAGCACCGGCCTCGAAGCCAGCGTACAAGCCGCGGCGCCCGCCGCAACGCCTGTTCCCCTCAATTCGCGGGGCAACACCTTCGTTTTCATCGGCGACATCGTCACCTTCATTGCGGGTCTCTCGTTCATCCCGGCCACCACCGTCCTGGTTGGTCTCGCCAGCCGCCTGACCGATGATAAAGCCCTGATTGGCGCCGTCGCCATGTCATGGAGCGTATCGTGGTTCCTGCCGCAACTGATCGCGGCGCGATTGCTGCACGGCAAGCGCCGCCAGAAACCTTACCTCATCATTCCCAGCATCATCGGCCGGCAGACCGTCCTGCTGTTTGCGTTATGGTTGGCGCTCAGCGGCGCGCAACCGGCGTTGCTCACCGTCTGGCTGTTGATCGCGGCCGTGGTCGTGTTCAACGTCTGCGACGCCATCGCAGGCATTTCGTGGTTCGATATGATGAGCCGCACGCTCACGCCGCGCTGGCGTGGTCGCACGATCGCGACGGGGCAGTTCATCGGATCGGTCCTCGGCATCGGCTCAGGCCTGGTGGTCGAACGCTTGCTCGCACCTGGTGGGTTGCCTTTCCCGTTGAACTACGCCGTCATCTTTGGCTGCGCGTGGCTGGGTTTTACCGCCTCGCTGATCATCATCCTCTTCCTGCGCGAGAACCCGTTGTCCGAGGAAGCGCTGGCGCAATCGCACGAGGCGTCATTCCTGGGGCACACGGGTGAGGTGATCCGCTCGGATAAGATGTTCCGGCGGGTGTTACTGGCGCGTTTCCTCACGGGGATGGAGAACATGACCGCCGCATTCTACGTCGTCTTCATCAAGGAGTGTCTGCAACTGCCCGATTCATCCATTGGTGTGTTTAGCGTGGCATTTATCGTGGGCGGCATTCTCGGCGTCATGTTGTTTGGCACGTTGGCGGACCGTTTTGGGCCACGGCGTGTCATCCATGCCGCCACTGCCCTGCAATTTATGGCGCCAGTGCTCGCGCTGGCCGTCGCCGTGCCGTCCGGGTTCGCCGATGCCTCGCCTGGCGTGGCTTTTGGCATCTTTGTCGTGATCCTGGCCATCAATGGCGCAGTCGGGCGCTCAATGATGTTGGGATTTACGGGTTATTCGCTCGATATGGCGCCCGAGCGTAATCGCACCATCTACGTGGGGGTGCTCAATACGCTTGGCGGCGTCGTCGCGCTCACGCCGGTATTGGGTGGGGCGTTCATCGATGCGCTGTCCACGCGTTCGGATGGATCCTCTGTGGGGGTGACCCCCTACGCGCTGATGTTCGGCGTGGTTGCCGTGTGCGTATGCGCAGGAGCGCTGGTCAGCCTGACGCTGCCGAAGGAAGCTCAGACTCCCGGAGTCGTGCGAACGGAGCGTTCGCCGGAGACTCCGGGAGTCTGAACGATTGCGTTGCCAGCCAGTTCGAGTATAGTGGGTGCGAGTTACCGTGCGAGTTATCGTGCCAGGAAAGCGCGGCGTGTAAACGCCGTCGATTTCGTGATGTTCCATTCTGCCTCATGGATGTGTGCATAGCGTGACAACTGAAGTAGACGTACAGCTT
>JAMDDR010000051.1 GCA_023488685.1 Chloroflexota bacterium | reverse complement strand
TTGATCACGAGATCGTCGGCGTGGCCACGGTTGCGTTCCCGGTCCCAGGATGGAACGATCACGTCTTCGGTGGCGCCGGTTTGGCGTGCCGCCACATGGCGCTGCACCGCGTCGACGATCTGTGCCACGGACAGGCTGGCCGTCAACATGAAGGCGATCAGCCACAGCACGAACAGCACGATGACGGCACCTGCCGTCCCGACGGCGCCGTTCAACGCGTTGATCAGCCCGAGGCCGACCAGCCCGCCACCCGCACCCTCGTCGACGAGCGCCTGGGCGCTCTGCTCCGAGGCCATCCCGATGAGTTGCAGCGTGCCCAGCGCGGCCAGATACGCCACGGTAAGGCCGGCGATGCGCCCCGGCGCCAGGCGCGGGAAACGATCACCAAATCGGCGCAACACCAAGTATATGCCGATCAGACCCATGATGGCCGGTGCCACGACGACGCCCCAGCCGAACGAACGCTTGAGGATGTTGAGCCAGCCGCTGGTGAGGTCGCCCTGCCCGCCGGGCGACAGGGCGCTTAAAATGGTCAGGGCTGCTAGCGCAATAAGTGTATAGCCGATCAGGTCGATCCACTGGTCGGTGCTGAGCAACGGCTTGGCCGGTTGAGGTGCCGGCTGCTTTGCTCGTGAACTGCGCTTTTGCGGGCCTTTGCCGGCGGGCTTCTTTTCGAACGTCATAGCACGGATGTTCTATATTTTAATGCCAAATGGTCCAATTGGACAGGTTTGCGGAAACAATAGATTTCAGTCATCTTAGCCTAACCTAAGCCTTGGAAACCCAATATTTCACTCTCAATCCTGACCCTGACAGCGACGCTGAGGCAACCAGCCTGGCGATTGCCGCCGCCGCACGCGCCATCCAAATGGGTGGGTTGGTTGCGTTCCCAACCGAGACGGTATATGGTCTGGGCGCGAATGCGACAGATGCCGAAGCGGTCGCGAAGATATACGTTGCCAAGCAACGCGCGCTGAATGACCCACTGATTGTACATTGCGCGCTGGACGCGGCCGCGTTGCGCGCGCCGGCCGATGCGCTGGCCCGCCAGGAGATCGCCGGTGTCCTCTCGGCGCAACAACGCGAGCGGGTCGTCGCGCTGGTACAGCGCTTCTGGCCTGGCCCGCTCACATTGGTGTTGCCGCGCGGCGCGCGCATCCCGCCGAACGTGACGGCTGGGCTGGACTCCGTCGCCGTGCGCATGCCCGATCACGCGGTGGCGCTGGCGCTGATCCGCGCCAGTGACGTGCCCATTGCCGCGCCCAGCGCCAATCGCTTCGGGCACGTCAGCCCGACCACGGCGCAGCACGTGCGCGACGATCTGGATGGGCGCATCGATATGGTGCTCGACGGCGGGGCGACCGCCATCGGCGTGGAATCGACGGTACTGGACCTGACGCAGGATCCGCCGGCCATTTTGCGGCCGGGAGGATTGGCGCGGGCTGAGATCGAGCGGGTGATCGGGAGCGTGGGAGCAGGGGAGCAGGGGAGCAGGGGAGAGGGGGAGAAAGGGAGAGAAGGAGAGGAGGCGGCGCAGGTGTCGCCGGGGCTGTTGAGCAAGCACTACGCGCCGCGCGCGCGGCTGCGGGTCGTGCGCGATACGGCCGAGTTGTTGCGGCAGCGCTCGCACGCGGCTGCGCAGGGGTTACGGGTCGGGTTGTTGGTGATGGCGTCACAGCGTGAGGCGTGCGCCGGGCTGATGCCACAGTATGTGTTGGGCCAGGACCTGGCCAGCGTGGCACGCAATCTATATGCGGGGCTACGCGCGCTGGACAGCGCAGGGGTGGACGTGATCCTGGTGAGCGAGGTCGAGCGCGCAGGCATCGGCGAGGCTATTGCCGATCGGCTGCGGCGCGGTGCGGCGTAGCTGAGACAGGAGTCAGGAGACAGGAGTCAGGAGTCAGAAGACAGAGGTATGCATTCCTGCGGAATGCCTCATTCCGCAGGAATGCCGGAGGCAGGTGAAGCATGATCTTTCTTCTGACTTCTGACTTCTGACTTCTGACTCCTGACTCCTTCCTCAATTGGGCAGCTCGAGCGGCGTGGCGTCGCTGGGCGCGGTGATGTTGATATCCGCGTTGAAGTCATACATGTGCATGTCGACGGCAACCGCGAAGGTCTGATCGGGTGTGTCCTTGCTGCTGGCTTCCACCATCATGCTCATGCGGTGAGGGTAACCGTCGTCGCACATGGCGAAACTCAGTTCTGCGTTCTTGACCTGGTCAATTCCCCCGGATGCCGCCACCACGCCGGTGTCCAGCGCAGTGAACGCCTTCATCGTCGCGTCTTTGTCGCCGCTGAACACGACGCACGTCTTGCCGTCGATGGTCTCGCTGCCGGATTGCGTGAATGCGCTCAGGTCGATATCGCTGCCAGCAACCGTGCTCAGCACGTCGGACGCCTGGATGGGAGGTTGGATGGCTTGGGATTGGCTGCTTTCAATCACGTACCACTTGTCCTCCGTCGCACCCAGCATGTTGACTGGCCCGTGCATGTAATACTTGTCTCCGGCGGTGATGGCCTCCAACCCCTTGGAGGCGTCGATGCCCAGTAACGTGCTGAGCAAGCCTTTCATCGTGTAGTGGGCCTCTGTGCCTCTGAACTCGCCGGTCAGGTTGAACAGGGACACGAAGTCGCCGGATGAGCCAGCCTGCCCGACCAGGCCCAGGTCGCCTTTGGCGCGCATTTCCATCTCGACGCGGTACGTGTTCGCTGTTTTCGCATTCTGCAACGCGGACAGCAGGGTTGTCCCGCTGCTGGAGTTTGATCCCGTGTCCTCGCCGGCTGGCGTCGCTTCGGGCGCAATGGATGTCGCTGTTGCCGGAACAGATGTAGGTGTCGGCGCCAGAGTCGGCGTCGGTGCCAGGGTGGCCGTCGGCGCTAGAGTTGGCGTCGGCGGCGAGGCGTCCTGGCCACAGGCCGCCAGTGCCAGCGCAACCGCGGGCAATATCACGTACAAGCGAGCAAATCGTTTCATATCACCTTCCCTTTCGTCGGATGTCTCGAAGCAACATTGTCCCATGCTTCAAGGCGTGACATCACCTTTTAACGGCACGTGGACCAATCCACCGCGTTGGCCTGCCAGAACTCGGATAAGGCGGCGGGGATGCCGGGTGTCTGCTGTTCGTCGAGGGGCGTGAGCGTACCCAGGCTGAGGGATTTGACATCCGCCAATGCCTCTGAAAATGAGGTCGCGTCTGCGCTGCCCGCCCAACCTGTGACGAGAAAGGGGAATTGCTCGACCGGATAGCCCTTGCCGCCGTCCGTGGACTTGAGTGCCGGCGCGTCCATGGCGTAGACGATGTTCACCCCGCTAAGCGGCTGGTTGACGGCAGGATCGGGGTCGAGCAGCCAGACGGGGTCGTTAATGACGAAAACGTTGTTGGCGCGATAGCCGCGTGCGACGTCGATCAGGCGCTGTACGATGTTGCGCTGCCGCGCGGGTGGCACGTTGCTCATGCGCTGATACGGCTCGAACCAGACGCCCGGGCGGTTGCTAAGATACATGATGACCAGGCGCACCCAGTCATCGGCGTCGTCCACCGTGGTATTGATGGGCTGGGTGATTTCGGCATTCCAGCTCAACACGACCACCATGCCAAGCTGGTTGGCTTGTTCGGTGAATGGCACCACTTTGGCCGGGACGAACGTGGGCGAAAGCTCGTTTTCGTCGACAGGCAGGTGCACGATGCGCGCACCTGCGACGGCCAGGTCGCGCAGGCGCGCGTCCGGTTGATACGTGCTTGCTTCCATGGCGGTGAGCGTCGGCAGATTTGCGCCGTGCAAAACCACCGGCTGGCCGGAGGGCGTGCTGATCCAGCGCCCGTCGACGCGCAAGTCGCAAAACGCGACAGCCTGGGTCGTGGTCGCAGGTGTTGCCTGTTGTCCTGAAGGCGCTGCGCGCCCGCATGCCGCCAGCAACAATCCCAGCATGACAAACGTAAGGCGGCGTTTCCCTTTAAGCATGCCTGTTATTATCGCCGTGATGATTTTGCGGCAAGCATTCTTCTGCTTGCGCGTGTACCATCTTTGGCCGAAAATGATCTAAGTATGAATATCCTAGCATTTGCGGGCGGTGTTGGCGGCGCTAAATTGGCGGACGGATTGATGCGCGCCGTCGGCGCGGAACAACTCGCGGTGATCGTCAATACCGCGGACGACTTCCATTTGTACGGTTTGCATATCTCGCCGGATGTGGACACGGTAATGTACACGCTGGCTGGCATCGCCAACCCCGAGTCAGGCTGGGGCATCGACGGTGACACCTGGCAGAACTTTGACATGCTGGTCCGTTACGGCGTCGAACCGTGGTTCCATGTCGGCGACCGCGACCTGGCGACGCACCTGCTGCGCGCGCAGATGCTCAATGGCGGCGCGACACTCAGCGAGGCGACGCGCAAGCTGTCCAGGCGGCTGGGCGTTGATGCGTTCATCCTCCCGATGAGCGATGACCCGGTGGCCACGCTGGTGGACACGGATCAAGGGCCGTTGCCGTTCCAGGAGTATTTCGTCAAGCACCGCTGGCAGCCGGTGGTGCGCGGCCTGATCTACGAGGGTGTGGGCGAGGCCGAGCCGGCGCCGTCCATGTTGCGCCGCATCGAGACCGCCGATACCATCGTCATCTGCCCGTCGAACCCATACCTCAGCATCGACCCGATCCTGGCGCTGCGCGGCGTGCACGACGTGTTGCTCAACGCTACGGCGCCCATCATCGCGGTGACGCCCATCGTCGGTGGTGAGGCTCTCAAAGGCCCGGCGGCCAAACTGATGAAAGAGCTGGGTGTCGAGCCGTCCGCTGTCGAAGTGGCGCGGCACTACGCCGACTTCATCAACGGCTTCGTGCTCGACCAGCGTGACGCTGAGTTACGCCCGCAGATCGAGGCGATGGGTATGGGCGTGCTGGTGACCGATACGGTCATGCGCACGGCTGATGACCGCGCCAGGCTGGGCTGCGAAGTCGTGACCTTCGCCGACCAATTGCGTCCCGAGAAGCTGGGCGGCTGCCTGCTCAGTAGCGAGTAAGGAGTTCTGAGTACCGAGTTCCGAGTATCGTACA
The DNA here is from genome assembly GCA_023488685.1 of Chloroflexota bacterium. Taxonomy (GTDB): domain Bacteria; phylum Chloroflexota; class Anaerolineae; order J036; family Brachytrichaceae; genus CAIXPS01. Next base: position 5,906 of record JAMDDR010000051.1, on the reverse strand, counting down.
TCCGGCACTCAGCACTCGGTACTCAGAACTCGGAACTTCCGATGGTCGCCCTCGTCCCTGTCAAAGCGCTGGCGCGCGCGAAATCGCGGCTCGCGGGAACACTCGCGCCGCACGCGCGCGCGCGCCTGATGCACGACACGCTGCGCCGCACGCTGGAGGTTCTCGGGCAGGTTGAAGCCATTCACCAGCGGGTGGTCATTACGCGAGACGACCAGGTGGCTCATTGGGCCCAGGCGTGGGGGGCAACCGTGATGCAGGAGCACGTGGATGGGCTGAACGAATCGTTGCGCGAAGCGCGCGCGCAACTGGCGGATGCAGATGCATTGTTGGTGGTCCCGGCGGACCTGGGTTGGCTGGCAGTGGAGGACGTGCGGGCGATGGTTGCGCTGGCTGGCAGTGTGGCGCCCGCGCCGGCTGTGGTCATTGCGCCGGATCGCCACGAGCGTGGCACCAATGCCCTATTGTTGCAGCCACCGGGCGTGATCGACTTTGCCTTTGGCCCGGACAGCGCCCAGCAGCACGCCCGCCGCGCGCTGGATCAGGGCATCGTGCCGCAGTGGTATCGCTCCAGTTCTATCAGCCTTGACGTGGACGAACCGGATGATTTGACCCTGTATGACGCCGCACCGTATGTGCTGTGATTGGTCGTTGGTCGTTGGTCGCTGGTGGCTGGTGGCTGGAGATTGATCGGCGCGGCTGTAATGGAAATCCCCAATCCAAAATCCCCAATCCAAAATCCCCAATCCAAAATCCAAAATCACATGTTGTGCCACTCCGCGCCGATTTTGACCACGCTGACCGGCTCGATCTCGATCACCACACGCTGTCCCTTGAACAGCCATGCCACAAGCGCATCCAGCTCGTGCGCGGGCGCATAGCGCGCCACGATCTGCCGCACCCGCGGCTCGATATCCTCTTCGTGAATGTGCGCAACACCCTTGATTGAAATGCCGCGGTAGGGATGATCGTCGTCGATGGACGCGCCCACACGCGGGTCGCGTAGGATGTTGCGATACTTGATGCGTTCCTTTTCCGTGCTGGCATATAAGCGGCCCTGCTCGTACACATACCATACCGGCGTGACCTGCGGGTAACCATCCAGGCCCAGCGTCGCGAGCCGCATCAGGAGCGGGCGATCGAGGAACTGCAACGTCTCGGCGTCGAACAGGTCGCTGGCGGTTGGTGGCTGGTCGTTGGTCGCTAGTTGCTGGTTGCTGGCTGCTGGTTGCTGTTGGTTGTCATCCATTACCCATCTCGCAATTTCGCATCCTTGCACTGTGCACTCGGAACTCGGCACTCAGTACTCATCACTCGGAACTTCTCACCGCTGCCTGGTACGCCTCAGGTGTGTCCACGTCGACCAGGATGGAGTCAGTATCGACGATGATGTGCGTCAAGACGTCGCGGTGTGCCTGCAGCAAATGGCGCACGTTACTCCCAGCCGGCAGGGCCAATGCGGCATCCCACCACTGCCGCGCGATCAGGACGGGGTGGCCGCGCTGCCCGGCGAGATGATGGCGCGGGGCGATGAGTTCGCCACAGCCCTGCCCGAACGCGACGATGAGTTGTTCGACGACACGTCGTTGGATCAGCGGCTGGTCCCCCAGGACGATCAAGGCGGCTTGAGGCGCGTCACCGGCCTCCCGCAACGCGGCCAGGCCACATTGAATGGATGACAGCATCTCACCAGCCTGAAAATCAGGGTTGTGGACAAATGTCACCGCTAAGCCCGTGAGTGCGGCTTCCACCTCTGCACGATCGTGACCCGTCACCGCCAGGATAGGCTGCGCGGGCGTTTGTGCCAGGGTGGCTACGACGGTCGAGATGATCGTGCCGTGGCCGAATGGCAACAACAGTTTGTTCGCACCATAACGCGACGAAGTCCCGGCGGTGAGCACGATTGCGGCTACCTGCATGGAAACGATTTTAGCGCCGTGTTGATCTTGTCCCCAAGTTGTGATATTTTTCTCATGACGATGATAAATAATGGGACGCGCGCAAACGCCGTTGAGGGTGGGGAGACGGCGGCCATTGGGCAGGCCAGCGATGTCATGCTGGAGTTTCTCACCGCGACCTACCTGGAAGCGTCAGAAGAAGAGCGCGTGGCGGTGCGGGCGCTGGCCGAACGGCTGGGCATCACACCACCGGCCGTTTCGCGCACGGCGCAACGCCTGGTACGCCGCGGTCTGCTGCGGCGCGAGGGCGCATGTGGATTGGTGCTGACAGAGGAAGGCCGGCGCATGGCGTTACTTGCCATCCGCAAACGGCGCGTGTTCGAGGTGTTCCTGGTGCGCATGCTGGGATACACCTGGGATGAGGTGTACCCCATCGCTGCCGCCGCCAGCAATCACCTTGACGAGGCGCTGGTGGATCGCATGGACGCCGCCCTGGGCCAGCCGAAACGCTGCCCGCATGGCGACCCCATCCCCACCCGCGACGGCGAGATCGAGCGCGTTCAGGCGGTTAAATTGTGTGAGCTGGAGGAGAATCGTGATGGCGTCATCAGCCGGGTCGCCTCGCACGATCCGGAGATGTTGAGCTATCTCGGCACACTGCACCTGACGCCGGGCCAGCCGATCTGCCTGGTGTCGCGCGCCCCGTTCGGCGGTCCCCTGCGCGTGCGGCTGCGCAGGGCGGGCAACGGTTTTGATGATGAGCACGTCATCGGTGCCGCGCTGGCCGGCAAGATCTGGATCGAGCAGGTGAACAGGTGAACCGAGCTTCGAGTGCCATGCAGCGGGCAAGTCGCGCTGGATTTCAGTTGCCTGGCGACTTTTTTGCGCAGGTGTATGCTAGATGAGGAGATGCATGGTAGAGACGCGCTGCAGCGCGTCTCTACCATGCATCTCTACTGATTCAATTTTTGATAGCGGAGGTGTTGACCCGACATGACCCCCAAACCCTTTTACCTGGCAGGTGAGTGGCGCACATCATCCGATGTGATGCCGGTGCGCAACAAGTTCGACGGCAGTGAAGTGGCCGTTGTGTGCCGCGCGTCACGCGCGGATGTGGAACAGGCCATCGGCATCGCCACGCAGACGGTGCCCCAAACGCGCTTCATGCCCGCCTACAAGCGCGCTGAAGTGTTGAGCCATATCGCCGGCGCCATCAAGTCGCGCCACGAGGAACTGTCGCGCCAACTGGCGCTGGAGGCGGGCAAGCCCATCCGCACGGCACGCCAGGAGATCGACCGCGCCGTGTTGACGTTCACGGTGGCTGGCGAGGAGGCCAAGCGTGTCGGCGGTGAGCTTCTGCCGATGGATGTGGCGCCGCCGGGCGAAAACCGCGTGGGATTGATTCGGCGCTTCGCCATTGGGCCGATCAGCGCGATCACGCCGTTCAACTTCCCGATGAACCTGGTGGCGCATAAAGTGGCGCCCGCGCTGGCAGCCGGCTGCCCCGTGGTGTTGCGGCCTGCGTCGGCCACGCCGTTGAGCGCGCTGTCGCTGGCCGAGATCATCCATGAATCCGGCTATCCCAAGGGTGGATTCAGTGTGGTGCCGTGCAGCACCGACGCCGCCGAGCCGCTGATCACCGACGAGCGCATCAAGCTACTCACTTTCACGGGCAGCCCGGCGGTGGGTTGGCCGTTCAAGAATAAGGCCGGGCGCAAGCGCATCACACTGGAACTGGGTGGAAACGCGGGTGTGATCGTGCACCACGATGCCGACCTGGACTTTGCCGTCTCGCGCATCGTGACCTTCGCGTTCGGCTACGCGGGCCAGTCGTGCATCAGCGTGCAACGCGTCTTTGTGCACTCGTCCATCTTCCAGCCGTTCATGCAGAAGCTCTTGCCCAAGGTACAGGTGCTGCAGGTGGGTGACCCGCTGGACGAAAAGACCGATGTGGGGCCGATGATCGACGAAGGCTCCGCCGCCAAGGTGGAGGCGTGGGTGCATGAGGCGGTGGCTGGTGGGGCAAAGGTGTTGGCCGGCGGCACGCGCCAGGGTAGCCTCATGCAGCCGACGGTGTTGACCGACGTGCAAAGCCAGATGAAGGTGTGCGCACAAGAGGTGTTCGCGCCACTGGTGACGGTGGTGCCTTACGAGGATTTCTGTGACGCCGTGCGCGAGGTGGATAACAGCGAGTACGGCTTGCAGTGCGGCATCTTCACGCGCGATATCAAGAACATCTGGTACGCCTACGAGCACATCGAAGTGGGCGGCGTGATCGTGAACGATGTGTCCACCTACCGCATCGATCACATGCCCTACGGCGGCGTCAAGCTGTCGGGCTTTGGCCGCGAAGGCGTCAAGTACGCCATCGAGGAGATGACCGAGCCGAAGTTGTTGGTGATGAATATGGCGTAATGCGGGTGTGAGATTGGAGATTAGAGATTGATGATGCCAGGCTTCGGAGTGTGGGTGCGCACACCCTCTGGCCTATACGTAGGGGCCGACCTGTGTGTCGGCCCGATCGTGCCCGTGCAACCCCGCGGTGTGGTCAAACACACGGACGTGAAGCGCACACCGACGTGCCATGCCGGGCTGCTTCAGTGTTACAACCCTGGACAAACCAAGCCATGGTACACTTGCTGCCGTTTGGCAGGATAGATTCGATCAAACGATTGAGGAGGCACACAAATGACAATCTCTACTTATCTGTCCCAGGCACAACTGGCCCTGTGTGCGCCTTCGTCAACGAATTCGTTGTCCCGAACCCGCTAAACCGATCCTCGCCTGACTGAATACAAGTCAGCCTGATCACAGATCAGCCTGTTCAACGGACGGCGGGCTGCTTAACCCGTCTCGGTGTTGATGATGCGGCCACAGGCGCGCAAGTAATGTTGCGCCTGTGGCACTTTTATTTTTCCCCAACGCAATCGTCATGCTGTGCGTCCTGGTGCGTCTGCGCGCCGTGCGCCAGCCGGTGTCCGTTGAATCCATGAAGCGCGTGCTCCGGCGCGTGTTTCACACACAAGCCCTTGATGGGCGTGATACAGGAAATATGCTTTCTACCTATCTCAGACCGCAGTGGCGTCGTGTGATGCTGCTGGCGGTGTTGTTAGTGGGCGGCATTGCGCTCACGTTGATCAATCCCCAGGTGATTCGATTCTTCATCGACAGCGCGCTGGCAGGTGCAGGCAGCGCCAGCGCTGGACCGTTGATGGCCGCGGCGTTGCTGTTCATTGCCGCCGCGTTTGTGCGCCAGGGCATGACGCTGGCGACGGACTACGTCAGCGAGACCATTGCCTGGCGCTCAACCAACGCCTTGCGCGCGGACCTGGCGCTGCATTGCCTCCGCCTCGACCTGCCCTTCCACAAAACGCATGCGCCGGGAGAACTGATCGAGCGCATCGACAGCGATGTGTCCTCGCTGGCGCACTTCCTGTCCCAGTTCAGTGTGCGCATGGCTGGCAATGCGCTGCTCTTGTCGGGGGTGCTGGTCGCGCTGTTCGTGGAGGACTGGCGTGCCGGCATCGGCGTCAGCCTGTACGCCGGCGCCGCGGTGTTGCTGTTGCGACGATTGCAGAACCTGGGCGTTAAACGCTGGGCCGAGTCGCGGCAGACCGAGGCGGGGCATTACAGCTTCCTGGAAGAACGGCTGCTGGGCACCGAGGATATTCGTTCGTCTGGCGCCGAGTCCTATATCCTGGAGCGGTTGCAGCACCTGACGATCACGATGATGCGCAAGTACCGCGCCGCGCGCCTGTTGAGCAATCTCACCTTTATCGCCTCCAACGGGTTGCACGTGTTCGGTTATGCGCTTGGGTTGGGCCTCGGCGTGTGGCTGTACACGCAGGGACAGATCACCATTGGCACGGCCTACCTGATCGTGAATTACATCGCACTGTTGGCGGTGCCGTTGGAGGAAATCCGCCGCGAGATCCAGGACTTGCAGCAGGCCAGCGCGAGCCTGGGTCGCGTCGCAGATCTTCTGGCGCCGCGCCGGTCAGTGTGTCAAAG
>JAMDDR010000268.1:9987-11028 GCA_023488685.1 Chloroflexota bacterium | reverse complement strand
CCTCAAAGGCGCGTAGCTCGACGGTATCCCCGGCGCTGGTGAACTTGATGGCGTTGTCGAGCAGGTTGTGCACAGCCAGAAAGAGCAGGTCGCGGTCGCCTGGGACGGCCGGCAACGGCCAGGGGGCCTGCGGCAGGGTCAATCGCAGGTGGCGGCTGCCCGCCTCGGGGCGTTCCTCGGCCACGGCCATGGCTTCCTGCAGCAACTCGGCCATATTGACCGGCGTGCGCTCCAGAGAGCGCGTCTCCAGTTCGGCCAGTTTGCGCAGGTCCGCGGCCAGCCGGCTCAGGCGCATGGTCTGGGCTTCGACGCTGTTGAGCGCGTCACGCCGGACGTTGTTGGTCGGTTCCTCAGCGACGTTGGCCAGCCCGGCGCGGATGGCCGTCAAGGGGTTCTTCAACTCATGGTCGAGCCGGCGCAGGAACCGGCGGCGGTCGTCGGCGGCCAGGGCCAGCGCCTGTTCGGCGCTGCGTTGGCGGGTCTGTTGCAGCCTATCGCGGATGACGACGGCGCAGGCCAACCCGGCTGACGCGATCAGGCCCAGCAGACCGAGCAACGTGCCGGTATCCGCGCGCATGTAAAGGATGGGGTTGGCCAGTTGTCCCGAGCGCAACAGGATCATCGCGACCCCACTGATGCCGAGCGGGAGCAGCACGGCCAGCCACCTGAGGCGCAATCGGGCCAGCCGGGGCAGCCTGAAGCGTGTGTTCACGGCGCGGCCTCCACCAGCCCAACAAAGCGGTAGCCTTGCCCAGGGGCGGTTTCGATGAAGCTGGGGCGGTCCGGGTCATCGCCGAGCGCACGCCGCAATTCGGCGATGCGTGTGTCCACGGCGCGCGTGCCGGCCGGGTAATCCCACCCCCACACGGCATCGAGCAGCCGTTCGCGGGTGATCAACTCGTCGGGGTGGGTCATCAGGTACTCCAGCAGCGCCACCGCCTTCGCCGCATCCAGTACCGATCCACCGCCAAAGGCCACCACGCCGTCGCAGCCCGCGTCCCGCCGCTGGGCGACGGCGGCGCAGCCATCGGTGACGCGGGG
>JAMDDR010000268.1:0-9977 GCA_023488685.1 Chloroflexota bacterium | reverse complement strand
CAGGTACTCCAGCAGCGCCACCGCCTTCGGCGTCAACGGCAGTTCCTGGCCACCCAGCCGGACTCGCCGCGAGACGCGATCCAGCACCAGGCCGGCGCATTTCAGGCGCTGCGCGGTGCTGAGCGGCGGTTGGCCGGGGCGGGCGCGTCGCATGACCGCGCGGATGCGGTGCGGGCGACCAGTTCGTGCGGGTCAAACGGCTTGTTAAGATAGTCGTCCGCGCCTTCCTCCAGCGCCATGGCGCGTTCGGTGGACTCGCCCACCTGTGTCAGCAGGATGACGGGCGCCCAGTTGCCGGAGGTGCGCAGGCGGCGCAGCACCTCGCGCCCGTCCAGCCTTGGCATCAGGATATCGAGGATGATCAAGTCGGGCTTAGCCAGGGTCACTTGGCGCAGGGCTTCTTCGCCGTCGGGGGCGACGGTAACGCTGAATCCCGCACGCTCCAGGAACGGCGCAAGGTTGGCCGTGATGGCGATTTCGTCGTCGACGAGCAAGATGCGGGATTTGGATTTTGCGTCCATGAGCATCATATGTCTGTTGTGGGCTCACATGCGATTAGCCCCGTCCTGGCGCTTTGCGCATGCCCATATCCTATCAGCCCCGCCCTTGAGAACTCGGCACTCATGACTCGGTACTCGGAACTTCGAGTTGTCAGTTGTCAAAACCGCCTGACATCTGTTGTCAGTTGTCAGAACCCCCTGACAACTGTCGTGCCGCCAATCCCCTCGCACCTGAGCACTGAGCACTGAGCACTGGGCACTGCGCACTCAGCACTCGGTACTCGGTACTCGGAACTTCCGGTTCGGTTGTCAGGCTTTGGCCGGCTCGTTGGGTTGGATGAGCGACGCTGTGTCCTGGCGGCGGAATCGGAAGATGAGATAGAGCGAGAAAACCAGGAACACGGTGGCCACCAATTCCGAGATGACGAAACCGCCGAAACGTAAGCCGATCAATACGGCGGCGTTAAACGCGGCGTGGTAAAGCACTGCCAACCCCCACCAGGCCAATGGGCGCGGGGCTATCTTGAGGACGGCCTGCATGATCAGGATGGAGGCGGCAATGTGGAAGCCGATGGCCGCCACTCGCTCCCACACGGCCAGGGGAGGCATCCACCAGGCGACGGCGCGCATCTGTTCCAGGGCGGCAGCCAGTTGTGTAGCTTGTTGGGGTGCGATGGCGCGCGCCTGCTCGACCAGCGCATCCCCGCCGCTTAACAGGACGATGTTGTTGATCATGGACGGCACGATGATCAGAATGGCTTCGCTGCCACCATGCCCGGCGCCGAACATCACGGCGTCACGCCACCCACGCGCGTCCTTGTCCAGGTATCGCAATACCAGATAGCGGGCTGTCTCTTCGAACAACCCGGACGTGAGGCTCAACACCACCAGGTTGAACCAGAATGCCGTCCCTGGCGCCGGATTGAAACCGAGTTGTGGCAACAGCGTCGTGAACAGCAGGAGCAACGGCAACCGCACCACCTGGGATCCACCGAATGAAACAGCCCCCCAGAACCAGGTCCCCCAGCGTGTGCCCAGGCGCCGGCGCAGCCACCATGCGAATGCGATGACGCCGAAAAACACAACGGCGCCCTCGAGCGCGAACAGAATGGTTAGCTGCATAAATATCTCCTGCGCCAATCATAATATGTAGAATGCGCAACTTCATCCGTCGTTGTCCGTATCTACAGGTAGAAGCACCACGTAAGACGAATAAGTGCCGTTGAGCAGTCATTTGGCGGACGGTTGACAGACATTCTGGTGTGAACGTTGAGGTATGTTGTACCAAGAGAGGGTTTTCATGGTTATTTTTAACAAAAAGCGTGCCGCTTTGCGCACAGGCTCCTGGATGGCCAGGCTTTTCGCGGCTGTATCCTTTGTGCTGGTGAGCACGGCTGTGGTTGCGACACCGGCGCTGGCCGCGAGTGCTGCCCCCGGTGTAAGCGCCAGCAAGGCGCTGACGACCGCCGTCCCACCGACGCCCACGCCAGCCCCGCGTCCGGAGGTGGAGGATGACCGGCGTATCATCCGCGGCGACCAGGTGATCAGCGGTGATGACTTTACGCTCCGTTCAGACGAAACACTGCGCGGCGATCTGACGGTGTTTGGCGGCAACGCCCGCCTGGAGGAAGGCAGCCGCGTGGAGGGTGACGTCAGCATCTTCGGCGGCGACACCGACATTTATGGCACCGTGACGGGCAATTTCACGGCCGTGGGTGGTTCGACCCACTTGCGCTCCTCGTCCGTCATCGAGGGCAAGGAGAACGTCTGGGGTGGGTCCGTCCAGCGCGATCCTGGCGCGGTCGTGCGCGGCGAAGTCACGCGCTTCAACGGCCCCGATATTGATCGCTCATTCACGTTCGAGGACAAGGGGTGGTGGCCGTTCAATGGCATGTTCGATCTGATTGGCAATGTATTCGCGGCCATTGCCAGCATCATCCTGGTGACACTGTTCGCCGTTGCGGTGGTGGCGCTGTTTCCTACCAACGTGGTGCGCATTGCCGATACGGTACAGCGCCAGTGGCTGGTTTCGGGTGGCATCGGCGTGCTCACCTTTGTCGCACTTCCTATCATCGTCGGGATTCTGGCGATCACGATCTGTCTCATCCCAGCCTCGATCGTCATCGCCATCGCCTGGGCGCTGGCGGTCCTGTTTGGTTGGACGGTAACTGCACGCATCGTCGGCGGGCGCTTGACGGTGGGCTTCAACTTGCGCAACTGGACACCCATTGCCGAGACCGCTTTTGGTGCCGTCGCGCTGGGTCTCATCGGCGCGCTGCCGGTCATCGGCTGGTTGGTCAGCTTCCTGGCAGCGGCACTGGGTTTGGGTGCGCTCATCCTGACCCGTGTGGGCACACGCCCTTATCCGCCGGCCCCGGTTGAGCCGCCGGCCGCGGCAACACCGCCGGCATTGCCGCCCACGGCCGCATAAAGCGGCTGGGCCGTGACTCACGTGAAAGAACCCGGCCTGGGAACAAAGGCCGGGTTCTTTCACGTATTCTTGTAGCTGAGTGATAATAGCCCCTGAATTTTAGATGGCAGATGTTGCACAGACTCAATTGATCGTTGCCACGCATGGTGACCTCGCCTGTGCGTTGGTCCGCACGGCAGAGCTGATCGCCGGCCCTCAGACTGATGTCAAATGCGTCACATTGGCCCCTGGTGAGGCGGTAGAGGCGTTCCGGTCCCGCCTGATGGCCGATCTGCGCCCCGTTCAGCCAACGCTCATCCTCGTCGATCTATTTGGTGGGACGCCGTGGAACGTGGCGGTGAGCCTGACCGCGGACGATCCGACGGCGCGTGTGGTCAGCGGTGTCAATCTGCCCATGCTGTTGGAGGTTGTTTTGTCTCGCCGTACCTTGGATGTAGCCCAACTTGCCCTCCTGGCGCTGGAGACAGGCGCGCAAGCGGTGAGGATGAGGTAGCCGGTTCCCATGTCCTCATCGCTCATCGGCGTCCTTTCGGATACTCACAACAACACGGCGAACACGCAGGCTGCACTTGACATTTTTCGCGCCCGGCGCGTCAGCCAGCTCGTGCATTGCGGCGATATCACCAGCCCCTTGCTTTTAGAGCAGTTCCACGGCTTTTGGGTGTGGTTGGTGAAGGGCAATAACGATTACGACTGGTTGGGCATGCGCTCTGAGGCACGCCGCCTGGGCAATATTCAATACATGGGGAAGGATGCACAACTGGAGTTCGATGGACATAAGATCGCGGTTTGCCACGGCGACGACGAAAGCCTGGTGAACGTGCTCGCTTATGGCGGGTTATTCGAATGGGTTCTGCGTGGACACAGCCACCGGCACGAATTGGATCAGGTCGGCGACACAAAAATCCTCAACCCGGGTGCGCTGGGCGGGCGGCACCCCTATGGCGAGGAGCGTTGTGTGGCGATTGTCGACCTGGAAGGTCGTGATGCAACGTTTGTTACGCTTTAAGGGCAGGCATTCCCCTCGTCACGCCTATTCGTCGTCTTTCAACACTTCGCGCCCTTTGCCAGCCTGCCGGCTGGCCGCGCTGACGTAGCCCATCTCCTGCAGCTCTTCCATGAGCCGTGCGGCGCGCGGGTAGCCGATGCGCAGCTTGCGCTGCAACAGGGACGTGCTGGCATTGCCGTTGATCTTGATGATGTCGAGCGCACGCTTGATGAGATCGTCGTCGCCATCGTCTTCCGCGCCGCCACTGCCACCCTTGCCCCCTTTGCCGCCGGTGTTGATCAGGCGTTCCGCGGCCAATTCTGCAACCGCGGTTTCCCAGGGTGTTTCCAGTTCCGGCTTCTTGTTCGCCACATACTCTTCTTCAGCCTCTGGCTCCGGCTCCTCAGCCTGGCGCTTGCGTTTCTCGGCTTCGATCTGTTTCTTCCACCACGCGATCAGGCTTTCCACTTCCTTGTCGCTCACGAAGCAGCCCTGCAAGCGGGTGGGGTGCCCGGCCTCGGGGTTCAGGAACAGCATGTCGCCGCGGCCAAGCAGTGACTCAGCGCCCACCTGGTCCAGGATCACGCGCGAGTCTGTTGACGAGGCCACCGCAAATGAAATGCGTGCCGGGAAGTTGGCCTTGATCAGACCGGTGACGACATCCACGCTGGGTCGTTGCGTGGCGACGACCAGGTGAATGCCGGTGGCGCGCGCCATCTGTGCCAGCCGGCAGATGGTCTTTTCCGTTTCGATTGGCGACTGAAACATCAGGTCGGCCAGTTCGTCGATCAGCACCACGATGCGCGGCAACGCTTCCTCACCGCGCCGTTGCGCCGACTCATTGAAGTCGGCCAGGTTGCGCGCGCCGATCTCGGCAAACTGCTTGTAGCGCGAGTCCATCTCTTTGGTGACCCAACGCAGCACCGCCGGGATGCGCTCCATTTCACTCTCCGGCTTGCCGATGATGTGGGGCAGCCCTGAGAAGCGAGTCAGTTCGACCATCTTCGGATCGATCAGCACCAGTTTCAAATCTTCAGGCCGGTTGTTCATGCACAGACTCACGGCGATGGTGCTGATACAGATACTCTTCCCGGAGCCGGTGGTGCCGGCGATCAGCAGGTGCGGCATTCGTCCCAGGTCCGCGCAGATGGCCGAGCCGGATACGTCGCGCCCGAGCGCAATGGTGAGTGGCGACTTGATCTTACGGAAACTATCACTCTCCATGACTCCGCGCAGGTCGACGATGCCGATGCCGACGTTGGGCACCTCAAGGCCGACCAGACCACGCCCGGGGATGGGTGCCTCGATGCGGATGGATGTGGCCGACAGCGCCAGCGCAAAGTCATTCTGCAGCGATGCAATCTGGCCGACGCGGATCTTCTGCAGCCGCTTTTCGCCGTTGGGTCCGCTGCGCTCAAGGTAACCCGGCTCGATGCCGAACTGGGTCACCGTTGGACCGCGCCGTACTTCGACTACCTTACCGGCCAACCCGAACTGCACCAGCGTCGTCTCAATGATGTCTGCCTGTCGCTGTATGTCGGCGTCATCACTCTTGGTTTCTTTGGTCGCCTTCAGCAGCGTCATGGGCGGCAGCGTTTCCTCACGTGGCGCAGGGGGCTTGGCCTTCTTCCCGGCCGGCGCTTTCTGCGCCTCGGCCCGCGATGTATCTCCCTTGATGATGACCGGGCTGGATTTCACAGTCAACGCTGAGCCATCCGCCTTGGGCCGGGGTTTGCTCTCCTCCAGCGGTGGGGTGAGCACAGGGGTCTCCGTCACGGGGCTGGCTTGTTTTGTGGCGCGTTCGATCCGCCGCGGCGGCGCAATCACGACGTCGTCCTCTTGCTCGTCAGCCGTGTGATGTTCCTTACCCGCTGGCTGCCACGGCATCTCCGCCTGCTGTGGCGCGTGGCCAGCGAGGAGTGGTCTAAACGCGGCGCCGGCGCTAATGGCCAGCACGCTGAACCATAACGCGATGGATATGATCCGGGCGATGCCCTCTTCTGCGCCGAGTACCTGCCAGACCAGTTTTGCCAGCACCCAGCCTACTGCGCCGCCGCCACTACCTGAGCGTGTGAGCGCATACCCATCAGCCCCAACCGCCAACGAGTGGATGAGGGCCAGGAGCGCAATGAACGCAACTTCCGCCGCGATGATTTGGATGAGCTTTTCCGCACCAAATTCGATGTGTGAATTGAGCAACAACGGTACGCCAATGACGACGAGTACAACGGAGAACACATAAGTGCCAACGCCAAATGCCTGGCGCAACAGCTCCACCCAAGCGGAGATGACACCACCTGCATTCCATCCGAGCAGCGTGATCAGCGTGATGATGCCTAGCGCGCTGAACAGCAGCCCGCCGCTATTACGCCAGAAGGTGCGGCTATTCAGCACACGGCCAAGCATGCGCAACAAGGGAGACTTTTGGGATCGCTTCATTTCTCAATTGATTCGTTGCTGGGGTGGGTCACAGCCGATTCGCGACGCGCCAACATACATACGTTCGGTATCAATTGCTCTGACCCAACCATGCAGCCGACCAACGGATCAATGATTGGAATTGCGCAGGCTCAGCGCCAACCGGTGCAGGCTGCCATCGACACCGATGACACGCCCGGTGACAGTGTCACCCTCGCGCAGGATGTTGCGCGGGTGCAGGAAATTGCCCTCAGCCAGCTCGCTGACGTGGATCAGACCTTCCAGGTCCTCCTCAACCTTCACGAAGACACCAAAGTCGACAACGTTGGTGACGATACCCTTGACGACCTGACCAACATGATAACGCTTCTCGATGCCATACCAGGGATCCGTTTTGGTGCGTTTCAGGCTCAGCGCTACGCGGCCTTCTTCCGGATCGACGCTCATCACATACACCTGTACGGGCTGGCCGATGCTCAGCACGTCGCGCGGATGACCGACGCGGCTCCACGAAATCTCGCTGACGTGCACCAGGCCCTCATACCCACCCAGGTCGACGAAGGCGCCAAAGGCCGTGAGATTCGTCACGCGCCCTTGGCGCACCTCACCGGGACGGATTTCGCGCAGGAGCGACGGCGGTTCCTTGTCGGGCTCCTCGGTGACGGCGCGTTCGGATAGCACGATGCGGTCGCGCTCGGGATCGAGCTCGATCACGCGCGCGGTCAGATGCTGGCCGATGTGCCGCGCCAGCGCAATGCGTCGCGTTGGCTCATCCATCTCTGGCGAGAGGGTCGTCAGGTGGGACGATGGGATGAAGCCACGTAGCGTGTGATAGCGCACGATCAGGCCACCCCTGTTGTACCCTGTCACCTCGATGTCGAGCGTGGTGCCGCGCTCCATCGCCTCGCGCAACAACCCCCATACTTCAAAAGAGGGGGGTTCCGGGATGAATGGCACCGGTTCGGCCAAGGACGGTCGATTCTGAACGACGGGAATATCCCCATTCGTGTCGGCACGCTTATCCGGCATTGGCTCTTTTTCGTTCCGGGCAACCGCTGCCTCGACCACGGGTCGTTGGGCATCCCATGCCTCAGCATCCTCCAAGAGTGATTGCCAGTAGCCGTTGTCTAATTCAAAGTCGTCTGGCGAGTAACCCATTCCAACTTAGCTCCTTAAAGTCGTCTAAACTTCCCACGGCACGGAATACCCAGCGCTCTCATAATCACAACAGCGCCTGGTCTGCTGGGGATGAATCGAACAGCTTTTAATTTGTGCCTAAAAGATTATAATTCTTCGGTCCATATTGCGCATCGCGCCCGTGCGACTGGTGTTCCAACGTGAGGCCGTAGTGCGCTGAAGCAATGGCTCGGTGGTTCCATGATACAAACATGCCTGGTGTTCGTCTGGTAGTCGGTCATTGATCAACATTGTCAAACTATACAAGACTCATCTGTACCAACAGATAAAGGGAAAAGTCCGATGGTCAACAAGCCTGAGAAGACAGAGAAAATGAGTGAAATCACGGCATCTGCCAACAAGAAAGTGCGCGTTGCAATCATTGGTGCCGGAAACTGCGCCAGTGCCCTGGTCCAGGGTGTCCAATATTACCGCAATGCCAAAGACACCGACCGTGTGCCTGGCTTGATGCACGTGCGACTGGGTGGCTATCACGTCAGCGATATTGAGTTTACTGCCGCGTTTGACATCGACTCGAACAAGGTGGGTAAGGACCTGAGCGAGGCTATTTTCACAACACCCAACAACACTTACAAGTTCTCCGACGTTCCATACCTGGGTTGTTGTGTCTATCGTGGCATGACACACGATGGCCTGGGCAAGTATCTGTCGCGCATCATCAAGAAGGCGCCGGGTGAAACAGCCGATATCGTCAAAATCCTGAAGGATACCCAGACGGATGTGGTGATCAACTACCTGCCGGTTGGCAGCGAGCAGGCCACCAAGTGGTATGTCGAGCAGATTCTGCAGGCAGGATGCGCTCTGGTGAACTGCATTCCCGTGTTCATCGCCCGCGAGCACTACTGGCAACGCCGCTTCGAGGAGCGTGGCGTGCCGGTCATCGGCGACGACATCAAGAGTCAGGTCGGCGCGACCATCACACACCGCATGCTGGCACACTTGTTCGTCGAGCGCGGCGTGCGCGTCGATCGCACCTACCAGTTGAACTTTGGCGGCAATACGGACTTCATGAACATGCTGGAGCGTGAGCGGCTGGAGTCCAAGAAGATCAGTAAGACCAACGCCGTGACGTCGCTGATCCCGTACCCGATTCCGGCGGATAACGTCCACGTTGGTCCCAGTGATTACGTTCCCTGGCTGACCGACCGCAAGTTCTGCTATATCCGCATGGAGGGCACCACCTTTGGTGACGTGCCGCTGCTGGCTGAGCTCAAACTGGAGGTGTGGGACAGCCCTAACAGCGCGGGTGTAGTGATTGACGCGGTGCGTTGTGCCAAGCTCGCGCTCGAGCGTGGCATCTCCGGTTCTCTGACGGCGCCGTCCTCCTACTTTATGAAGTCCCCGCCGGAGCAGTATCCTGACGATGAAGCGCGTACGAAGGTTGAGGCGTTCATCACGGGAGAGTAGAGAAGGGAGATTCGAGAAGAGAGATTGGAGATTAGTAACGGGTGAGCCTGATTGGAGATTGGATGATGTGAAACTCTAATCTCCAATCTCTAATTACAAATCCCCAATCTCTCTTTATCATCCGATGGAGACCTGGCTGCGCGCGAATACGCGCTTCATCCTCGACCCGGTTGTGGGCGCATTTGCCCGCATCGGCGTATCCCCCAATGCGCTTACCATTCTTGGCTGTCTACTCAACGTTGTCGCCGGCATTCTGATCGGCCTCGGTCAAGTTGTGTGGGGCGGGTTGGTGATGACACTGATTGCCATGCCACTTGATGCGCTCGATGGGGCGTTGGCGCGTGTTACTCACCAGCAGAGCAAGTTTGGGGCTTTTTTCGATTCCACCCTGGACCGCGTGGCCGAGGCGGCCCTGCTCGTGGGGCTTGCCGCCTTGTTCATGCAGCGCGGCGATTCCGTTTCGGCGCTGGTTTCTTTTGTCGCGCTGGTCGGCTCGTTCATGGTCAGCTATACGCGCGCC
The DNA here is from genome assembly GCA_023488685.1 of Chloroflexota bacterium. GTDB lineage: Bacteria > Chloroflexota > Anaerolineae > J036 > Brachytrichaceae > CAIXPS01. Next base: position 516 of record JAMDDR010000268.1, on the reverse strand, counting down.
CGCGCGGAAGGGCTTGGCCTTGAGTGCAAAGTCGGGCTGTTCAGCCGGATGGGGCGCTTTGCGTTGCTGGCGATTGGCCTGCTCCTCAACCAGCCCAGCATCACAGTCTGGTTGCTTGCCATCCTGAGCAGCGCGACGGCAATACAGCGTATGGTGCACGTGTACCGGATCGCGTAGCGGGCATCGTCAACCGTCCAGTTGTGCCAGTTCTGCTTTCAGTTGATCGATCCGATCCGTTGGTGTTGGATCAATCCCGGACATTGCCGCCGCGTAAAAGCTGACCCAATCGCCGAATTGCACCAGTGAGAATACCTGGGCGAGTGCGCTGTTGCCACGTGCCCGGATCGTATCCTGGTTGATGCCGGCTTCAAGCAGCAGCCGTGTGGTGATATCGTAGCGTCTGGATACGCGTGGATGGTCATGCGCGCAACGCAACTGGATCACGATACTTTTTTGCCACACTGCCTCGGCACGGTCATAGCCGATCACGGTGTTATGGTTGAGTTCGGGCAGCTC
>JAMDDR010000231.1 GCA_023488685.1 Chloroflexota bacterium | reverse complement strand
CCTTCGCAAGGGTTGGTCAGGGCAGGCGTTGTGACATGTGACAAGTGACAACTGTTGTCACTGGTTGTCACATCGGCGGTGACAGCCCCAGGTAAGGGCCGCTGCAGGGCTGCGCAGCGACCCTCCGCCGGTTTTTGAGATGGGTCATAAAATCGGGATGTGTTCTTCGGAACAAATGTTCTAATCACGGAGCAAGTGTAGTTACCTTCGAGTGATTTGTCAAGGGGTGTGGAGGTTGGCTATCTCGATGGAGAACAGTGCTAACATTCGCGGCGAGGGTGGATACGTCCCGGTGGGCGTCCTGGTCTTCAAAACCTGTGGCAGGTTGCGCGGCAAGCTGCGGTGAGTTCGACTCTCATCCGCCCTCGCTCATGCAGTGTCACTGATGACTTTCCGCTGCAGTTGCTTCTATATTGCCCCCAACGAACGGGCGGGATTGATTGGCGATGAGGATGTGGCAAATGGACGAGAGGATTCAACGGGCGTTGGCGCGGGATCGCGTAATCGACATCACCACCATTGGGCGCAAGTCGGGCGAGGCGCGCCGCATCGAGATCTGGTTCCACAACTGGGCCGGTCGACTGTTCATCACCGGGCTGCCCGGCAAGCGCAGTTGGTACGCCAACCTGGTGGCGCATCCCGAGTTCACCTTTCACCTCAAGGAGAGCGCCAGGGCCGATCTGCCGGCGCGCGCGACGCCCATCACCGGCGAGGCGCAGCGGCGCGAGATCCTGGCCGGCATTCTGCAGACGCTGGATCAGCCGGGTGAACTGGAGGCGTGGGTGAAGGACAGCCCGCTGGTCGAAGTGACGCTACTTTAGCCCGACTCGATCAAGGCCTACGCGGCGCGCAAGGACCCGCTACGGTTTAGCCTGTGCGAGCCCAGGTTCGGGTCCGGGATCGGGCAACTGCTCCGTCGCCTGATGGCTGATCGCACGTCCGACGGTGAGCTGCTGTTGCAGGGCGTCCTCCAATTGCAGGTAGGCGGCGTCGGGTTCGGCACCCAGGGCATCCAGCAATTTGCTGAAGAAGCAACGCGCCGCGGCCGCGGCGGTGGCCGTGTCGGTGAAGCCGTGGTCGCGCAGCGCCTGCACGTCGGCCTTGGCAATCGAGCTCGCGTCGCGGGCGACTCGTTCGGCGAACGCCATCATCGCTACGTCGGCCGGCGCGAGGCCGGCGGTCGTGAAATCTCGGGCGATGGATGCCAATTGGTCTGGCGTGTAGAAATGTTTGCGCACGCGAGCGCGCTGGCGTGCGCCAGGGAACAGTAGGAGCTGTGCAGGGCGCGCGCGGCCGCGAGGGTGACCAACTCGTAGCGCCGGGGATCCAGGTTGGCGCGGATGCTGGACAGCAGATTGCTCCACGCCGCCATCACGGCCGGGCGGAGGCTGAAGGCCTGCGCGTAGTTGGGCACGTAGCCCAGACTGGCCTGGGTGCGCTCGTACATGTCGCGCACCTCGCCACTTGCCTCCGTGACGGGGATCGTCCGGATAAATGCCATGCGTACTCTCCTTCAAATCAGGGCCAAGTAGGATTCGACCCTCTGCGGGCGGTCGGGTTGGGACGCAGGGTGGGAGCGATGAGCGGGTATTGTAGCAAATGGGGTACGGAACTGTGGCAACCGGCACCGGTGGTGTCCCTCGCTCTCAAATAGAAATGCACCCTCATGCGATTCATGCTTGCAGTTACAATATCAACACGCTTCTCTATTTGGCAATGCCGGGGAACAGGAGCCATTTCGCAGCGAATGAGTTCATCAACTTCACTTTTGCCTCCACTTTCGCTGGCCTCTCAGTTTGGGTTTAGCGATGAAACAGGTGCGACTCATGCGAGCCGTACAATGATGCTGCACGAGTTGCAACTACTCATGGCCGCATGCCCGGGAAATCAACCCGCAACGGCATACACGCAAGCCATTCTCGAAGAAAATGTCCTTATGAAATCCACGCGCACGACGCGTAAAGAGTCTATCGGCCGACTCAGAACCCTGTATGGCCTAGACCCCGCCATACCTTTATTTAGAGCGCTGCGGGATTTATGGCTAACGGACAAATCAGCACACCCACTCCTGGCACTCACATGTGCGCTCAGTCGTGATGCGATTCTGCGTTCTTCCGCCACTACCATTGTGCAATTACCGATAGGTGCTGTTGCCACTGGTGAGATGATATGGCAAGCTGTAGCAACTGGCCTGCCCGGTCGCTATGGCCCAAAGACCATGGCCACAATAAGCCGCAACTGCTTGTCCTCATGGACACAATCAGGGCATCTGCAGGATCGCGGGAAAGACAAGGTCAGGATACGTGTACAGGCGACGCCGGCGAGCGTGACGTATGCATTAGTGGTGGGGTATATCACAGGCGCGCGTGGCAGTGGATTATTCGACACGCTGTGGACGCGCTTATTGGATACCTCGATCAGCGAATTAGAGCGGCTTGCATTCGAAGCATCTCGATGCGGTTGGATCGATTACCGCCACAGCGGCGATGTTATCGCAATACGTTTTTCACCACTACTCACGTCTTCGGAGATCGAGGTTCTCAACACGCAGCCATGAGCAAGATCAACGACCTGATTAAGAGTTATGAACGGTATGTAAGGCTACCATGGGCGCGGGCCTTGTCCGGGCAGGAGAAAACCTGGTTCGCCGTTTACAGCCCGGCTGACGAACGCAGGCTGCGATACCATCTGCCCGAATTTGAGAACGCGACGCGGCGCGCCGGCCATGGCTGGGTATCGTGCGACGTTACGAATACGTTCACCGCGTGGATGACCAGCCAAGAGTATCGTGAGAGCTACTACGAGTCGCCGGATGACATCGAAATGCTGCTCTTCAAATACCAGGATCATGTGGCCCATGGCATCACCGGGGTGTTAACCCGCGTCGACGCCGATGACAACACCGTAGTGGCCGTATATGGCATCGCATCTCTCTTCGGGTTCATGCGTGTGTCCGATTTACTGAGGAAAGTGACGTCGCACGTGCATGGCCGGCTGCTGGTCATGTTCCCAGGAGACCATGACGGCGCAAACTACCGATTGCTTGATGCGCGCGATGGGTGGAATTATCTGGCAGTTCCGATCAAGGCCGACTGACTCAGTTGGATGGTCACACGGTTACTCCATGAGGGTATTTATATGGCAGCTTCAATTTTGACTCGCGACATCTTCCTGAAAGACCCGATCACCAACGACATTCCCAACAATGGTGTTGCAGATGTCACCAACCTGACCACGCAAGCAGAACTCGACACACTGCGCTACGAGCTGAAGAATTTCGTGTGCGATGGAGAGTATCAGCGCGGCCTGCGCCTCATTCTGAACGAATATCTGAAGAACCTGGGCAAACCGGAGCAGTCTGCGGTGTGGGTCAGTGGGTTCTACGGCAGCGGAAAATCGCACCTGGTGAAAGTGCTGCAGCACTTGTGGGTCGATCACGTGTTTGCCGACGGCGCACATGCGCGTGGACTACCAGCGCTCACTGAAGATATACGCGAAGCCTTGCAAGAACTCACGATCGCCAGCCGTCGCGAGGGAGGGCTGTTTGCCGCAGCCGGCAAACTGGATGCCAATTCTGACAACATCCGGCTCAAAGTCTTGCGGATTGTTTTGCAGGCCGCCGGTTTGCCCGAATCCTATTCAGCAGCCCAACTGGTTTTGTGGCTGCGGTCACAGGGCATCCTTGACCAGGTGACCCAAACCGTGAGAGAGGCGCACAAGTCGTTCGGCGATGAACTGGCCAGTATGTATGTTTCTCCGATACTGGCTCGCGCAATTCTGAACGCGCAACCGAACTTTGCTCGCAGCGAAGCCGAGGTGCGCGCCCTGATCAGGGAACAATTTCCGTACAAGACGGACATCACCGAGACCGAGATGGTCTCCACCATCTCCGCTGCAGTATCGCAGAATGGCAAGCTCCCTTGCATGCTCATCGTGCTCGACGAACTGCAGCAACATATCGGCGACAACTCCGATCGCACCTTTAACATCCAACTGGTGACAGAAGCTTGTGTTAAGCGGTTCGGCTCGCGGCTGTTATTTGTCGCCACCGGACAGTCGGCGTTATCAGATACCCCGCAATTGCAAAAGCTGCGCGACCGTTTCCGGGTATACGTCCAGTTATCCGAGACGGACGTCGAAACCGTGACGCGCAAACTCATCCTCGCGAAGGCTCAGGATAAAGCGCCGCTCGTACAAAACGTGCTGAACACCTATAGCGGCGAAGTGTCACGCCATCTGCGCGACACCAAGATCGGCCCGCGCGTCGAGGACGACAAGACCAAAGTGGCCGATTTCCCCATCCTCCCAGTTCGCCGCCGCTTCTGGGAGCGCGTCTTGCGCGCTGCCGATCCGACCGGCACCACCGGCCAACTGCGCAATCAGCTCCGTATCAGCCAGGAAGCGGTTCGTGACGTTGCCGCAAAGCCACTCGGCGCGGTCATACCCGGCGATTTCATCTATGATCAGATCAGCAACAACATGTTGCAGACGGGCGCGCTGTTGCCAGAGATCGACGCGATCATCCGCCGCCAACGTGACGATACGCCGGAGGGCACGTTACGCTCGCGCCTGTGCGCCCTGATCCTGCTGATCGGCAAGCTGCCGCGCGATTCCGGGGCTGACATTGGAATTCGCGCCACACCGGAGATGCTCTCGGATTTGCTGGTGGACAACCTGGAGGAGGGCAGCGTCGAGTTGCGCAAACGTGTCCCGGAGTTGCTGGAAGCATTGGTTCAAAAGGGCGACATCATGCAGGTTGAAGACGAGTACCGCCTGCAGACTCGCGAAAGCGCTGCCTGGAGCAACGAACTGCGCTCCCACTACCTGAAGATTACCAACGATGCCGACCAGGTTCCGAGTGAGCGGGCCTCATTGTTGCGAACAGAAGTCGGCGCAGCCGTTAAGGATTTGAAGATGCTGCACGGCGCCAGCAAGGTGCCGCGCAAGCTGGACCTGTACTTTGGGCTTGATGCGCCCAAACCAGCCACCATCACGATCCCGGTGTGGGTCCGTGATGGTTGGGAGACGGATGAGAAGACCGTGCGCACCGATGCGCAGATCGCCGGGACCGACAGCGGCATGATTTTCGTCTTCCTGCCGCGCCAATCATCGGATGAGTTAAAGAAGACGATTGCAAGCGCCCTGGCCGCACAGGAGACGCTGGATCTACGCGGCGTGCCCTCCACACTGGAAGGCCAGGAGGCGCGCAAGTCCATCCAGACCCAACTTGAGCAACATGAGCGCAATCGGCTGAGGCTTGTGCAGGAGATCATCTCCAACGGGCGCGTATTCCAGGGGGGCGGCAGCGAAGCCACCGGCTTGATGTTGCGCGACCGCGTGCGCGCCGCCGCTGAAGGGTCGCTGGCTCGGATGTACCAGCAGTTCAACATGGCCGACGACCCGCGCTGGGAGCGCGTTCTCGAACGTGTCAAGAAAGGTGATGGGAATCCGCTAGAGGTGTTGGGGTATACAGGTGACCCGGAGAAGCAACCGATATGCGCCGCCATTCTTTCGTTCCTGGCAGGGGGCAAGAAAGGCAGCGAGGTGCGCAAGCGCTTTGGCGAACCCCCTTACGGCTGGTCACAGGATGCCATCGACGCTGCGCTGCTCATTCTTGTCGCGAACAATTTCGTGCGTGCGGCGCAGAATGGCACTCCTCTCGACCGCAAAACGCTCGATCAAACCAAAATAGGCGTGGCCGAGTTCCGCCCAGAGTCGGTTACTCCGGGTCCGCGTGATCTGATGGCCGTGCGCAAGCTGGCGACTGAGTTAAACGTGGCCTGCAAACCCACTGAAGAGCTACAAGCGGCACCGCTCATTTGCGCTGCGGCGCTAAAACTGGCTGCGGACGCCAGCGGCGATCCGCCATTACCTGCCCGGCCGGCTGTTACCTTCATCGAAGACGTGCGCCAGTTGTCCGGCAACGAACTGATCGTCGGCCTGGCCAGGATCAACCCACAACTTAGCCCGGCGATCGCCGAATGGAAGAAAACCGCCGACGGCATCCGCCAACGCCTTCCACGCTGGAACACGTTGAACCAACTGCTGGACAAGGCGAAGGATCTGCCCATAGCCACAAGTGTTCAATCGCAAACGGACGCGATTCGCAGCAATCGCGCACTGCTGACTGAGCCTGACCCGATCCAGCCGCTGTGTGACCTGCTGACGGACGCGCTGCGCGAGGCGGTCACACGAGCACATGCGGCCTACGCGCAGGCCTTCAATGATGGCTTGCGCGAGCTGACGCATTCGGAGACCTGGCTCAAGCTGGATGAAACACAACAGAACGCGATTCTGGCAGGGCACGAACTCGACCAGGTGCCACCCATCCATGTCGCAGGGGAGGACGAAGTATTGTCAACACTTAAAGCAATCTCGCTGCGCGATTGGCGCAATCGCACAGATGCCTTGCGCCAACGATTCGACGATGCAAAGCTCGCAGCCGCGCGATTGCTGGAACCAAAGGCGGTGCGTTTGAAACTGCCCGGTGCGACCCTACACACGGCAGAAGACGTCGACGCCTGGCTCGCGCGCGTGCGTGAGCGCGTGATCCATGAAATCGAGGCTGGAAAGGCTGTCGTCGTGTAAGCGCTGTCCTGCCAACGGATTCAGCGCCGAAGTACGGCGGGAACGGATTGAACGGATTACGGCAGTGCGGCCCCGTCTCGGTGCGGATTGGCCCGGAAAGCCTGTCATTTGGATGTTGGATGTTGTAAAAGCATTCCGGGACTGGAGCGAGACCCCGGCCTGAAAGGAGTGGCTGATTAAAGTGGTACACTCGCATACACTCGCAGTGGGAGGTTACGAATGGATAAGTATCACGAAATTCGTTACGTGTTTGCAGACAACTTGAGCGAGACTCAGACTGATGCGCTGATTCACATCGCCGAAGCCAACGGCTGTATGGTCGGTGGCGGCGGGGCGGAACTGGTACTAGCCGGTGAGCGCATCGTCGCCGTGGTTGAAGCCACGACTCAGGTGCTATTTGCGGCCGCGGCAGGACGTCTACCGACTGTTCGCCTGGAAGAGGTCGAATTTTGCGGTCGAGAGGACACCGAGGAGGACATCAATGAGCAAGAAGAACAGGGGGAGCCTGCTTGAGCGTGGCCATCACACGGCTCAGGAGTACCTGAGCCATTGCCGCCAGCATGAGATGTATGCCGGCGAAACGCAGGAAGGCAGCCACGTCAAGGTACACTCCAAGAATGGTGCGCCGCCGGTAATCATCCCCAACCACCGCGGCAGCATCCCAACCGGGACCGAGCACTCCATCCGCAAGCAGATGCGCTTAGCCGGTTTCCTCGTATTGGTCTACGTTGCTACAGCAATCCTCATTCTGCTGTGACTACTCCACACGGTCTAAAGACCGGCGGCTTCCTGGGCTAAGCCCGCTGTTTGGTAAATGCAGATAACGATGGCAGCACTTATCCCTTCCCTTTACCCAAAAGTCGAGAACACCATCATCGCTGCGCGCGAGGCAGCCGAACGCGGCGCGCGTGACGCGCTGATCCGTCTGGATGTGGACGGTTTAAGCAGCAAACCGCCGGCGCACCTCTCGCCCGCCGAGACCAAATTGCACCAGGCACTGCGGGCCAAGATGAAAGCGCTGGGCCAGAAGCTTGACGACCTGGCGCCCGAAATAGCCTACGAACAGTGGCATCGCATGCTGTTTGCGCGCTTCCTGGCCGAAAATCACCTGCTCATCCACCCCGATGGCATTCCCGTGACACTGGCCGAGTGCAACGAATTAGCCGCCGAAGAAGGCGCACCGGATGGCTGGTCACTGGCGGCGCGCTACGCGGCGCGCATGTTGCCCCAAATCTTCCGCGTCAACGACCCCGTACTTCAGGTGACGCTTGCGCCCGAGCACCGGCAACGGCTGGAAAAGCTACTGGCCGACCTGCCCATCGATTTATTCACCGCCGACGATGGCCTGGGCTGGGTCTACCAGTTCTGGCAATCCAAACGCAAAGACGAGGTCAATGCGCGCGGCGACAAGATCGGCGGCGCTGACCTCGCGCCGGTCACACAACTGTTCACCGAGGACTACATGGTCCAGTTCCTACTGCACAACACAATTGGTGCGTGGGCGGTGGGGCGCGGCCTGATGAGTGTGGAACGCATAGCAACAGATCCAGCAACATTCATCACCCGACCGCTGGCATTGCCCTATCTGCGCTTCCTCGACGACGGCACACCCGCCGCAGGCACGTTTCCCGGCTGGCCTGATCGTATCGCCGACTTGCGGCTCATGGACCCTTGTGGCGGCTCGGGCCATTTTCTGGTGGCTGAGTTCAACTTGCTGGTCGACCTGCGCTTGATCGAGGCTGAGCGTGAGGGCCAGCCCATCACCGAACACGAGGCTGCCGACGCCGTACTGCGCGACAACCTGCACATGCTGGAGCTCGACCCGCGCTGCACCCAAATCGCCGCGTTTGCGTTGGCGCTAGCTGCATGGAAACGTGGCGGATTCCGCCAGTTGCCGGAGCTGAATATTGCCTGCTCCGGCGTTGCTCCAGGTGCTGACAAACGTGACTGGCTGGCACTGGCCGGCAAGGACAAGGCGTTGCGCGAGGGAATGGGCCTGCTGTACGACTTGTTCCAACAGGCGCCCGATCTTGGTAGCCTGATTACCCCGAACAAGCTCAAGTCGTGGGCGGTGCGCTTTGACGAATTGCGCGACTTACTGGCCAGAGCACTGAGTGCAGAGGCCGCAGCCACAATAGTAGCGAATACTGAGCGCAACGAACTGGGCATTGCGGCGCAGGGCATCACCAAAGCGGCTGAGTTGCTGGTTGGGCAGTATCACCTGGTTGCGACAAACGTGCCTTTCCTCAAAAGCATCAATCAAAGCGTAGTGTTAGCAACCTTCTGTAGCGAGGCCTATCCTCAGGCGAAGACTGACCTCGCGACTGTCTTCCTGTTACGTTGCTTGGAGATGTGTAAGGACAGCGGTTCGATCGCTGTCGTGACACCCCGTCATTGGTATTACCTTGGTTCATACAACAAACTTCGCAAACAGCTACTCGTTGGACTCAAATGGGATTTCATTGCGCCTTTAGGCCCTCATGCGTTCCGTACCATCAGTGGAGAAGTGGTAAATGTGACACTATCAATTATCAGTAATGAGCCACCATTCAATAATAGCCTTTACGGCCTCGATGTCTCGAATGGGCGGGACCCTGATGAAAAGGCTCAACTGCTGCAATTCACAACCCTGCATACAGTCGAGCAATCTGCTCAACTGGAGAATCCAGATGCGCGGATCATTCTCTCGAGTAGGAATGAGGGCGATCTTCTTGGGCGATACGCAAATGCTTACGCCGGAATACGCACTGGAGACTACACTCGATTCGGCAGATGCTTTTGGGAGCTGCCGCGCCTAGACAGGGGATGGGTTTTTCAACACAGCACAGTTGTATCTACAACTTTTTATGGCGGATGCGAGCACATTCTCCTCTGGGAGTCGGGGAAAGGCCAACTCGCCAGTTACCAAGCAGAACTAGCTGAGAAGCGTTACGCAAGCGGTGGCTGGAAGCAAGGATGGCAGGCATGGGGCAAGAGGGGTGTAGCTATAAGTCAAATGACAAATTTGCAGGCGACTCTTTATACCGGTGAGCTTTTCGACAACAACACGGCCGTAGTCCTTCCTACAAAAGCAACGAATCTGCCAGCTATATGGGCCTTCTGCTCATCACCGGAGTATGCGAAGGCAGTGCGCAAAATAGACCAAAAGTTAAATGTCACCAATGCAACTTTAGTAAAGGTTCCGTTCGAACTGGAGTACTGGCAGAAGGTTGCCGCGGAGTGCTACCCAAATGGTCTGCCGGAGCCGCACTCGGACGATCCAACGCAATGGCTGTTCAAGAGCAACATCGCCGACAGCACTGCGCCTCTGCAAGTGGCGGTGGCGCAGTTATTGGGGTATCGCTGGCCGGAAGACAACGCAGAACACAGAGCACAGAAAACCGTTGGCTTGATCGACAGTGATGGCATTGTGTGCATCCCGGTGGTGAGTGGTGAGCCACTCGCCGCGGAGCGCCTGCGCGCGCTTCTGGCCACCGCCTATGGCAGCGGCTGGAGTGCCGCCCGGCAGGGGGCTCTCCTGGTCGACGTCGGCTTCGAGGGCAGATCGCTCGACCAATGGTTGCGTGACGGCTTCTTTGCCCAGCACTGCAAGCTGTTCCACCAGCGCCCCTTCATCTGGCACATTTGGGATGGCCGGCGTGACGGCTTCGCCGCACTGGTCAACTACCATAAGCTTGACCGGCGCCTGCTGGAGCGGCTCACCTACACCTACCTGGGCGACTGGATCAGGCGCCAACAAGATGCTGTGAAACAGGAGGAAGATGGCGCGGAGGCGCGGCTGCGTGCGGCGCAAGCGCTACAGGAGAAGCTGAAGCTGATCCTGGAAGGCGAACCGCCGTACGACATCTACGTGCGCTGGAAACCGCTTCATGAACAGCCGTTAGGTTGGGAGCCGGACCTGAACGACGGAGTGCGGCTGAATATTCGACCGTTCGTGGCAGCGGGCGTACTGCGGACCAAGCCGAATATCCACTGGAACAAGGACCGCGGCAAGAACCCCGACGGCAGCGAGCGGCTGAACGATTTGCACTTCACCATCGCTGAGAAGCATTTGGCTAGAGAAAAGAACCAGCGTAGCAGCAGATAGGAGAATTGGTATGATTTCAGATATGGAACCACGAGTAGCGATGGAGCCGGCGCCCCGGGTAACGTTCGGCCAGATTGAAGCGGTGCTGAGGGATGTGCCGGTCGATCTATTGCCAGAGGTCTATGAATACCTGACGTCTCTTGTGGCCTCTGCAATAGAGACCCCCAATGCGCTCACGCGCCAGGTGTTCGAGGATTCAGACGCCGGACGCAACATGCACGAGTATCGAACCGTCGAGGAATTGTTCGATGCCCTCAACGCGGCTGAGGACTGATGCGTCTGATCGTCACCCTTACCCAGTTTGAGAAAGACACACGCCTGATGCGCAAGCGTGGGAAGGACCTGGACAAACTGCAGACAATCGTCAAG
>JAMDDR010000172.1 GCA_023488685.1 Chloroflexota bacterium | reverse complement strand
AAACGATATAGACATCGGTCACCGCAGCAAAATACGAGGGCTTGTGATGCGGGAACAACGATTGGCTTGGTTTATAGTGGAGCACTGCCGTCTCCACGCGTGCACCTATCGTTTCGAGGCGCCCACGCACCGTCATAATGTGTCTGCCATGCGTCCATACGTCATCGACGACCAGAATCCGCCGCCCGCGCGTAATCTCCTCATCGGGGAACTGCAAGAAGGTTGGCCAGGCCAGCAGTCGCGGCGCGGTATCTGAAGCAAACTCAACGGCAGCAGTCAGGATGTGTTTGATGTTGAGCGCTTCGGCAATCATACCGCCTGGGATGATTCCTCCGCGCGTAATCATGACTAAGGAGTCAAACACACCCGTCATCTGCGGCAGCAATTGATCCACCAATGCATCCACATCCGCCCACGACAATACCTCTTGCTTGGGTGATTCCTCTCGTCGCATAGTTTTATCCTTGTTCCATGTTCCAGCCATAGCCAGCCCGGCAGCCCTTCAGCCGCCACGAGCGCGCTGCATCCAAAATTCTCGCCTCATTGCCTTTTCCGGCAGGATGGTATAACCTAGTGTGACACACTTGGTATCGATATACGTGCGGGAGCAACAAAATGCGTCAACGACTTTACTTACCTTGTATGCTAATCGGATGCTTGTTGGCCCTTACCGCGTGCGGCCAGCAGGCAAGCAGCGGTATACCGACACCGAACCTGACAGCAGCCGTAGCTGCCCCGGTGGCAACGGTTACTAGCGAGCCGCCTTCAACGGTCCCGCCACCCACGGAGACACCACTACCAACCGAAGCACCAACGCCCGAAGCACCAGCGCCGACGGAGACGCCGGCCCCGACCGAGGTGCCGCCCTCCACATCCGGTGCCGAACCCGCTACCGATACCGGAAGCACTGTCGCGTGCAACCGGCAAGTGATCCACATTGTAAAGCCAGGCGAGAATCTATTCCGGATCGCGTTGCGGTACCGCACCACCATCTATGCCATCGCCCGGCGCAACGGCATCACCAACGTGCGTTTGATCCGCTCCGGCCAGCGCCTGCGCATTCTAACGTGTGCCCGCGGCAGTTCACCTGGAACGCCGCGGGCTTCCGGCCGCACCTACGTCGTCAAACCCGGCGACAACCTGTTCCGCATTGCGTTACGTTACGGCACGACCGTACAGAGAATCATGGCCGCAAATGGCCGTTACTCTACGCTCATCGTTCCCGGCCAGGTGTTGGTGATCCGCTAACAGCCATTCGCTAACAGCCATTCGGCTAACAGCAACGGCTGCGCCATCCGTTCAGGACGTCTTTACCGCCAGCTTCAACGGCACCAGTTCTAACCAGGAGTTGCCAGGCTTTAACACAATCGCTGCGCCGCCGGCATCAACCAGTTCAAGCCCACCCCCGTTCGCCGCTCGCTTCCACGTCCCCTCGATCATCCTGCCATCGCGGAACACCTGCAACCGCCCCTGCTCCCACAACTGTATCTCGATCGATCGAGAGCCGCCACTATCTTCTATGATGTTGGTGGCCACATGGTTGGCATACACGACGAGAATATTTGCCGCCATCAATGGCGCGCCAGTGGCTTTGTCCGTGTGCGGGCGGCTGCTGACAAAGCGCGTCCACTTTCCCGCGCTGGCATCAAACGCCCACCGGACCGCGCCGGAAGTATACGGGATCGTGATTGCCTGTGTTGCCGTGGCCGTCTCCGGCACGCCGCCACCAAACGACCACGAGTTGAAGGATGTGGGCTGGTTCAATCCGCGCGCCTGCAGTTCGTTCCACGCGTTCAGCGTATTGGCAAACAGGTTGTGCGGCGCGCGGCGATCGGGCGTGCGGAACATCGGCAATGTGCAGCCGGCCTGTTTCAGACACTCAAAACGCCCCAGGTCGCTGACCATCCACACCGTGTTCTTGACACTCCCTTTGCTGCCCTCCCACGACTTCGACTTGAACAGGCGCTGGCGCACGCCGGCGCTCGTGCCGGAACACACCACACCAGCGCCGAAGATCACCGGCAGTTCCAGGTCGATCAAACGGCAACTGCGCACCGACCCCACTTTCTCCGGCGAGTGGGTCAAGAACAGCGCTGTAAAACGCGTGATGCCGCCCTCAGAATAATGTTCGAGAACGATATCCGCGTCGGCGAGGCCATCCTGCGGGCGCACGTTCGAGGTGTTGGCAACCTTGACGAGTAATGGCCGTCGATTGGCTGCGGCCGCGTCGATGGACAACCCGGTAAAAGGGTTGGTGACATCGGCGGCCCGGGTTTTCGCGGGACCTACACGCCCTATAGCAATGTGGCCGGCTGTAGATGGTGCTACGGCCCCAGAGTGGCTGGCGTAGGCGGGGGAGTTGCTACCGAGGACGGTCAGAAGGGCGAGTGCGAGTAGCATCGCTGCACGGGGGCATAAAGCTTGTATGATCAATCCATCCTCCGTCATGAGAAATGAGAGATTTGCTCGTGACGATTATAGAACTCAATGGTACAATCAGGCGCTGTCTACCTGACCCGCCCTCATCGTCTAGCGGTCTAGGACGTGGCCCTTTCAAGGCCAAAACACGGGTTCGAGTCCCGTTGAGGGCATGTTTCTCCTGCGTACAACATCCACCCCGATCAGGCGCTCACAATCATTCCATGCCATTGAGCAACTTTGCATCACTCCTATCTACGTAGTTCTACCGATTGCATGATTGGACGCGCTTCCCTATAATTGCAGTGGGTGAGTCTGCTGTGCACGCGACTGCCAACCGTGCCACAATGCGCTAAGGGGGATCTCATGTCCAGCGACCAGCCCGTCCATCCCTGCTGCATAATCATCCCCTTAACACAACAGGCGCTCGCGACGAAAGAGCGAGCACCGCCACGGCATAAACAGCGGCAAGAGCAATCTGGCTCGATTTACCAGTTGCTGGCTGCTGGCTTTCCTCACAGCAAGCCCACCGAAGTCCTCTGGCTTGTCACTATTAGTGGGCAGCTACCCTCAGATACCTGGTTTGTTAAAGGAGGCAGGAACCATGCCCAATCGGAGACGTTCGCGTTCGCTATTGGACAGATTGCTGACAGCAGTCCTCATCCCCATGCTTGTCCTGTCAGTTCCGGCCTGCACGCAGGGGCCAACAGGCCCTGCCACATCATCGTCACTGCCGTCACCTACAACGACTGCATCGACGGGACTGCCATTCACAACCATCGACCGAACTGAAAGGAATTTCACAGGATCTTGGTATCAAGACCAGAAGCCTGACCTGCGGGGGGTGACGAACTCGGTTGAAGCGAGTCAACTCGAATCGCTCATCAGTGAACGTGGGCGAGATGCGCTCCGCCAAGTCAACTACCAAACGGACATGGTCATCGGTGTGTTTCAAGGGCTCAAACCCACCGATGGGTACATGGTCCAAATCGAACGCATTACAGCATATAGTGCCACCTTCACAATCACTGCTCAGTTCATCGAGCCATCCCCCGACGAGAAGAAAAACGATGTGGTGACCTCACCCTACCACGTGGTCAGGGTGTCTAAACCTGAAGTCACAGCCGACGAACTCACCTTCGTTCTGGTCGTCTCTGACACTGTGATCCTTTCGACCACACACCGATTATCTGAATAGGGAACAACCATGAAGCACCAAACTCGCAACATGCTCTTCGTACTCTCATTGGGACTGTCATTAATCGCCGCATCGCCGTCCGTAGCTATCACACCGATGCTGGCACTGGCAACGCCGCCCATTTTGCCTTCTTCTACTTCGATGCCAACCGGGGCGAGACGCTGAGTGTGGCAATCTCCTGGTGGTCAAATGCAGACACGCCGGGAAATAACTACAGCTTTGACAGATTGGACACCGACCTTGACCTGAACATCACATGCCACACACTCAAGCCGCGGCCAATTCCGGTGTGTCCTCGATCTCAAACACACGCTCACACTTCAAGCATTTTGCCTTGCCCTTTCCGACATCCACCATCAAGCCACCGTCGCCGGTTGGGCATGGCATGGGGATTGGGCGATTCCAGGTGGTGAACTCGCAGTTCGGGTAATTCGCACAGCCATAGAACACGCGCCGTCCTTTGCGCATGTGCTTCTCGACGATCTTGCCGCCGTCGAGCGGGCAGGCCACGCCGGGCAGTGCAATCGGCTCCACGTGTTTGCACTTCGGGAAATTCGTACAGCCGATGAAACGCCCGAAGCGTCCATCCTTGTACGCCAATGGGCTGCCACATTCCGGGCAATTCTCGCCGGTGTACTCCACAATGCGTTCGTATTGCGGGATGTTCGCCGCAGCCTGCTGCACTGCGTCCTTGAACGGGTCGTAGAACTCGTGCAGCACGGGGCGCCACTCGCGCTCACCCGTTTCGATGCTATCCAGGTCATCCTCGACACGGGCTGTGAATCCGACGTTGATATAGCGCGGGAAATTGTTCACCAGCAAGTCGTTGACCTGCAGACCGAGCGGTGTGGGTCGCAACTGCTTGCCTTCGCGCGTGACATAGTTGCGCGACTGGATGATCGTCATGATCGTGGCATACGTGCTCGGCCGGCCGATGCCATCCTCTTCCAGCGCCTTGATCAGGCTGGCCTCCGTGTAACGCGGTGGGGGCTGCGTAAAGTGTTGTGCTGGGATCAGGCGCAACAAGTCCAGGCGCTCGTCGACGCTCAACTCAGGCAAGCGGCGGTCGCGCCCTTCGTCGTCCTCAGTCCCGGTATCGCCCTCATCACGCCCCTCTTCATACACTTTCAGGAAGCCGGAGAACTTGATGATTGAGCCGGTGGCGCGGAATAGGAAGATGGGGAGCTCGGGAGAGGGGGAGAGAGGGAGCAGGGGAGCACGAGCGTCAATATCCACTGTCGTCGCATCGAACACAGCATTCGCCATCTGGCTGGCGACGAAGCGCTTCCAGATCAGGTCATACAGGCGATATTGGTCGCGCTCCAGGTGCGCCTTGATCTCTTCAGGCGCGCGCAACACGGATGTCGGGCGCACCGCCTCGTGCGCCTCTTGTGCATTCTTGCTGCGCGACGTGTACTTGGGCGGCTGCTCGGGCAGGTATTCACCGCCGTAGCGCTGATCGATCAACTCACGTGCTTCCGCCTGCGCCGACGTCGCCACGTTCGTCGAATCCGTGCGCATGTAGGTAATCAACCCTACGGGGCCATCGCCCACGTCGATCCCTTCGTACAATTGCTGCGCCACCGACATGGTCTTGCGCGCATTGAAGCCCAGCTTGCGGCTGGCCTCCTGTTGCATGGTGCTGGTCGTAAACGGTGCCGCTGGACGCCGGGTGCGGTCCTTGCGGTCGACCCTGATCACGCTGTAGCTGGCCCCTTCCAACGCATTGGTGACCTGCTGCGCCTCAGCTTCGCTCTTCAGATCGGGATCGGCGCCGCGCACCTTAAACAGGCGCGCGATGAAGCTGTGATTGGAGGTCGTGGTCGATATATCTAATCTCGAATCTCCATTCTCCAATTCCTCTAATCTCTTTGCCAGTTCCGCTTCAATCGTCCAGTACTCCACCGGCACAAACGCGTCGATCTCGCGCTCGCGTTCCACCACCAGCCGCAACGCCACCGATTGCACGCGGCCGGCACTCAAGCCCTTGCGCCCCATCTTGTCGCGCAACAGCGGGCTGAGCGTATACCCCACCAGGCGATCCAGGATGCGGCGCGCCTGCTGGGCATCGACCAGGTTGCGGTCGATGTTGCGCGGGTTGGCGAATGCCTCACTAATGGCATGCGGGGTGATCTCGTGAAACTCCACACGGCGTACGGCTTTCCCCTCGATCGCCTTACTCAGCACGTGCGTGAGATGCCATGAGATCGCTTCCCCTTCGCGGTCAGGGTCCGTCGCCAACCAGATTTCGCTGGCCTCTTTCGCCCGGCCCTTCAGTTCCTTCACCACATCCTTCTTCGCAACGGGGATGCAGTATCTCGGTTCGAAATTAGCGTCGACGTCCACACCCAGACGGTTCTTCGGCAAGTCACGGATGTGGCCGATGGACGCCTCGACGTGGTACTTGCGCCCCAGGAACTTGCCAATCGTGCGTGCCTTGGTAGGGGATTCCACAATCACCAGGGGTTTCAGGCCGGTTTTACCCTTGCCGTTGGCGGATTTCTTTGGCTTGCGTGGGGTGTGCACTACTTCGGGCGGCGTCAGGCCCTCGTGTTGCGGCGTGCGACCCATTTTGAACACCTTGTCGTTGCCGCAGTTCGAGCACGTGCCTTGCGTGGCTGGTGAGCCATTCTTAAAAAAGATAGGTTTGGGGTCCAGCAATTCATGCTTGCCCCTGCACTTGAAACAAAATGCTTCCATGAGTTTTGGGTTGAAGATTGGAGATTAGAGAATTGGTGATTGGAGATTGACCATTCCGCAATCTCCAATCTCTAATCTCCAATCTCTAATCCCCAATGACCTGCAACATCTCCTTCTTGAACCGTGTCACGCTGAACCTTTCAGCGTGCGCCCTGATCTCGTTGGGCGCGAATGTTACACCAGAAAACTTTTTCACCGCCTCCGCGAGTGACTGCGTGGTCTGGCGATCAAACAAGACACCTGTTATACCATCGATGACAGTGTCAAGCGCCCCACCCCGGCCAAAGGCGATCACCGGCTTGCCGCATGCCATGGCATTGATGGGAGCAATTCCAAAATCTTCGAACCCGGGGAAAATAAACGCGCGGCAGCGCGACAACAAGTCGCACAGGGTTGCATCATCCACCCGTCCCATGAATTTAACATGAGAACCGGCCATCTGCTCCAGCCGGGCCCGGTCGCGCCCATCCCCGGTGATCACCAGTGGCAATCCCAACTGGTTGAAGGCGTCAATCGCCAGGTCAATGCGCTTGTATGGCAACAGCCGCGAGGCGATCAGAAAGAAGTCTTCACTGCGGCATGAAACGGAATACTGTTCCACCTGAACCGGCGGGTAGATGATGACGGATTCACGCCCATACTGCCGGCGGATACGCTGTTGCACCTCTTTGGAAATGGCGATGAACGTGCTCACGTGCCGCGCCGCGCCAATTTCCCAGCGGCGTAGAAACACGTTCAACGCGCGCAGGATGACCTTCGTCGCGCCGGGGATGCGCTCGCGCGCTGCGTAGCCGTCGAAGTCAAAGATGAAACGCGTGGGCGTAAGGCAGTAGCACACGTGCCGGCCACTGGTTCGCGCGCCGATGCAGAAGGCGCTTTTATTGCTCACCACCAGGTCGTGCTCGGCCGGCACGCGTAGCGAAGCCCATGTGAGCGCAAACAGAGGCATGTAGGGCTGGTGGTAGCGGTGAATATGGGGCAACCGATCCATCCACGTGCTGCGGATATCCCACCCACGCCAGGCCGGCGGCATACGTTCGCGATCATAGATGCTGGTAAAGACGGGGGCGTCCGGGTACATTTCGTGCAACACATGCAATACATCCTCGGCGCCACCGAGTTGATTCAGCCAATCATGCAGAAGGGCAGTGGTCATGAAAAAGTGCTTACAGTCTAGAGATTCGAGATTTTATGCCAGTGACCAGCCACCAGCTACCAGCTACCAGCCACCAGCCACCAGTTTTCTCCACTGGCACAGATCGGCATTTTAGCCTATGCTATTGGCAACCATGCCTACCAAATCTAAAACTGAATCCGTTCGCCCGTCACCGAACCTGCTTCCCGAGCCACGTCACCTGGAACTCGCGGGAGGTTTACTGACATGCGACGCCGGCAAGCTGATTGTCGTCGACAGCGCCCATCCTGACCAATTGCTGTTTACCGCACAGGAGGCACAGCGCGCGCTGAGCGCATACGCCGGCGTCACCTGGCACATTCACGCTTCCGAAGCAGTTCCCACTGGCGCCACCGGCCTCACCATCGCAATTTCCAATCACGCAGCAAATCCTAATCCCCAGGGCTACACGCTCACTATCCGTGCCGGCGGCATCACCATCACCGCCGCCGATCATGCCGGCGCGTTCTATGGCGTAATGACCCTGGTGCAACTGTTACGCCAGTACGGCGACCGGCTGCCACTGTTGGACATCGAAGACTACCCGGACTTCCCCGCGCGCGGCATCATGCTCGATATCAGCCGGGACAAGGTGCCGGCGATGAAGACGCTGTTCGATCTCGTGGACTTGCTGGCCGGCATCAAAATCAACCAACTACAACTCTACACCGAACATACCTTCGCCTATCGCCGCCACCCGGCCGTGTGGGAGCATGCTTCGCCCCTGACCGGCGAGGAAATTCTGCAACTCGACGCTTACTGCCGCGCCCGGTACATCGAGCTGGTACCCAATCAGAACTCGTTCGGGCACATGCACCGCTGGCTGACGCTCGATCAGTATCGCCCGCTGGCCGAGGCACCCAACGGGTGCGACACGCGCTGGGGCCGTTTTGACGAGCCATTCACGTTGTGCCCCGGCGATCCAGGCAGCATCCAACTGATTCGCGAAATGTACGAGGAGCTGCTACCCCACTTTACCAGCCCCATGTTCAACGTCGGCTGTGACGAGACGGTCGACCTGGGCGCCGAGCGCAGCAAGGCAGAATGTGAGGAGAAAGGCACGGGGCGCGTGTACCTGGACTTCCTGCTCAAAATCTATGACCTGGTCAAGCAACACGGCCGCACGATGCAGTTCTGGGGCGACATCATTATGGAACACCCCGAGCTGGTGCCCGAGCTCCCCAAAGACGTGATCGCGCTGGAATGGGGCTATGAGTACGATCACCCCTTCAACGACCACGGCGCCAAGTTCGCCGCCTCGGGCATTCCTTTCTACGTCTGTCCGGGCACGTCGTCGTTGAACAGCATCGGCGGGCGCACGGATAACGCCATGGGCAACCTTCTGAATGCGGCCGAGAACGGCCTGAAGCACGGCGCCATCGGCTATCTCATCACCGACTGGGGTGACAACGGCCACCATCAACCACTACCCATCAGCTACCTCGGTTACGCGTACGGCGCCGCCGTATCCTGGGAGCTGCAGAACAACCGTGACATCGATATCGCCCGCGCCATCGGCTTGCATCTGTTCCGCGATGCCAGCGGCGCGGCGGGCAAGTGGGCCTATGAAATAGGCAATGTCTACCGGCTGTTTGAGACACGCCTCCACAATGCCACCGCCTACGGCCTGGGCTCCTCACGCCCGCTGGACCAGTTGAACGTCACCACCAACACGGGCGAAGTGAAGCGGGCGCTCAAGGAAATCGACCGGCTGGCGCGCGGTGTCGCCAAACTGGACATGCAACGCGAGGACGCCGACCTGGTGCGCCGCGAATTCCTCTTCGCGCTTGGGTTGATGCGTTACGGCACACAGCGCATCGCGCTCAGCATGGCCAAAGACAAGGACAAACGCGCGTTGACGGCCGAACTGCGCCCCATCCTGCGCCGCCTGGTTGCCGAGCACCGCAAGGTATGGCTTGCGCGCAACCGCCCAGGTGGGCTGGAGGACAGCGTTAGTAAACTCAGGCTGTAGGAATGTTGAACACCACAGGTGTGCTCACGGTACTTGATCGGGGCCTGACGCTCAATTGGGAGGATGGCCCCACCCTGCATCGCATGACCGCGCAGGTGCGCTATCACACGGCGTCTTCAGCCGCCGTGCAGCTTGTGCGTATTCACGCCACCAATCGCCAGGAAGACAACCCCTTCGTATTCATGGATGCGGACGGCGCCATCCAGACTGAATGGGCCTGGCGCGAGCACGCATTTATGCCCCCCAGCAGTGGAAATGAAGACGCGGCTGGGGCGGAGGAAAAAGCGTGTGCCTGGTCGGCGCAGTTGGCGGTCACAAACCATTCGGACGAGCCGATTTACCTCGACACGCTGGACGCGATCCGCATCGACAGCGCCTACTCGGGCCAGTTCAACCTCGGCGCACCGCCCGGCCTGTGGCGGTGCGCGCGCACGCATACCCAGGGCAAAATCGCCTGGGAGGCCTGGTCGACCACCACGACCAACACCGGTGGGTTCACGCGCAGTACCGAACTGCTGGTGCAGCCGACCGTGTCCAACCGCTCATACCCACCCGCCGTTCTCATCCGCGCCGAGGCAGGCTCCGGCCACCCGACTGAGATCAAGCTGGAAGTGAACGGCGAGCGCTTCGAGCGCCTCGTCGCGCGCGACCGCGCCAACGGGATAGCGCTTGCCCCCGGCGACACGCTTGCCTCGGTGATGTTCGTCATCGCATCGGGCAATGACGCGGGTGAGCTCAGGAGGTTAGTGCTCTAAATGGCATCACGAAAAGCACAAACCCAACCGCCCGCGACCGATTTCCAATCGTTGCGCCGCAAAGCCCGCACCGTGCACGAACGGCTACGCAAGCTCTATGGCGTGCCGCAGTGGACCAAGCTTGACGGCGTGAGCGAACTGGTCAGCACCATCCTGTCGCAGAACACCAACGATGGCAACCGCGACCTGGCTTACACGCGCCTGCGCGCCCGTTTCCCGACCTGGGAGCAGGTGCGCGATGCGCCGGCCGACCAGGTGGTCGACGCCATTCGCCCGGCCGGGCTGGCGAACCAGAAAGGACCTCGCATCCAGGCAGCCTTGCGCCTGATTACGCGCGAGCGCGGCGCGCTGAACATCGACTTCCTGGCGGAAATGCCCGTGCAAGAAGCGCGCCAGTGGCTGACCAGCATCAACGGGATCGGACCCAAGACGGCCGCCATTGTCCTGTTGTTCTGCTACGACAAGGCCGCCTTCCCGGTCGACACGCACATCCACCGCGTCACCCGCCGGCTCGGCTTGATCGGCGAGAAGGTCAGCGCTGAACAGGCGCACGACATCCTTGAGGCGCTGTGCCCCGACCATGCCTATGGCACGTTCCACATCAACATCATCAAGCACGGCCGCGAAGTCTGCCATGCGCGCGGCCCTGAGTGCGAGCGCTGTCCATTGCAGGACGTGTGCTTGTATTACCAGCGGGTCAGCGGGCAGGAAGAGATTTGAGATTGGGGATTGGAAATTAGTTGTAGAACGAACGCAGCGCCAGCAAGTAGTTCGCAATCTCGTAGGGATCCCAGCGCGGGTCGCCGTTGCCGCCCAATTGGTAGATGGCGGCGCCGACGAACG
>JAMDDR010000255.1 GCA_023488685.1 Chloroflexota bacterium | reverse complement strand
CGAGACACTGCGCGACGACCACGACGCACGCATGGCTTACCTGTCCGAATGGTTGGGCGGCAAGAACTATGACATCGAACGCGCTGCGATCGACGAGGCTTACGCTCGCCGCATCGTACTGATCGAGTGGCTGCGCGAGCAGGGCTATGACCCTGATGAGTTGCTCAGCTTCGAACAGGATACGCGCACATACCCAGAGCGCGCGGCCGCCGATCGCAAGACGGTACCGGCGTGCCTGCGCCTGTGGGTGCAATCGCATGGCACTGACACCGCAGAAATGAGCGACGAGCAGGTGCACGAACACGCGCTCCAGATCAGCCTGGAAGTCAGCGACCCATTGCCTACACTGGGCAAGATGAAGCTGATGGACGGCAAGAGCGGTGAGCCGTACGATCACCCGGTGACGGTCGGCCATCTACACATCATGAAACTGGCGCACCTGGTCGAGGACAAGGTGCACGCGCGCTCCACGGGCCCGTACTCGCTGGTGACACAGCAACCGTTGGGCGGCAAGGCCCAGTTCGGCGGCCAGCGCTTCGGCGAAATGGAAGTGTGGGCGCTGGAAGCGTATGGCGCGGCGCACACGCTGCAAGAGATGCTCACGGTGAAGTCCGACGACGTGCAGGGTCGCGTCAAGACCTACGAAGCCATCGTCAAGGGCGAGCCAATCGAGGAGCCTGGCATCCCTGCGTCGTTCAAGGTGCTGGTCAAGGAATTGCAGTCGCTCGGCCTGGCGGTCGAGGCGATCAACGAAAGCGGCGAAGTGATGCACTTCGGCAAAGACGAGGACCGTCGCCAGACGCCGCGCCTGGGCATGGGCTTGCTCGGGCTGGAGGACGGCGACCAGTCATAGCATTTGTCAACGAATAGGAACGAATAAACGAATGGGCGATATGCTCATTCGTTTATTCGTTGTCTCCCCCACTTCTTTCGGCGATGATCCAGTAGTTTTTTAGGCGGGAACACACGTTTCCATTCCAGACGTGACCGGCCAAAGTTAACGAGCAGAGCCACATTGTGAACAGCCATGCATGCGCCGATAATGCGGTATGTTAAGTCGCCATGCCCATCGTCCACGAGTTTCATTGTGATGCTCCAGTCGGACAAAATGAACAGCAACAGGGATGAACAATGAGTTCATTATCGCCAAAATTCGGCCATGTTGAAGGCCATGACACGGATTCGTTTATTCGTTCCACATTCGTTGAACACCTGATCGAGGCCAACACCACAGTGCGCGGCGCAGCCGGGGCCGCATGGTTGAGCAGCTTGCCCGCCCTCATCGCCGAATGCGCGCAGCAGTGGTCGCTCCACCTTGATGCACCGTTCGCGTATCCATCCATCAATTACGTGGCCCCCGCCGTCCGCGCGGATGGTGCCGCCATGGTATTGAAAATCCGTTTTCCCGATCGCGAATTTCGCAGTGAGGCCGAGGTGTTACGGCTCTATGACGGGTGCGGGATCACCCGGCTTCTCGGCGCAGATATCCCGCGCGGCGCGCTGCTCCTGGAACAACTCCGCCCGGGCACACTGCTATGCGACATCGCCGACGACGAACAGGCCACTGCCATCGCCGCCGGGATCATGCGCAAATTGTGGCTCCCAGCGCCGTTTACATACGACTTTCCCACAGTGGCCGGTTGGTTACAACACATGGTCGAATGCGCGCCCGCGCTCACCAGCTCCACCTCGCACACGGTACTGGCAAGCTGGATCGACCGCGCAGTGGCAATCTATCGAGAACTGGCGGCTGCACCGGCCGCACACGTCCTTCTGCACGGCGACCTGCACCACTACAACATTCTCGCCGCCGAGCGCGACCCGTGGCTGGCCGTCGACCCGTTCGGCGTGGTGGGCGAACCGGCGTGCGAAGCCGGCCCCTGGATCATGAACAGGCTGCCTGAACCGTTCGACGCCGGGGCGGCCCGCCGCATCACCATCCAATGTGTCGATCAGCTTGCCGGGGCGCTGGACATCGACCGGGCGCGGCTGGCCGCCTGGAGTGTGGTGCGGCTGGTGCTGGCCGCTTTTTGGACGTGGGAGGACCATGGGCGCGGCTGGGATGACGTGCTTGCCTGCGCCGAGATCCTGCAAAGCATCAAGGGTTAACCGCGCCGGTTTTGCCCGCATTGGGGATAGCGAAAAACGAACACCCCGCTCAAGTTGAGCGGGGTGTTCGTTTTGTAAAGGAGGAAACCCGTTCCGGAAGTCGCCACTTACCTTCCGGCTTTCGGCGACAATGTCGGCGCTGGTACCGGTTCCGTCTTCACTTCAGTCTTCCAGGGCACACCGAGCTTGCGCAGGAGGAAGTAGTCAGCACCGATGTAGCCCGCTACTTTCCAGGCCAGGATCAGCGCCACCGCCGCCACCAACAGCAGCCCGTTCGTGCTGGCCGCGCCGGCCATGATGAAGCTCCAGTTCATGAGCGCGCCGAAGAAGGCCGCGATGCCCACGAATGCACCCACCACCAGCCCGATGCCCACCAGCAGTTCGCCGAAGGCGATCAGCTTGCCGAACCAGGTGTAGGCCTGGTTGGAGAGCAGGAAATTAAGAAAATCACGATACCAGTCGAAGGCGATGGGGGCTCTGCCGGTTTCGGGGATCGTGACGGCTTTGGTCCAGAAGCCTTTGAGGGCGGCGCCGGTGGAGACCCAGGCAGGGTCGGTGACCTTATGCAGGCCGGCCTCGATCCACTGGTAGCCCAGCCAGACGCGCACCAGCAGCCACACCCAGCCCATGCGCACATCCGAGAACAGGAACTTGGCGATCTTGGGATCTTCGATCACACGCCCACCGAAGGTGGTTGGATTCTTTACGCTTTGCATCTGATCTTCTCCTTGATTTCGATCTTCGATCAATGTATTGGTTTATCGAACTGTTTAACTGGCCATGACTATACGGAAATCACGCGCGCGCCGGTAGGGGCGGGCGTCGCAAGTAGATCGGCTCTACGTGTGCGCATCCTTCAGACCAAAGTCTTACAATCAACGTCTATGGACGAAACACAAACCACGTTCAGTGGCAACATGGTAGACAATATCCGGCAAGCGCTGGAGCAGGTGCAGGGGCGCATCGCCGCAGCCGCACTGCGCGCCGGTCGCACGCCGTCAGACATCACGCTTGTCGCAGTATCCAAAACCTTTCCCGCTGCGGCGGTGCTCGCCGCGCTCGGCGCTGGTCAGCGCGATTTTGGCGAGAACCGGGTGGAGGAAGCGCTGCCGAAGATGGCAGAGATTGGCGCCCAGGGCGCAGAAATTCATTGGCACCTGATCGGCCACTTGCAATCTCGCAAGGTGAAAGAGGCTGTCGGGCAGGCCGTCGGGCGGTTCGCGCTCATCCACTCCGTGGATACGCTCAAACTGGCGACCACCATCAACAACCGCATCGCCGCACTGCCCGTCCAATCCCCAATCTCCCCCAGTACTCTGGGCCACCAGCCCAGTACTCTGGGCCGCCAACCCCAACCCATCCTGCTCGAATGCAACATCAGCGGCGAAGCCGCCAAGAGCGGGTTCAACATAAGCGATTGGGAACACGAACCGGCAGTCTTTGAGGCCTTCACGCGCGAGGTGGAACAGATCATTGCGTTGCCGCACGTGAGCGTGCGCGGCCTGATGACCATGGCGCCCATCGTCCAGACCCCGGAGCAGGCTCGCCCGTTCTTCGCCAGCCTGCGTCTGCTGCGGGGCCGCCTGCGCGAACGCTTCCCTGCCGTTGCGTGGGAACATCTGTCGATGGGCATGACGGACGACTTTGAAGCTGCCGTCGCCGAAGGCGCGACCCTGGTGCGCATCGGCCGGGCGATCTTTGGCGAACGGACGTACGAATAAAACGTAAAGCGTAAAACGCAATCCTCTTTACGCTTTACGTTTTACACATGACACTTCACACACGAACATGCTCAACTTCCTAGACCTGCCCCTCATCCGGGTTGTGCGCGAAATCGCGCAAGCGCGCAAGACGCCGGTGCTCCTGGTGGGGGGCGCCATACGCGATGCGCTGCTCAATCGGCCCATACATGATTTTGACTTCGCGGTACAGGGCAATGCCGTCGCGCTGGCGCGCGCGGTGGCGAACCAATTGGACGCCGCCTTCTACATCATGGACGCCGAGCGAGGTACGGCACGCGTGATCACCACGACGGGCCATGCCTCCCCTGCGAATCAGGCCGATGCGTTGCACCTCGATTTTGCCCTCTGCCGCGGCAGCACCTGGGACGAGGATCTATTCGGACGCGACTTCAGCGTCAACGCCATCGGACTCGACCTGACCACCGGCCGCATGCTTGACCCAACCGGTGGCCAGGCGGACCTCCCCGGCCGCATCATCCGCCAGGTCACACCCCACGCCATCGACGACGACCCGGTGCGGGCGTTGCGCGCTGTGCGGCTCGCGCTCACGCTGAGCGGGAGCATCGAGCCGGCGACCATCACAGCCGTGCGCGCAGCCGCTTCGCAACTTGGACAGCCCAGCCCGGAACGGGTTCGTGACGAATTGATGAAGACACTGGCGCATCCGGCTGCAACACGAGCTGTGCGCCAGTTGGACACATTGGGTTTGCTCAGCCAAATCGTGCCGGAAGTTGAGCCGATGCGCAACTGCGAGCAATCGCAACCACACCGCTTCGCCGTGTTGGAGCACACATTCGTGGTGATGGAGTACCTGGATGAGATTCTCAAAAACCTGCGGGAGCCCAAGCCAGGCGAATTTCAGACAGACCACGGAGAATTCCCCGCCTGGCTGCAAGGCTTGCGCGTGAGCGCATCGCACCGTGACGCACTCACGGCACAGTTGAGCGCTGTCACGACCAACGAACGATCGCGCGCGGCGCTGCTGCGCTTGGCCACACTGCTCCACGACACAGCCAAACCAGCCACTCGCAGCATCGGCGCTGATGGCCGGATCCATTTTTATGGGCACGAGGAAGCCGGCGCCGATATGGCGGCCGTGCGCGCCAACACCCTCAAACTCAGCAGCGACGAGGTGGAACAGGTGCGCACCACCGTGCGCTACCACATGCGTCCCAATCAAATGTCGCGCGAGAGTGATGCTACCGGTCCCACGGCGCGCGCAATCTACCGTTTCATGCGCGATGCCGGCATGTGCGCCCCCGAGGTGGCGTTGTTTTGCATTGCCGACGGCATGGGCAAAGCAGGCACGGCGACACCACTGGCGGAGGCACGGCGACGCTCAGCCATCGCTGCCCTGCTGATCGAGCGGTATTATCAGCAGTTCAGCCCTGCGGTTGCGCCCAAGCCGTTGATCGGTGGCAAGGATCTTCTGGCGATTGGCATCCCACAAGGCCCGCGCATCGGCCAGATTCTCAACGCCGTGCGCGAGGCGCAAATGGTCGGTGAGATTAGCTCACCGGCAGAGGCCATGGCGCTGGCACAGTCACTGCAGACCGCCGGTGAAGATCAGCCCCCACACCCAATCGACCGCGGTGTGTAGCGTGGCGGCAGCGCCGACGTTGCGAGTAGCCAGGTAGGTGCGGGCGTAAAACACACCGGCGATGACCGCCAGCACAAAGTACCAGCCTATATTGGGCGGATTGTTCAGATGGGCCGCGCCAAAGACCAACGACGACACGCCCACCGTCACCGCTTCGGGCCAACGCATCGTCTCCCGCAGATAGTGAAAGAGCGTCCCGCGGAAAAGGATCTCTTCGGGCAACGCGATAAACAGGAAAATCGTGACGGCGCGTGCCAGCACATCTGCCACCGGAAGCCCTTGAAAGCCTGGCACGATGAAATGAGTCAATAAACCCAGCGGCACGGCGATCAGGGTAAACAGCGCCAGGTTGCTGGCGACGATGCTGAGACCGCGCGGCGATGGCGTAAACGACAGCCCCAGACCGCCGAAACGGCCGGACACCGTGAGGATGTAGAGGAAGGTAGGGAGCGCCGCCAGTTGAAAGTAGGTCATGCCATCAAGCTGGCCGGGTAACACAAAGTCGGGGAAGGCATTGAACTCGACGCTGTACCATAGCGACAGCACCGCGCATAGGAACAGAAAGTTCAGGCGCTGTTTCTGCTGGCGCGTCGTCAGCAACAACAGAAGAACCGGCATCAGGAAGGCAACCAGGCGCAGAATGGCATCCGTACTTTCGATGGGCTGGTTTCGTGTCAGTGGCAGTAACAGTGGCATAGCCACAGCGATCAAACCGAGTGAGATATCAGCGGGGCGCAATGATGCAGTGTTTATAAGCGCCAGCGCCGCCGGCAGGAACAGCAGCACACCGGACGTCAACAGGTCCGATGCCTCAAACGTGCCTGCCAAACGGCCATAGAGCACATACGGTGACAGTAAAAACAAGGGGATCACCGCTGCCATCAACGGCTCGGCTTCGCTCCATTGATGGATGCGTCGCGCGACCGGTGCGACACTGGCCAAAAGATAGCCTGCCATGAGCGCTGCGAATAACAGCAGCGGCAATAACACCTCACTATCGGCTAACTGACCACCCAACTGCTGGGCAAAGGTCACGACCATAGCCGCCCACAGGGCCAATCGCACGATCCAATCGGCCCAATGCAACGCCGGCCCATGATCCAACGTCGCGCTTTCAGGCGGCTGTGCCATTTGAGCAGTGGGGAGTGCCGGCAGGGACATCGCGGCGGGAGACGGATCAAGTTCGCTGGGAGCCGGGTCTGGGGTAGAGGAGCTATTTGACGCTGCGTCTTGCCGTGACTGCTCCGGTTGGGACAACGAATCCATATTGGGAGTGATTGTAGCATTTTGGTCGCTGGTGGCTGGTCGCTAGTAACTGGTAACTAAGGACCAATGACCAACAACCAGCCACTAGCGACCAGCAACCAGTTCTTGCCACGCCCGCAACACCTGCTCGCGCGTCTGTTCGACGGTGCCGGAGGTGTCGATGACCACATCGGCGTGGGCCAGCTTTTCCGACTGGGGATTCTGCGCCGCCACGCGCTGGACGGCCTCTGCTTCGGCCATGCCGCGCGAATGCATCAACCGCTCAACCTGTTGCTCCGGGGGGCAGTGGGTAACCCAGATCCGATCGCATTTCTCCGCCCAGCCGCTCTCAAACAGTTTGATCACCTCAATCACTGCGACAGAGCCGTCAGGCAACGCGCCCAACTGCAGTGCCATCTCCGCGCGCACGGCCGGGTGCACGATGGCCTCAAGTTGCTTGAGCTTCAGCGGGTCGCCAAAGACCACCTGTCCCAACGCCTTGCGATCCAGCCCGCCATCAGGCTGCAACACACCCGGTCCGAACACGCGCGCGATCTCGTCGTGCGCGGGCTGGCCCGTGCGCACAACCGCGCGCGAAATCTGGTCGGCATCGATGACAAACGCGCCAAGGTCGTGCAACATCCGCGCCACGACACTCTTGCCCGTCGCAATATTGCCGGTAAGACCGATTAAGATTCGTGGAGGCATAGGCCACACCATTGTGCCATCATCCCCAGGGCACGTCCAGCCAGATTTGACATCCGCGCGCAATGTGCTTAACGTTATGGGGTATGAAGAGAACCAAAGCCATTGAGATCCTCGACAAAGCAAAGATTCCCTACGAGTTGCGCGAGTTCGAGGCCACCGAGTTCACCGCCGACGAAGCGGCACAGAAGATGAACCTCCCGCCCGAACAGGTCTGG
Source organism: Chloroflexota bacterium (assembly GCA_023488685.1). Lineage (GTDB taxonomy): Bacteria > Chloroflexota > Anaerolineae > J036 > Brachytrichaceae > CAIXPS01. The sequence continues at coordinate 35,320 of JAMDDR010000255.1, read as the reverse complement.
AAAACCCTCATCGCGCGCGGCGACCGGGGCGGAGTGGTGATGGCGATCATCCCTGGGCCACACAGCCTCAGTCTGCGCAAGCTGGCCCAGGCCACTGGCGACAAACGCGCCGAGATGGTCGACGTGAGCGAACTGATGCGCCTGACCGGTTTCTTGAAAGGAGGAGTATCGCCACTGGGCGGGCGACGCGCCTATCCTATCTACATCGACCAATCGGTACGCCAACACCCGCACGTCGCCGTCAGCGCCGGGCTGCGCGGTTTGCAAATCCTGATCACGCCCGGCGACCTGGTGCGCGCCACGAACGGCACCGTGGCCGACCTCATCGAGTGACAGGGTTGAGCCGCCACAGGTGGAACTGATCCTCAAGCCCCTTCAGCGTCGCCTCAAACGGTTCGCTGAGGATGGTTCGCCCCTGTGCGCTTAACCACTGCTGCACTTCCGGGTCGTCGTGCACAGCAGACGTCATGACCACATCGCCACCCACCGAGAGATTCTGGACACGCGCGGCGATGTTCACCGTGGAACCAAAATAATCCAGCCTGTCGTTCAGCGTCACGGCAATGCACGGCCCGTGATGAATCCCGGCCTTCAACACCAACGACGATGTGCCGGCCGAATGCGCTGCGAGCGTCTGCTGCGCCTTCAGGATCGCCTGCAACGCAGCCATTGGGCGCCGGAAAACCGCCATCACGGCATCACCAATCGTCTTGACCAGTGCACCGTCTTCGGCCGCAATCGCCTCGCGCAGCACGTCAAAATGGCTCATCACGTGCCCGAAGGCCACCGCATCGCCGATCTGGCGATACAGACGCGTGGAATCGCGCAGGTCCGTGAACAGCACCGTCAGGCTGCCAACAGAAATCTGGGCGTCTGGGCGTAGCGCCTCATTGGCGAACAGATCCCGAAACAGTTGCAGCGACGTCACCTCCGCCGCCGTCACAGCCTGATCGCTCCAGGCCATGTGTTCAAAGACGAACAACTGCTCGTGTGTCGACTCGTTGCGCAGGCGTAGCACAGGCGCCATGTTGAGTCGAGTTTCACCCTCCGGCCAGCCGTCGTCGCTCGCACACAACGTCATCTCCGCCACACCGCCAGGCTCGACGGTGAAGAGCTGCCCGCCGCGCAACGCGAGCGTGCGCAGGCGGTAGCGTCCCGGTTCGAGCGGCAGCGCCAGCGTGCGCTCCACAGCCGGGGGCAACAATTGCTGCGCCACGATGTGCGGCGTCACCTGCGGCCCGCCGATGCAGTATTCGCCGACATCTATGGGCCGTACCGCGGAATTCGGCTGGAACGTCAACTCGACGGAACGATCAAAGTTCACGGTGAAGTCGATACGGCACACCTCACAATGCACCTGTGGTTGCACGTCGCGCAGCGACTGGCCGGACTGCTTCACCCCACGGCACAGCGGACAGAGCAGCTCCCATTGGAAGTCCACCAGTCCCAGGCGGGTGGCCCACAGGAAGAGTTCGAGCACCGCACGGCGTGGCTCGCCCCAACCATCGGCCAGCACATACGGGCGCATGTGGGCGACGGCCATGTCGTCGCCGTGTTCGAGCAAGCCCGTGAGCCGATCCACCAACGCCGCCGGCTGACCTTTCGCCACCAGTGCCTTGCCCAACTCCGCCAGGCGCATCCGGCCACCCGGCGCAAAGTGCACCTCAGCCGGGTGTTGCCGCACGGCCTGGCCCATTCGCGCCATGCGATCATAGCGCTGAAACGTCGCCCCGAAATTCCGCCGGCTCAACAGGCCGATCTGCAGTGGAATGGCCAGCATGCCGAGTGGGTTGCGCGGCAAGGCCCACACCTGGTAGACCAGCCGTGTGCCACCGCCTGGCTGCGGAATCAGTTCGGCGCACGAGCGCATTGAAGCAATCGGGCCGGCCATGTAACGGCGCATCACGGTGAAGCGCGACGGGCGCACCCACTCGAATGGCTCCTCCTCCCACTCGACCGGCACGCCGAAGACGGAGAAACGCAAATGGCGGCGTGCGTTGTCCAGGTCCTCGCCTGGCGTGCGCACGTCGTGAACTTCAGGAATACCTGCGTCGCGGTTGAAATGGTTGGTGTCCGAGATCAGCGGCCAGAGCGCTTCACGGCTGGATTGCAGTTCCCACGCCCACTGGTAATGAAACTCGGGATAGCGCACGGTTTAACCTCCCGCACACCCCAACACCACACTCAGGGGGCAACGATCTGTGTGTGGCTCACCGTCACATCGCTTTCGGCCCCGTCGGCCCCAATGGCCACTACGCCGTATAAGTAGGTCACGCTGTGCTGCAAGGCCGTGTCCTTGAATTCATAATGACCTGCAACCGTATCCCGCGCCGAGACGATCCCAATGCGGTGCCAGTCCGTATCGTGCACCGACTTGCGCATCACCTGGTACCACTGCACGCCGCCAGCGTCCGGGGCGGGCCATTGCACCAGGATGTCATTCGCCTGCAGCACACAGGTCACTTGTGTGGGCGCCAGGGCCGGTAATGGCGTCGGTGACGGCTCTGGGCCCGGCGCCGCCAGCCGTTGCAGCTCCGAGGGAAATCCGGAGATGGCGTCTGGAACAGCGATTGCCGGCAGGTTGACACTGGCCAGGCTGCCTGGAAAGACCAGCACCACGCACACGACCAGAAGGGCGATCAGCACGACCAGCGTGATCAGCGGGCCCAGGATCAAACTCTTGACCACCCAGGCGAGTAGATGCAATGGAAGCGTAATGATGTACCAGGCCAAGTGAACGATCCATCTCACCAGGAACATTTTCTCGAACGACCTCCTCACGCGCACAGCCAGATGCTGCCCGCTTACTATACAACGTGTCGTCCCCAATCCAGTTTAATCCAGTTTGGGTTTAGAATGTACCCCACGTGAGCATCGCAATTCGATGCTGGAAAACCGAGCAGCACGATCCTCTTAAGCCATAAGGCCATCGAACACCCGTCGCATTCATGTGAATCCGGGAGGTAAATACCATGCAAGGACACCCCTGCCAAAGAGCCAACCCCAACCATCGACACGTCAGCCGGCGTGATTTTCTCGGCCTGATGGGTGCCGCCGCGGGTACCATCGCGACCGGCGCGGCCACCAGCCTGGTCGCCTCAGGCTGCCAATCGATCGCAACGGCCATTCCCGCGGCGACCAGTGTTGCCACTGCCGTGGGAAACGCTGCCAATACCGGTGCTAGCGCCGTGACCGCGGCGAGTCAGCCGCTCGTGGCGCTTGCGCAAGCGATTGACTACGATCCGAAGACCATCCGCAAACAGGTGCGCGCGCTGTTGGACGCACTGGGCGGGCTGAAAGGCGTAGTGCATTCGGGCGACCGCGTGGCCATCAAGACCAACCTGACCGGCGGCATCGGGAGTAGCCCACTCCCAGGTGTGTCGGCCATTGAGAGTTACATCACTCATCCCGAAGTGGTTCGCGCGTTGGGCGAGGCGGTGCGCGAAGCCGGTGCCAAAGAGCTATACATCGTCGAGGCGGTATACGAAGACGCCAGTTGGCGCGCGTGGGGCTACGAGGATGTTGCAAAGTCGCTCAGCGCCACGCTGATCGACTTGAACAACACACAGCCCTACAAGGACTTCGCGCAGGTGCCGGTGGGGGATGGCGCGTTCATCTACAAGACATTCACGTTCAATCGCATTCTGCAAGAGGCCGACGTATTCATGTCGGTGGCCAAGATGAAGTGCCACAACAGCGCCGGCATAACGCTTTCCATGAAGAACCTGGTCGGCCTGGTTCCGGCGCGCTTCTATCGCCTGAGCGAGCGACATAATTACCGCTCCGCCCTCCACGGGCAAGACAAAGAAGTCGGCCAGCGGCTGCCACGCGTCATCCTGGACCTCAACCGCGCGCGCCCCATCAACTTCGCGTTGATCGACGGCATTAAGACGACTGAGGGCGGCGAGGGACCATGGATCAAGGGCATGGCAGCGGTCGAGCCGGGGTTGCTCATCGCCGGCGTCAACCCACTGGCGACGGATACGGTTGCCACCGCAGCGATGGGCTTTGACCCCACGGCCGCCGCCATGAAAGAGCCGTTCGTGCGCAGCGACAATCACCTCGCCATCGCAGCCCAACTCGGGCTGGGCACCAACAAACTGGCCGATATCAAGACCATCGGCCCTGAAGTCGGCGACGTGGTGCACAAGTTCAAGCCTTCCTGGTAATTGCTGGTATCAACTCTGGATGAAATCCCCAATCACTAAGATGGGGATTTCGTCCAGCCCGATCAAATCATAGCCAGAAACAGCTTGAGCTAACCCCAAGCGTTACGCTCCTCATCAATGTAGGCATCAACGTCAACGCTCTTCCAAACATCCATACCTACCCCTGCGAGTGCAAGCCAGCGCGTTTCAGATATCATGCTGGCAGTCCGCGACTGATTAACTTCAACAAGTACACTCAGCCGATCAACCGTGGATTGCAGCTTATACAGCAAGCTTTAGCCGGCCGTAGGCCAGCGCCGCAACTTCGGTGTCAATGCACTGCTGGAAGGCTACCCTATAATAGGAACGATGCCCATCATAAGAGCCATTCAGCAGCTATCCAACTTTACCCGGCGACACTTACTCGGCACGATCCTTGTTATTGCTCTGGTATTGCGATTGGCTCTCGTGATCTATGTCGTACCCTACCCGGAACGTTATATTTGGGCGGATGCGATTGGCTACAATCAAATAGCCATCAACTTGCTATCTGGTCATGGGTTCTCCCAAAGTCTTGCGGCCCCCTTTATACCGGATAACATGCGCACGCCCATTTACCCTCTGACCATTGCCATCTGTTACGCCCTCTTTGGCTACGCGCCCGGCATTGTTCTGGTGCTCGAAGCGTTGATGGGGCTTCTTACTGTTCTGGCCGCCTATTACATTGGCAGCATCGCCATCGATCGCTCTGCCGGGTTGCTAGCCGCGGCGTTGCTTGCCATTAGCCCGATGACGATCATCTACTCGGCCGAACTTTGGTCAGACACGGAATTCACGTTCTTGCTCACGCTGTGCGTGTTGCTGGCGATGATCATGCTGGTTCGTTGCCAGCTCCGCTGGGTGATACTTGGCAGCCTGGCCGCCGGCATTGCGACGTTAACCCATCCGCGGTCTCTTTTTCTGCCTTTGTTTTTCGCTGCGGCGCTGCTGGTCATCCATTTAGTCAAGCAGACCCGCACGAAAACCGTCATAGCTCAGGTTGCGCTATATATCATCATTTACAGCCTGGTATGTTCATCCTGGGTGATGCGCAATGTCATCGTCTTTGGTGTTCCCAACCTGACGTCAATCTCAGCAGTAAACGTGCTGGATTACGCTGCGGCGCTCACCGAAGCCTCTCTATCCGGAGAAGATCAGTGGGCCATCGCAGACCGCTACCATGCAGAGCTAAACGTGGCCAATCCGCAGCCCATGAATGAGGCTCAGTTTGCGGATTTAGCCCTGCAATATGGCATCAAGAAAATTGTTCAAAATCCGCTGGCGTTTGCCAAGGTGCAGCTCGTAGGGATGGCAAAGACGCTCCTGCCGGCTCCCTTCACCGTCAGCGTGTTGCTGACAGGACACGAATGGAATCCAGACCTAAGGCGAGGCGCCTTCGGTCTATTCATCACCAAGACGGACAATGGCTACGAACCGGTGCTTCAAGTCGCCCAGGAGGTCCCCATTGCCGTCCTGATTCTGCTCGCGTTTGAATCGGTTTACTTGATAGGCGTCTACGTACTTTCTGCCTGCTCCCTCATTGCACCTCGACGAATCCTGGCGTGGTCGCTGTTCTTCGGGGCAATCATTCTGTACCTGGCATTCGTAGCCGGCCCGGCAGGTGTGCCACGTTTCCGAGTCGCGATGATGCCATTTCTGTGCGTGTTAGCCGCACAGGGTTTCAGAACCGCCAGGCAGATGTACTCACGCGTCCGGGCTCGATCACTGCCACGAACGGGCTACAGTTAGCTCTCCGCCAGCCGCTCCGCCAGCTTCGGCCGGCCGAAGGCCAGCGCCACCACTTCGGTATCGATGTACATATCCTCATACACTTCATCCTTGCGGATACGGGCGATGTGATCGTGGCGCTGTGACTGCACCTGCACGTCGGCGGCGCCAGCCTCACGTGCCTGCGCTTCAGCCAGCCGCCCGGTTTCGCACAGGGCAAAGTCCGCCGCCGCCTGCAGGTCTGGGAAATCGTGGATGCCGGTGGGCAGGTGCACACGATAACCTTGCTCAGCATCAAGCAGTTTGATCTGCGCGCGCACGGTCTGCATCACACCTCCGGCCACCGCGCCAACAGCGTTTGCGTTGCCTGCGTAGGGTGGAATACAAAGCCGCGTGTGCAGACGCTGTGCCACCGTCGGGTAGTAGGTGGCGACCGGCGCGCCGATCGCGACGATCGGGCGGCGCAACGCCAGTGTAACGTCAAGCACCGCATCCTCATGCGCCAAGCCATCCAACGCCCGATCGACGAACAGGTGCCGTATAGCATTGTGCTGCGTTCCGTTGCCGTCCTCCAGCTCCACACCGTGTGCTTCTGCCAATGCAGCAGCCACGAGCGCCCGGCCCGATTGCACAACCACCTGCCGCATCACCCGCTGGCTGAAGGCAGTGGCATCCTCCGGACCCTCCTGTCCCTGCGACTCGCCCCACACGCCATGCCATCGGCGCGCCCATAGTGCTGCACCCAGGCTGGATGCCTCGGCCGACCAGTCGCTCTGATAACCCAGCACGTGCGCGGCATCGGTAGGCGTGAAGGCGCTAATGACCACCAGGCTGCGGTCTACCAGTTGTGATAGCGCCAGCCGCCGGAAATAGGCCGCACGGGGTTCTGCAAATAATTCCGCCAGGGACACGATGCCGTCCCCAAGCATGTCCCATACCAACTGCTGCTCGCGCGTCAGCGTGCCACGTCCAGCTTCTAAGGAGCGCTGGCGCAGCGCGAATTGTCCTACCGCGTTGCGCGCGTCAACGCCGCGCTCCGCGTCCTGCGCCGCCAGTTGCCGCCGCAACACATCGAGCACGTGTGGGCGCTGCTGAGCCAGAAGACTCAGCGGCACCACACGGCGCGGCCCGACGACCAGTTGCTCGGCCTCGTTCAGCCGCACCTCACTATCACCACCAAGACCAAATGTATGTACGGCAACGGCTTCAACCATCGTGCGCCACCCGCCGACGGTTGCGCCATCACGGTTGAGTACCGGCCGGCCCCCTTGCAACAGCGCCACGTCGCTCGTCGTGCCGCCCATGTCAACCACCAGCACATCGTCCTCTCCAGACAGGAAGCGGGCGCCGACCACACTGGCAGCCGGCCCCGATAGGATGGTCTGCACCGGCTGGCGCAGTGCCACTTCAGCGTCGATCAACGAACCATCACCTTTGACCACCATGAGCGAGGCGCGCACCCCCTTCTCCTCCAGGATCCCGCGCACCGCCAGGATCAATTGCTGCAGCAATGGGATCAGGCGCGCATTGATGACCGTGGTCAACGCGCGGCGGGGTGCGTCGAGCGCCGAGGTCAACTCGTGACCACACGACACCGGCAACCCGGTCAACGCGCGCGCCATGTCGCGCACTGCCAGTTCGTGTTCCGGATTGCGCACCGCAAAATAGCCCGACACGGCGAACGCCGTGACCTTTGGCGCGTGCGCCAGGATGGCCTGGCGGGCAGCCTCCACATCCAAGGGCATTTGCTCCTCGCCGCTAACGGTATGACCACCGTCGATGAACACGACCGGGTCATTGCCCACCGCCTGGCGCAGGCCAGCCAGATCGAGCGCATCGCGAGGATATCCCACCAGCAACAGGCAGACCGGCGTACCGTGCCCTTCCACGATGGCATTGGTCGCCAGCGTCGTGGAGAGTGAGACCAGCCGAATATCGGGAGGAGCGGCAGGCAACACCGCATCGATGGCATTGCGGATACCCTCCGCCAGGTCGTGTTTTGTGGTGAGTGCCTTCGCAGAGCCGATCACCCCGCCCGATGCGGTACTGCCAGGTGAAATGTCATCGTCGAAGAGGACGGCATCTGTGTAAGTGCCTCCGGTATCAATGCCGAGGAGAATGGCCATATCGAATACTGCCTTTGAACGAAATATAGGTGATGCAGCGGCGTATTGTATGTCACTCTGACGAATCCGCCATGCGCCTTTCACAACGGCAGGACGCCAAAGTGGTACACTGAAAAGTGAGGAGGTGGCGCGGGACATGCAAACTCAAAAGGCGACGGCCATCGCTTTCCCGAACATCGCCCTGATCAAGTATTGGGGCAACCGTGACCAGGCACTACGGCTGCCATCCAACGAATCCATTTCGTTCAATCTTGGCGACTTACGCACGACGACCAGCGTGGAATTCGACCCGCGGCTCACCCGCGACGAAGTCTCCATCGACGGCCATGCGGTCGCCAACCATGCTTATGAACGCGTCGTCCATCACCTGGATCGCGTGGCCGATTCAGCGCCTGCCGCGCTGAAACACAGCATGCCTGCCTTACTGGATGGGCGGTTACGCGCACGCGTGGTGTCAAACAACACCTTCCCAATGGGAGTTGGGATTGCCTCGTCGGCATCGGGCTTTGCGGCACTGACCCTGGCGGCCTGCGCGGCACTGGGTATGGTCAAGACAGAAGCAGAGTTATCCGGTCTGGCGCGGCTGGGCAGCGGATCAGCCTGCCGCAGTGTCCCTGGCGGGTTCGTCCTTTGGCGCGATGCCTATGCCGTCAGCATTGCACCGCCACGACAATGGAACCTGGTGGATATCATCGCCATCGTGGCTGGCAAACACAAAACCGTAGGATCGACCGAAGGTCACGCATTGGCGGACACATCCCCCCTGCAAATCGCGCGTGTCAACGATACGGCCCGGCGCCTCAATCTGTGCGAGCAAGCCATCGCCCATTGCGACTTCGAATTGCTCGCCAGCGTCATCGAGCAGGATGCGCTGATGATGCATGCCGTCATTATGACATCTCAACCTTCCATCATCTATTGGGTACCCGCCACGTTCAGCATCATCGAGGCCGTGCGCGAGTTACGGCGCTCCGGCGTCCCCGTCGCATTCACCATCGATGCAGGACCAAACGTCCATTGCATCTGCGAAGCGCATGCGCTGAAGCAAGTCAAGCAGGCGCTGTGGCAAATGGACGGGGTGCGCGACGTCATCCAGAGCGATGTAGGCGGGCCCGCCTATGTCGTCTGAAAAGGAGATTTCATCATGCCACTCTTGGATTGGACCGGCCAGCCTGTCACGCGCCACCCTGACCGCATCGCAGCCGGCGTGAGTGCCGCCATCTTCGACGACGCGGGCAGACTGTTGCTTATGCACCGGTCCGACAACGGCTTTTGGGGCCTGCCCGGCGGGAAGATAGAAATTGGCGAATCGGTGGCACAGGCTACCCGGCGCGAGGTGTTCGAGGAGACAGGGTTGGATATTACCGTCGGCCGGCTCATCGGCGTATACTCGGACCCGGAGAACTACATGATCGCCAGCTACCCTGGTGGCGACCTGGTGCATTACGTGAATTTGTGCTTCCACTGCGCGCTCGCCGGCGGCACCCTGCGGGGATCCGACGAAGGCATGGAATTGGGATTCTTCGCGCTGAAAGCATTGCCCAGCCCGGTGCTGCTTTCTCACCGGCTGCGCATCGACGACGCGCTGGCGCAACACACCGAAACGTTCATCCGCTGAGCCACGCCGTGATAGAGACGCGCCGTGTAGAGACGCGCTGCAGCGCGTCTCTACTGCCGCCAACCCCATCACGCCCCACCCTGTGAAACAGTCACGCTCCCAGCCCGTCCCGGGATGGAGCCTACTGGGGCATCGCCACAAATTCGAGGGTCAATATGGCCTCGTCATTCGCCTTGAGTATGCCGGCGATATCCGGGGGGTCGAAGTTGAAGTCGGTCATCTTGACGGTGGTGGTGGCCGTGCCGGTCAGCCTGTCGCCGTCGAGCTTGGCCTTCACGTCAAACGTGACTGGCTTGGTTGCGTTGCGCACCATCATATCGCCAGTGATTTTGAAAGCCAGTTCCTCTCCATCCGTGTAAGTGGACGGCAACCCCTCCAGGGACGTCGGTGCGAATGTCACGATGGGAAATTTAACCGATTCCAGCCAGCGATCCCGGATCGCGTTGTCACGGCGGCCGCTGTCAGACGTTAATACGCTGATATCCACGGTAATGGTGCCGACCTTACTGTTGGCAGGGTTCTGTTTATCAATGGTCAGTTCGCCGCTGAGAATGTTGGTGACGCCAATGGCGGTGTTCAACTTGTTATTCTGGTTGAATAACACCTCGTCCACTGTGTAAGATGCCTTCGACTCTTCGGGCACAATGCGATACGTCACAGCCCCGCCCGTACTGGCGGCGGACTCGGTGGTCGCAGTAGCCGCCATCGTTTCTTCAGGAGCAGCCGTTGCTGCCTCTGCTGTGGCGGCCTCAGTCGCCATGGCCTCGGGTGTTGCTTCAGTTGTGACGGTCGATGCTATAGTTGGCTCCGCAGTCGCGGCAGGAGCACTGGTCGCCGTCGGCGCAGTCGCTGCGCCTCCACACGCTGTAAGCACAACGGCAGCAATCATCATGCCCGTCATAACCGACTTCACTCGCAGCAAACGTTTGATCATATGGTCAAGTCTCCTTCTTCCCCTACTGGTACAGTCTTAAACGACACAACGCAAGCGTCCATGAACACTGATCACGCACGACATGGTGCCGCACATCATGCCTTATCCACTCTAACGCACGGACGGCCCGAAATGGATTGCCCCCGCAGGAGCCACCCGCCGGAACATGAGGATCACACGGCACAGGCAGTCGCAAATGAACATTAGGAGAGTTAACAACGCGCACTAAAGCGAACGTGATACTCGCCTTAGAGCTCGCCAAGTAAGCCTTCCACATCTGGTATCCTTTCATGCATATCACGGTAGCGCTATGCGCCCATTGTGTTGCGCATGGTTCGTTACAAGGAGATTAAATGACGAAACGCGACGCGCATTTTGTTGCCCTCGCAGCTTCACTCACCTTAACCGTCTTCGCAGCAAGTGTCCCCACCAATCCAGAGCACTTGTTCGCCGCAGATGCCAACCGTCAGGCGCCCAGGCCTGCAACAACGACCTTCACACCAACAGCATGGGCCTATCTGCCGGCAGTGATGGGCATGCCACCACCACTAGCAAGTCGCCGTGTGAATATCCCTTACTTCGCAAGTGGCCCATCATGGTACCGCTCTGCCATATTCTGGTTCGGCCAGAACAAGCAAGGTTTACCGAGTCGAAATTACGCAGATGTACGCATGTCTTATAGCAACATTGGACTGCACGTACAAGTCACAGTGATTGATTACTATCTATGGTATTGGGATCCCAACGACTCCTCACTGACTGGTTCTCTAACCGACTACGACGCGGTCGCCCTCTATCTGGGCACAGATTCCAATAAACCCAATACACCACAGACGAATCACTATATGTTCCTGAGTGGCACACGGCCCGGGCCTAACGAAAATGCGCCAACTTACCACCAGCAGGCACGCGGAACAGGATCAGGCTGGGATACTAATTGGAATGGAACATGGACAGATTATTCCGCCATGCAATGGTCGTGCAATCCAGGTCCCAACAGCAATACATGCGGTATCGATTTTGGTTGGTTCAGCATGTTCACCATCCCTTGGGGATCAATAGGGCTCTCTGGGCCACCTCCCGCAGAGACAGTCTGGAATCTGGGTATATTGTTGTACGACCGTGACGCCAACCCCCCTGCCGGTTATGTCGCGCCAGACTACTGGCCCGAGACATTTAATCCCAACAATCCATCAACATGGGGTGAATTACATTTCGGCTACGCCAACCACATCGCGCCGCCGGCACAAGTTCAGGGCACTACCTTGGTGCGCGCAGCTTCTGACACCGATAATTCCAGCGTCGTGGATGCGTGGATGGGCGGTGGCGGCACATGCAGCAGTGGCCATGAGGGTGGCACCGAAACGAACCACGGCGACGACGCGAACCTATTCGTCGGCACCGAAACGGCACCAACGCATTTCCCTTGCTTCAACAAGAGTTACCTGCGCTTCTCGCTGGACACAATACCAGCCGGCAAAGTCATCGTGTCGGCCACGCTTACATTGCACCTGTGGGGCGGCGCAGACCCCAGCCAAGCACAACCCTCATGGGTACACCTGTTCAGTATTCGGGACCCATGGGATGAGATGTCCATTCAATGGAACAATGCACCGCTGGCGTGGGAAAACGTCTCAGCACAGTGGCTATACACTTACTCAAAACCGGCGATTGATTGGCCGGGTGATCCCTATACATGGGACGCTACTAAAGCTGTCGCCGAGGCTTACGCGGATGGCCGGCCAGTGAGTCTGGCCATCTATGGGTCTGACACGGAACAACACAGCAGCAAGTATCTGACGTCGTCGGAAGTCGGGAACTGGGATGTGGAAGGACGCCCGACACTACGTGTAGTGTGGGGCAGCCCATAACGATGCGGTCAGCCGGCCAGGCATAAAGTTGACGACTATGCGGGACCCTCCTATACTTGCTCCAATGCGGGGCAAGACAGAATTACTCTGGATAGCAGGAGCCGTTGTTGTCTTGTTCTTGCTGGCAATCAGCCTCCCTAACGTACAGCTCCTGCCGGGTCGCCCGTTCTCACTCGGCGAGGTTGCCCTCGGTCCCCTTGAAACCGGCGGTTCTGAGTCCTTGCCTGGTGGAAACATCGCCCTGCTCGTGGTGCGCATCGCGTTGGGACTGATGGTGATCCTGCTGCCCATCACGTTGATCGCCCTGGTCCGTTCACCAGATCTGCGACGGCGATTCCTGGCCAATGTGCTTATACTCGCCGTCTTCCTACTGATCGCCAACCTGTTCATCGGCTCAATGGAAAATGAGCCGGCTGAAAGAGAGGTCGAGTCATCCCTCGCAAAGGAGCCAACCGCCGAGCCTTATACACCCGGACCCGTTGACGTATACACACCCACTGACATACCAGATTGGGTCGTGACCGCCATCAGTGTGGCCGCCGCCGGCACGCTGTGTGTCACCGTCATCGCCATCGTATGGTTCGTCCGGCGGCGCCGCCAGAAACAACCCACGGCACTGGAACAACTGGCCGAGGAGGCACAGGGCGCCATCGATGCCATTCACTCAGGGGGCGAATTGCGCGAGACCGTGCTGCGCTGTTACCGCGACATGAGCCGTGTGTTGCGGGAGGAGCGCGGCCTCCAGCGCGGCACGACGATGACCGCGCGAGAGTTCGAGACTTCGCTACGGTCCACGGGCATCCCCGCCGAACCGGTGCAGCAATTGACACGCCTGTTCGAGCAAGTGCGCTACGGGCATGAGCGACTGGGCCCACAGGAAGAAGCCCTGGCTATCAACAGTCTCAGCGCCATCATCACCGCGTGCCAGCCGAGGCCATCCGTATGAAGACGGAGGGAGCTGGATCGCGCTGGCGCTGGCTGTTGTTGCTCGTGCCACTCAGCGTGATCGTCACGCTGTTGATCGCACTCACGGTACAAGGGGTCGTGCGCCAGGTGATCATCCCACCACTGTCATACGCCTTGTGGCTGGCGGATCTCGTCATCAGGAGCGTCGCCCAATCCACCTTCTGGACCATCCTGGTCGCAGTCGGGTTCCTGGTCGCGGTGCGCAGCCTGTTCGGCGGTTGGCGCAAGGGTGTGCTGATGCGCCATGTTGTGCCGGCCGTGGGTGACCGGCCGGAACCCTCTCGTCTGCAGCAACGGCTGCATGACTTGCAACAGCTCAACGAGAGCACTTTTGCGCGGGAAAAGGTCTCGTTCGAGTTGCGCCGCATCACCCTGGACCTGCTCGCATACCAGGAGCACCAGGACCCAGCGGAGATCGAGCGGCGCGTGCGCAGCGGCGCCTTGACAATACCGTCCGAGATTCGCGCCCTGCTCCTGTCGTGGCAAACCTGGTTGGCCGATCCTGAAGTGCCGGCGGTTCCCCTGCCAGGTGGGCACAGAGGGCCATTCTGGCAGCGTCTGTGGCCACGCTGGCTGTTGCGCCGGCACAACAGCCGGAATCGGCGCCAGCCGGGCCAACCGTCGTTATACGAACGCAAAGTGGCACGAGTCATTGACTACATGGATGAACAACTTGGTAGCCAAATCGGCGGCCAATATGCCATCCCATTGGGTGACAAACCGCCAGAGGATCAACATGCCTAAATCGTCACATACGAATGCAAGCGTTGCACCGGTCGCCGAACTTTCGGCGCATGTCATCGAACAGGTGAGCCGCGCCATCGTGGGGAAACAACTGGTGCTCGAACAGATAATGGCCGCATTTCTCGCCGGCGGGCACGTGTTGCTGGAGGATTACCCCGGCCTGGCGAAAACGCTGATCGCCAACAGCTTTGCACGCGCACTGGGCATGGCGTTCCGGCGCATCCAATTCACGCCCGATCTGCTACCCGGCGACATCACAGGCGGTTACATTTACAACCGCGCCCAGAACGAGTTCGTGTTGCGTCAAGGCCCCATTTTCGCAAACATCATCCTGGCGGACGAGATCAACCGCGCGTCGCCGCGCACGCAATCGGCGCTATTGGAGGCAATGCAGGAGTACCAGGTCACGTTGGAAGGCGAGACAATGCGCTTGCCTGAACCATTCATCGTCGTCGCTACGCAAAACCCGATTGAGTACGAAGGCACCTTCCCGCTACCGGAGGCGCAACTCGACCGCTTCATCATGAAGCTCTCCGTCGGGTACCCGTCCGCACCGGAAGAGCAGGAAATCTTAAGACGCCGGCGCGAGCGACGCCACGACGAGTTTGACATCGAACCCGCCACCGATGCGGCTGGATTGCTGGCCATGCGCCAGGCCGTGGAAGAGGTGTTCGTCGACCCCGATATCGAGCACTACATTGTCGAGCTTACACGGCGCACGCGCGCCTATCGGCAGGTGGCAGTCGGCGCCAGCCCGCGCGGCGCGCTGGCACTGCTCAAGCTGTCGCGCGCGTGGGCGGCCATGAACGGGCGCGCTTACGTGTTGCCCGACGACGTGAAATCGTTCTCCCGGCCGGCGCTCAGCCACCGCCTGGTCCTGGAACCGGATCTTTGGACGGTGCCACGTGCCGCCGAGGACATCGTCGCCAGCGTGACACAAGCCACCCCGGTGCCGGTAATCGAGGGGTAAATACGAGGGGATTGGCGTCTCCGTGATGCCGGTCACCTTCTCTACAAAACCATGGCCGCAAAGCCGAGGCTATTGCTCGTCTTGATTTTTGCGCTCGTCCTGCTGGGACTTGCGACGCTCAACGGCGGCATCGTCGCGCTCGCCATGCCCCTGGTCATCTACCTGGCGGTGGCACGTTTGCGCATGCCAGAAGCGCCGCGCTTGCGCGTAGGCCGTTCGCTCAGCCTGGAGCACACATCGCCCGGCGTCCCTGTGGTCGTCAAGCTCGACATCACCAATGAAGGCGCACCCTTGGACGAGTTACGCGTCGAAGACGTCGTATGCCCCGGATTGGAAGTGATAGAGGGGGAAACCAGCACACTGGGCGCATTGCCCAGCGGCGGGCGGATCGAGCTGGCATACACCGTGCGCGGGAATCGCGGCGAGTTCAACTTTGACGATCTTCACATCCGCTCGAGTGACAGCCTCGGCCTGTTCGAACAATTCCACGTGCTGAGTGCCCCGGCCTATCTGTTGATCCGGCCCCAGGTGCGCAGACTACGCCCGGTCGCGGTACGCCCGCCGCGCACGCGCGGTTTTGCCGGTCCAATCCCAGCGCGACAGAGCGGTTCGGGCGTGGATTTCATCGGCTTGCGCGAGTATCAAATGGGCGACCGTTTACGCTGGATGAACTGGCGCGTCAGCGCCCGTCACGAGCAGAACCTGTTTACCAACCAATTCGAGCAGGAGCGCATCGCCGATGTAGGGCTGATCCTCGATGCGCGCCAGCAGAATGATGTGTTGACGTCCGATGGCTCGTTATTCGACCACGCCATCCAGGCAACTGCCTCACTGGCCGATACATTCCTGGAAGCGGGCAATCGCGTGGGGTTACTCATTTACGGACGCGGCCGGGAAGGGGTCTTCCCTGGCTACGGTCACGTGCAACGCGAGCGCATCTTCAGGGCATTGGGCCGAACCGCCGCCGGCCACAACTATGCCCTGGAGAGCCTGTATCATCTGCCGACCCGTTTTTTTCCTGCCCACTCACAGATCGTTTTTATCGGTCCGCTCAACGGCGGCGACGACGTCGCAGTGCTCACCCGCCTGCGCGCGAACGGCTATGCCGTCATGGTGGTTAGCCCTGACCCTGTCGCATTTGAAATGCAAGGGCTTATCCCTGAGTCCAACCAATCCAACGTGCGAAGGACGGACACACGTTCAGGGCACGAACGCCCGGCGATCACCCGCATGACGGGCACTGAATATGCCAATCGTTTGTCTTATGTCGAGCGGCGCCTCGCGTTATTGAGATTGAAGCGCGTCGGCGTGCAGGTCATAGACTGGCGTGTCGATCAACCACTGGATCAGGCGCTCGCAACGGCATCGCCGCGCGGGAACCCTAGCGCGCTGGGCCGGGAGGCACGCGCATGAAGTGGATCCCATTGACCATATTGGTCTGTATCGCCGCTGCGGCCATTACGCTGGCTGCTGGTTATGCCGGCGCCGGGATAACGGCCGGTTGGCTGGCGTTCATCCTGGCTGGCGCAGTGTGGATGACGATCCACCATTACACACGCTGGCGTGAGGGGGATACGCTCGGGTGGATCGCATTCACAGCAGCGGCCGCAGTTGGTTTGTTGATTCAGCGATCCTCTGCGCTGATGCTGGCAGGGGTCTTGATGGCTCTGATCGCATGGGATCTGACCAGCCTGGACTGGCGTTTCAGATCAGCCCAGCGCACGGAGCATACAGAACGACTGGTGCGCAATCACGTGCGCACGCTCGCCTTCACCCTTATCGGCGCAGGTCTCATCATCTTGCCAGCGATGATGGTAAGGGTTGAGTTTGGGTTCGTCCCTGTCCTCGTCCTCGGCGCACTCGCCCTTCTTTTGCTCAACAGGGCCATTCGCGCACTCAGGTCGTGACATGATATGATACTGGCATCGCTCCTGGCAATTCAATTTCATCGTCGCAATCGTCGCAGAGGAACGCCATGCATCCTGGTCTCCTCGCCGCCCATTTCGATTATCAAATGGACGATCCAATTACTATATCCAAGCCCGAAGCAAAACAGTTCATCCTGCTTTTCTTGATCGGTGTTTTGGTGCTGGCGTGTATGGCGCGAGGGACAAACCCGACGCCTATCCTGTCGTCTGTGCTTCTCCCGACAGATAGTCATCATGGGGTGGGCGACGCAAACACGGGCAGCGTTCCTCCGGCGATCAGCAACGTTGTAACGAACAAGGCGAACCTGGCCCCTTTTGAGAAACTTGAAACCCGCTTCGACGTGCGCACGACCGCCACACAGTTGGACCTGCCCTACGACCCGACACCACCCCCAGGACTGCCCGCCGGCACCGGCATCAACGTAGAAGCGTTGTTCTCACCCGACAACTGGGTAACCGTCATCACACAACCCGCGTTCCTCCATCAGCCCCACACGTATACGGTCCGCGGCAACAGGGATCACTTTACGCCGAATGGACCGGCGCAGTGGGTGGTGCGCTTTGCGCCGCAACGCACCGGGGCCTGGCAGTACCGCCTGCGCGCCCAGGACGCCAACGGGACGATTGTTTATCCCACCAACGGCGCAATGCAATTCAACGTCAGCGGACAATCCACCAACCCCTACACTCGCCGCGGTTTTTTGCGCGCCAGCCAGCGCGACCGCCGTTACTTTGAATTTAACGACGGCTCGCCATTCATCGGCGCCGGCTACAACGCTGGGTTCGGCCAAACCAACGCGGCAGAGCAAACCATGCAACGCTACGAGCAATACAAGATGAACTTCATGCGCGTCTGGATGAGCGGCGCGGGCATCAACGGTTCGCAGTGGACGTCATGGGGCTGGCCTGACCAACCCTGGGACGGCTACCTGCCAGCAGTACAGTTCGACACCCGGAACACGTTCAACGGTGCCGACGTTGCGCTCAAGCTGGATGGCAATAACCGCTGCTATTTCACTGACTTCTGGCAGGGTGGCATTCCCGTGGAGCCCAATACGACCTACCGTGTGTCAACCCGTGTCAAGCTGGAAGGCGTGACCGGTAGCGGTAACTACGGTTTCGCGGTGAAGCAGGGGGGCTGGCCAGAGGGCTCGTGCAACGGCCAAACGTTGATCACGCCATACCAGACGGGCAGCACAGGCTGGATAACGGTCACCGGCCTCTACACAACCAGTGACGCTGAATACTGGCTGGATTACCTGTACCTGGCGCGCGATAACGTCGCCAGCGGCACGATCTACATCGACGAGGTGCGCGTGTGGCGCGAGAACGACCCCTACCAGGTCAACTTACTGCGCGAACCCAATGCCAACAGCCACCTCTATTTTGATTCCATGAACGCCGCGGAGTGGGACGAGTACATAGAGGCGGCCGGGCGACATGGCGTGTACCTCAAGATCGTGATCGACGAGAAGAACGAGTGGATCAAGAATCACCTGGGTGCCGACGGGAAAATGACGGACGATGGCAGCAACGACCACTTTTATGCCACACCGAATACCAAAGTGCGTTGGCTGCAACAGGCGTGGTGGCGTTACCTGATCGCGCGCTGGGGCTACAGCACGGCCATCCATTCGTTCGAATACGTGAACGAAGGCGATCCGTACAACGGAAATCACTATGAAGCAGCCAACGCCATGGCCCGCTACTTCAAACAGCACGATCCGGCACGGCACATGGTCACGACGTCATTCTGGCATTCGTTCCCTGCCTCGGACTTCTGGGCCCGGCCGGAGTACTCGGACGTCGATTATGCCGACCTGCACGCCTACGTTTCCACCGGATGGGGGCGCGACGCCAGTTTCATCGATGCGGCACAGGTGGAGACGCGCACGGCCTACGTACACAGCGGCATGCATTCCGAAGGAACGCCTGCATCCTTTCACATCGCCGGCGCCACCCAATTGAGCAAGCAGATTACGCCGCGCGGGCTGGTGATTCGCGGGCCCGGCGAGTGGATCATCCGCTACTGGATGAAAGCCAGCGCCTACACCTCAAGCTGTGCGCCTGACGCGGGCCAGCAGCGACTGCGCTGGTTCATCGACGGCGGAAACTACTGGGGCGGGCGCGAGGGCGTGGTGCCGTCCGGCGGCCAAGCAGATACGTGGGCCTGCTCCGCACCCACGGGCACCTTCGACTGGACGCAGTTCCGCAGCGACCGCGATGGCTCAAACAACCTTCTGCCCGAGCCGGTGCGACTCATCCTCACCGACGCAGAGCCACACGAAATTGCGCTAATCATCGAGAACTACAACGGAACAGGCGGGAACGCCTGGATCGACGACGTCGAACTGGTCAGCCCAGCGGGCAAGGTGGTGCCCGTCATCGGGCAATTCGACATCACGCCGATGGACGACGACACGGCCTGGTATAACCGCGCTTACGGCGAGCTATTTGGCGGGCGCAGCCCGGTGGGCGCCCAGAAACCAATCGTCCGCGGTGAAACCGGCGTGGATAGCCCGGAGCAACAGGAATGGAACCGCGCCATTAACAATGACACCACGGGCATCTGGCTGCACAACAATTTGTGGGGGCAGGTCAACCCAGGCGGCATGATCGACCTGTTCTGGTGGGCTACGGAAACGATAGACCAGAACACAAGCACCGGGCGCTACACACATATCTATACCAATTACCTGACCTATCGCAACTTCATGGAGGACATCCCGATCAACAATGGCCTATACCGGGACGCACAAGCACAAACCTCCGACAAAAACCTGCGCGCATGGGGTCAGCGTGACGACGTGAATGGCCGCATGCACCTGTGGGTGCAAAACACGCAGCACACCTGGAAGCGTGTGGTGAACGGGCCAGCCATACCGGCGATCACAGGCACGATCACCATTCCCAATGTGCCAGTGGGCAGATACCGCGTGACGTGGTGGGACACTTACAGCACTACAAACCCTATTTTTCTGACGCAGCAGACGTACGTGGCGGCACAAGAACTAGTACTGGCGCTCCCCGCGCCCCTCAAGACCGACGTAGGCATCAAGATCGAACGCATCGTCGATGCCGGGTTGCCACGTAGCCGGCTCGCATTTATACCCCTTGTCGCTCCGTCTCGATAATGGTGAAGGTGTGTTCAATCGGCACAGCCTTGCTCATCATGGCGTGCGCACTGCAATATTTTTCCACGGAAAGATCGATTGCGCGCTTCACGGCTTCCGGGTCGACCGCGTGGCCGGTGATCACGTATTCCATCGTGATGTGCGTGAACACCCGTGGGTGCTCGTCGGCACGGTCGGCGTGCATGCGTACCTCAAAGGCGGTAACCTTCTGGCGCTTCTTCTCAAGGATGGATATCACATCCATCGCGGTGCACCCCGCCGTGCCCAATAACAGGAGTTCCAGCGGGCCGGCTCCCTCCGGCGCATGACCATTTTCCGGCTTTGACGCCAGCTCGACGGGAAAGCCGGTGGAACCACCCACGCCCCTAAACCGCAGCCCGTGCTTCCAGGTAACCGTTGCATCCATTGCTTTTACCTCAATTGATACCTCAATTGACAGGAATGACCAGGGCGCGTTGGATTTCGGCCACCAGATAATCCTCGGGAGCCGCCCCAACCATGCTGCCAGCCCCGTCGTTGATCGTCGTGTGCGGCACGCCGCTCACACCGTAACGATCTGACAGCTCGGGGAACTCCATCGCCTCGACCATTTCCGCCTGCACCAGGGGACTTTCGAGCGCCATTTGATGCGCCAGCACGACCGCACGCGAACAATAAGGGCACGTCGGCGTGACGAACACCTGCAGATGCACCGGCTGATCCAGTCGCTTGAGGAACGCGCGCGTACTCTCGTTCAGACCGGAGTCACGGCGTGATACCAGCAACAAGTCGTGGATCAGCGCGCTGAACTCATAGCCGGCGGGGATGCCCACATAGCGAATACCGTAATCAACCGTTTCATCGCCATCCTGTGCCGCAATAACCAGGCTGGGCGCCTTGTCCACATGATACTGGTGCGCCAATCCCGCTTCCTCATCGATATCGTGCACGCTCAAGCTCAGCTTATCCGACGCCGCCACAACCCCTTCAAGCAACTCACGTGTCTCGCTGCAATATTCGCAATCCTTTTTCGTGCCAAAATAAAGCACCTGCACAGGCTGCTGCAACTCAGCAAACGCCTCACGCACCTGTTTGAGGACCTTTTGGTCTAATAATGCCGACATGCTTTCCTGCTCCTTTCCAGACTTTTCCCGGCCTTTCCTGAACCTGATTCACCGGCCTCGCGCTGAAATAAAAAGCCCGTGACTGTTTCGACAGCCACAGGCATTTTGTATCAGCGACTTTGCGTCGGTGATACAAATCTTGTCTCAAACAACCTGTCTGTATCGACTTTCACCCTCTTAGATGCGCAAGGGACACAAAAGTTACAGCACTGGTCGGACGGAATTTGTCAGGCTTATTTGCCCACCAGGAAGTCATCCAGGTCCAGTCGCACGAACAACCGCGCGCGCACGTCTTCGGGCACGGGCGGGGCAGGCGCCATGTCGCGGTAAAGCTCAACTGTCTTGCGCAACGTGTCGATGACGATCTGGCACCGTTCACACTCACCCATGTGCTTCTCAATCTCGACGCATAATGATTCATCCAGCGTGCCGTCCACGTAATCTGACAATGACTTCAAGAGATGACGGCAACTCTGATGATCATGCGGATGGATTGCCACCCGTGTGCCGCTGGCCTGTGCCGCTCCGGCGAGAGGATGATCGACCGGCTCCCGGTCGTGATCACTCATGACGGCCCAACCTCCTTCTCATACTTCTCCGGCTCTCGCGCGATGCCGCCCTCACGACCATTGGCGTGAATCTCCCGCGTGCCAGTTCCCCTTTCCCGCAACCGTTCGTCATAGTAAATGGAGAGTTGCTCGCGCAACTGCAGGCGTGCACGCAACAAACGCGTCTTCACGGCCGCCTCACTCAGGCTCAAGGCCTCGGCCGTCTCGCGCACCGAAAATCCCTCGATATCGCGCAACAGAAATACGGCTTTCAAGGCCGGGGCCAACTGATCGATCGCTTTGTCAAGGTACGCACGCGATTCGGCGGTTAAGAACTCCTCCTCGGGCAAACAACACCAATCGACGATCTGTAACGGCTCCTGTTCGCCGTCGGGCGTTTGCGTCCCTTCCTCCACGGAAACCATCTCAGGGTGGCGCCGGCGCAACAGCATGAAGGCTTCGTTAGACGCAATACGGTATAGCCAGGTGGAGAAGCTGGAGCGACCCTCAAACTCGCCCAGGTGACGATACGCCTTGATGAACGTTTCCTGTAGCACGTCCTCGGCGTCCTGGGCATCTCCCAGGATCCTCAATGCCAGGCGGTAAATGGGGCCGGAGTACGCGTCCACAAAGCGTGCAAACTCCGCGCGGTCACCAGCCTTCAACGCCTCGACCGATAACTCCGGGTTGTGTACAGCTTCAGACATTCGACGTCAGGGCTGTTGCTGTTGCAGGGTTGTCGTAGGCGCAATCTCCAGTTCGCGCGACTCGTTCTGGACTTTGCTGGTGTTGTTGGCGTTGCGCGGCTGATACATCTGGGTGGTGGCAAGGTTAGCGTGCCCTAACCACTCCTGCACCCGGCGCACGTCCTCACCCTCCCCCAACATGTGCGCAGCGCGCGAATGGCGCAGCGTATGCGGTGTGACGTCGCCCTCGATGCCGGCGGCTTTGGCATACTGCCTCGTCATCAGCCATACAGCCTGGCGTGTGAGCTTCGTCCCCTGCGGATTCAGGAACACGTAATCCGTGGCAACGTTGCCCATCAACTCAACACGCGCATTGTTAAGATAATCACGCAGCGCTTCTGCTGCGCGCGGCAGCAATGGCGCTTTGCGTTGGCGGTTACCGCGACCTGTACAACGAATCTGGTTAGAGTCCATATCGAGATCGCTCAGGCGCAGGTTGATCGCCTCCGATACGCGCATACCGGTTGAATAAACCACCTCCAATAACGCCCGATCACGTGAGGAGCGTGGTTGGGACACCGTCGAAGTCGCATCCATCAGATTGTTAACTTCCTCTTGCGTCAACAGGCGTGGCGTGCGCTTATCCACCCGTGGCGACTTCAGGCGCAAGGTAGGATCATCGTGCATGATGCCACGCTGGTTAAGCCAGTGAAATAGCGTCTTCAGCGCGGCGATCTTTCTCGCGATGGTCGATTTGGTATAACCTCGCTGGGTCAGTGCATCAACGTAGCTGACGATGCTATCCTGGTTAATGCCTGCCCAGTCACCGTCACTTGGCGCGCTTTGCGCAAGATACTCGGTAAACTGGCCCAGATCATTCCGGTAGGCCAGCACGGTATTGACTGATGAACTACGCTCCGTTTCCAAGAATTTTAGGAACTCATCAATTGTGCTCTGCCATTGCATAAGTTACACCCCGTGGAATAGATTATACAGGACACCTATGTCCGATCCTCTTTCGCAAGCAACTTCGCTAATAATGAGGTGTTGCTATTACCAACGCGCGCCGCTGATGCACCCATCTCCCAACGCGGCTCGTTATAATCACGCTTATGCCAAAGGCGGTCCCAATGTTCAAAATTCTTATTCCTGATGATCTTTCAGCCGCAGGCCTTGACCTGCTCAAAGCTGACCCCGACGTTTCTGTACACGTGGTCAAGAAATTGCCCCGGACAGAATTACTGGCTCAGATTGGCGAGTACGATGCCCTCATCGTGCGCAGCGAGACCAAGGTCGATAAAGAAGTCATTGAAAATGGTCACAAGCTGCGCGTCGTGGGCCGAGCAGGCATCGGAGTGGATACCATCGACGTGGATGCAGCCACCCATCGCGGCATTATTGTCATGAACACGCCGCAGGCCAATACCATCGCCACCTGCGAGCATACCATCGCCATGATGCTGGCAATGGCACGCAATATTGCCCAGGCGGATGCCTCATTGCGGCGTGGTGAATGGACGCGCAGCAAATTTATGGGTGAGCAGTTGATGGGAAAGACGCTGGGCGTGATCGGATTGGGCCGCATTGGCACACAAGTCGCCCGGCGCGCGCAGGCATTCGGCATGGAAGTCATCGCCTTTGACCCCTATGTCAGCGAAGAGTCGGCCCGCATGAACAAGGTGGTGCTGGTCGAACTGGACGATTTACTTGCCAAAAGCGACTTCATCACCCTGCACTCGTCGCTCAACGCCACCAGCCGTCGTCTACTGGATGAGGCTGCCATCGAGAAAATGAAGCCTGGTGCGCACATTGTTAATGTGGCACGCGGTGCACTGGTGGATGCAAACGCGCTGTACAAAGCGCTGACGAATAAGAAGCTGGCTGGCGCCGCACTCGACGTGTTCGAAGAGGAACCCCCGCCCGCAGATCACCCCCTATTCAAGCTGCCCAACGTCGTGGTCACACCACACCTGGGTGCCAGCACGGCCGAAGCACAGCGCGATGTGTCGATTCAGATTGCGGAACAGGTGCTGGATGCCCTGCACGAGCGCGAGGTGCGCAACGCGATCAACTTCCCGCCCATGGACCCGGCGGCATTACCCGTCATCCGGCCATACCTGGTGCTGGCAGAACGTTTAGGCGCGCTGCAATCCAATCTCACTGAAGGCCGCCTGGCACGAGTTGAGGTGGAGTATCGCGGCAGCGATGTAGCCCCCCACGTCAAGCCCTTGACGGTAGCCCTGTTGCGGGGATTGCTCGCGCCTATACTGGGTAACGAGCGTGTGAATTACGTCAACGCGCCGGTCATCGCCGACGAGCGCGGCATCCTGGTGACACAGGCTTTGAACATCAGCAGCAGGGACTACACCAACCTGGTGTCGTGCCGCGTCAGCACTGGCGATGAAACCCACACCATCGCGGGTGTGTTGTTCAACGGCACGCAGCCTCGCATCGTTCAAATCGATGGCTTCGTCATCGACGCTGTGCCGGAAGGGTTGATGCTGGTGGTGTCTTCGCGCGACGTACCGGGCGTGATCGGCCACATTGGCTCGTTACTGGGCGCCCATTACGTCAACATCGCCGAGTATCGGCTGGGACGCACCAGCCCCGGTGATCGTGCCCTGTCCGTCATCAATCTTGACAGCCCAGTGTCGGAAGAGGCGATGAAAGCATTGCGGGACCTTCACGAGGTCATCTGGGTCAAACAGATGGCGCTGTCGTAACATCAGGGATGGGCATGCTGCGCGCAGCGTGGCTCCCAGGCAGATCATTGTGTACATCAGTTTTGTCATCTACGAAGGCATGACGGCGCTGGACTTTGTCGGTATCTATGATCCACTCACGCGGCTGCACAGCATGGGCTGCCTATCCGGCGTGCAATGGGATGTGTGCGCCCGCACAGCACAGGTCCGCGATCATAGTGGTCTTGTTTTCACATCCACACGCGTTGGCGCTCCCCTCGAAGGCTACGACATGGTTGTCGTGCCCGGTGGGTTCAGTTCCCGGACATTGATTCATGACACCGCTTTCATCGATTGGCTCAAGACAGCAGAACCCTGTCCGTTAAAGGTGTCGGTTTGCACCGGCGCGCTGCTACTGGGTGCCGCAGGCTTCTTGACTCACAAGCCCGCGACCACTCACCCCAGCGCATATGCACTGCTGGCACCCTACTGCGCACAGGTGGTGACAGACCAGCGCGTGGTCGATGCCGATCACGTCATTACCGCGCGAGGGGTAACAGCCTCCATTGACCTGGGCTTATATCTGTGTGAGAAGCTGGCCGGGCGCGCAACCAGGGAGAGAATTCAGCAACAGATGGATTATTCTGGTTCAGTTTGAAGAAAAATTTGGCTAAAAGCAATGAAAAGTGATCTCCCGCGTTTAATGCGCGAACACGATCTTGACGCACTCGTAATCCTCGGCCCAGACGGGTTGGGCGCGGCCAACACGGCGTTTACCTACTTCACCGGTGCCACTCACGTCACCAACGGCACCATCGTCGTCAAACAGACCGACAGCGTGCCTTACCTGATCCACTCCACCATGGAGCGCGACGAAGCCGCCAAAACCGGCATGAACCTCGTCAACGTGGCCGACTATCGGATGCCCGAAATCGTCAAACAGGTGAACGGTGACCGGCTGGCCGCGCGGGTCGAGTTCACGCGCCGGCTGTTCAAGGACATTGGGGTGGATGGGCGCGTGGGCTTTTATGGCCTGGATTCGGTTGGCGCCAGCTTTGCCTTCCTCGACGCATTGAGTCGTGAGGAATTCGTCGAGGTGGTCACCGAATACGAGAACGACATTCTGTCCGAGGCGCGTAAAACCAAGGACGCCGATGAGGTCGCGTTGATCCGGCAAGCCTGCCGGCTGACAGCAGATGTGATTGAGACAACGCGCGACTTCCTGCGCGCACACCGGGTCGTCGATGAGACGCTGCTAAAACAGGATGGCCAGCCCCTTACCGTTGGCGACGTCAAGGCCTTCATCCGGCGCGAGGAGGCGGCTGCAGGTCTGGAGGACCCTGGCTTCATTTTTTCCATCGGGCGTGACGCCGGCGTGCCACACTCATCGGGCACGCCAGGCGACCTGATCCGGCTGGGCCAGACCATCGTGTACGACATCTTCCCGCGTCTGCCGGGCAGCTATCACGCCGACATCACCCGCACGTGGTGCCTGGGTTATGCGCCGGACGAGATTCAGGCCGCCTACGAACTGGTGATGCAGGTACACGACACGTTAGCCAAGGCGTTCAATACCGAACGTTTCACCCACGAGTTCCAGGACATGGCGTGCGACCTGTTTGAAGCGCACGGCCATAAGACCATCCGCCAGGACCTGGGCCTGACCAACGGCTATATCCACAGCCTGGGGCACAGCTTTGGATTGGCCGTGCACGAGGCACCCACCATGGGGATGCGTGGCGTGCGCCCAGACGAGCGCATGCAAGTGGGCACCGTCATGACCAATGAGCCAGGGCTGTATTACCCGGATAAGGGCTGGGGCATCCGTGTCGAGGATGACTATTGGTGCAACCTGGCAGGCGAGTTCGAGTGCCTGACGGACGTCGACCGCTCACTCGTCATACCAATGTAAGCTGAAGTAAAGAAACCCGACTTCTGTCCGTGCAAGCCCCAGCCCGTTGCAGACAGAAGTCGGGTTTCTTATTGCGCGCCCTGTGTCGTTTAGTTCTGCCCCATCATCTCGCGCATGGCCTCGCCCATGCGGGCGATGCCTGTGCGGATCATCTCGGGCGTTGCGTTGGAGAAGTTCAGTCGCATCGTGTTCTCACCACCGCCGCAAGGGTAAAACGCGGTGCCTGGCACGAACGCCACCTTCTTATCCACACATATTTCCAGCAACTTGACGGTGTTCACACCTTCGGGCGCCGTGCACCACAGGAACATGCCGCCTGCGGGCCTGTTCCAACGCGCGCCGGCAGGGAGATATGCTGCCAGCGCAGCCAGCATGGTGTCACGACGTTCCTTATACGTCTTGCGAATGATTTCGATATGCTGGTCCAGGTAACCATCATGCGCCACCTCGTAAGCCAGCATCTGGGTGAAACTCGACGTGTGCAAATCGACACCTTGCTTGGCCTGCACCAGTTTGCGCAAGACCTCTGGCGGCGCCACCGTCCACGCCAGGCGCAAACCTGGGGCCAGGATCTTGGAGAACGTGCTGAGATAGATCACGTTGCCGTGGTAATCGCCGCGGCCATTCGCCTGGCACTGCGCGTCCAGCGTCAGCAACGCAGGCAGGTGCTCGCCTTCAAAACGGAGTTGGCCGTAGGGGTCATCCTCGACGATGGGCACACCGGCACGTTCCGCAATCTCGACCAGCCGCTGACGACGCTCCAGCGCCAGGGTGGTGCCGGAGGGGTTTTGAAAGTTGGGCACCAGGTAGATCAGCTTGGGCTTGAGACGCAACGCCTCTTCCAATGCGTCGACGACCATGCCATGCTCATCCATCGGCACGGTAACGTACTGGGCTTCGTAGGCGTTCCATGCCTGCAACGCACCCAGGTATGTGGGGGACTCGACCAGGATGCGATCGCCCGGATCAATGAACAACTTGCCGATCAAGTCGAGCGCCTGCTGGGAACCGCTCGTGATTAGCACATTGTCGACTGAGACGTTGATACCACAGCGGGAGGCGGTTGTATGCGCCAGCCACTCGCGCAATGGACGATAGCCTTCTGTCGTGCCGTACTGCAGCGCCTGCGTGGGCAGCTCCTTCATCAACGTGTCAACCGCTTCAGTCACCTGCTTGACCGGGAAAACCTCCGGTGCGGGCAAGCCGCCGGCCAACGAGATAAAGTCGGGTTGCTCGGTCAACTTGAGCAATTCGCGAATGGCCGAGCTGCTCATGCATTGCGTGCGGTGCGCATAACGCTGCTCCCATAACGTTGCCATATCAAACTCCTGTTTTCCGGTGTGGCTGTGGTTATGCATCACCTGGAAGTCCACCGACGAGGATACTGCCAGCCAGCACGGGACGTAACAGAAGGAGTGTAGCGCACGCCAACGAAACCGCAAGTGACATTTCGTAGTGAGTTGAGGGTTACAAGTGGCAGCAGCACACCAGACAGGTCCGGCAGACCTGTCTGGTGTGATCAGGTGTGATGAAATCGGCTGGCCTACGGAAACTGCTGGAACCAGCGCAGGCTCAGCAAACCGCCGATCAGTAATGCCAGGGCGGATACTGCTGCCACCAGCGCGGTGATCTCGGTACGCTCCTCAATCCAGCTCACCTGGCTGCTCAGGGTGCTGTAGATACTCTCCAGCTCATTTGTCTCCGCCGCGTAGAAATATTGCCCGCCGGCAGTCTCGGACACGGCGCGCAGCGCGTCCTCGTCCAGGCTGGTGCTCTGGTTTCCACCCAGCTTGGTGAGCACGCCGCGCTGCCCAATCCCGACCGTGTTTACCAGCACGCCCTCCGCAGCGGCGCGCTGGGCCACTTCCTCGGGGTCAGCGCCCATGCGCGACTCACCATCGGAAAGCAGCACCACCGACGACGGGGGTGGCTGGCCATCCTCACCCGCCGGTTGCTGCGCCAGGTTGTCGAGCGCGGCGGCAAGTCCGTCACCGATGGCCGTCCCCCCGCCCGGGCGCAGGCTGTCGACCGCGCGCAGCACAGCCTCATGGTCGCGCATGATGGGAGCATTCAGACTGGCTTTGTCATTAAACATGACCAACCCGACGCCGACGTGTGGCGGCAACTTCTCGATGAACGTACGCGCCGCCTGCTTGGCCGCGGCCATGCGGTCCGGCACCAGGTCGTCGGCACTCATCGAGCCGGACACATCGATGACCAACATGACGGTGGAGCGCTCGCGCGGCAGTGCCAACACGGCAACCGGGCGTGCCAGGCTGACGAGCAATGCCGCCAACCCCACCAGGAATAGTAGCGGGGGGATGTGCCGGCGCATACCGGGCATGCGCCCGACCACATGGCTCAGCAATTCCAGGTTGGTAAAGCGCACAGCGTAGGTACGGCGGCGGCGTTGCGCCACGACGTAAGCCAGCAACAATAACGGCAGTAATGCCAAGCCCAACAACACGTAAGGCCATTCAAATACCATCAGTTCACTCCAGGAATCATCCATTCAAGGCCGTCACGCCGCGCGGCGGGCTGGCAGCGCGCCGCAAACGGCGGGTCTGCATAAACCGGACCATCGCCGGCAGCAATTCCTCCGAGGTGCTCAACACCAGTTGATCCACCGCGCTCGCCTCCAGGTCCGCCTTGATCTGCTCCGCCTGCGTGCTGGCTGCCTTACGGAAGCGCTCGCGCAAACGCCGGTCGGACGTATTCACGATCAATTGCTTGCCTGTCTCAGGATCTTCGAGCGTGAGCAGGCCAACGTCGGGCAGTTCGCGTTCGCGCGGGTCGGTCAGTTGCACCGCCACCACGTCATGCCGTTGTGCCAGCCGGCGCAGGCTGCCCTGCCAGCCAGCGGGCACCAGGAAATCCGAGACCACCAACACCAGCGCACGACGCCGGATGACTGTGCCGGCTCGCGCCAGCGCACCGGCCAGGTCCGTAGCGCCTGGCGGGGTATGCTGATGCTGGACAGGCATCTTCTGGGAAGGGAGCGCAGGCAAATCGCCCCGGGCCGTTTCGATCAAGCGCAGCAGATGTAGCCGCCCTGCCGCCGGGGGCAGGAAACGCAGCGGGCGCTCGGCAAACGGGAGTGCGGCAAGCCGGTTGCCGTGACGGCCCAGCACCAGCCCGAGGATGGCGACGAACTCAACCATCCGGTCGCGTTTCAGACAGCGCGCGGTGCCCCATTCCACCGACGCGCTCACATCCAACAGAAACCATACGTCCAGCGCGCGCTCCACACGCGCCTGCCGGATGAACGGCAGATCGGTGCGTGCCGTGACGTTCCAGTCAATGTGCCGCACGTCATCGCCAGGCTGGTACTCGCGTAATTCGTCCAGTTCCATCCCAGGCCCACGCACCAGCGAGCGCTCGCTGCCCCCCAACGCATAGCCAAGCGGGCGCAGCACCGTCCAGTGCAACCGGCGTAACAACGCCTCAGGGGCTTCCACTGGAACGTAAGTTGAAGGGGTTGCATTCCGGGCCTGGGTCAGGTGCTGCGAGCGCGCAGGCTTAGATGACATTGCGGTCCCCCAAATCCATACGCATGGGCGGATAGCGTTTCAGCACGGCGGTGATGATATCGTCAGGGGTGATGCCGTTTGCAATACCGTCGTAGCTCAACACCAGCCGGTGGCGCAATACGTCGGGCAACAGATCGGAGACATCGTGCGGCAGCACATATTGCCGCCCGCGGATGAACGCCAGGGCGCGCGCACCCACGATCAGACCGATGGAGGCGCGCGGGCTGCCGCCGAACATGATTGCTTCAGCGTGCTGCTCCAGGCCATGCTTAGCCGGTTTGCGCGTTGCCGTCACCAGCGTTGCAGCATAAGACATCACGCGAGGGTCCACGTACACCTGATCGACGATCTGCTGTACGGCCAGCAGTTGCTCAGGGGTCATCAGCGTCTTCAGCGCAATCGCCGGTCCGGTCACGCGTTCCATCACGACCACCTCGTCGGCATCACTCGGGTAATCCACGATCACCTTGAACAGGAAGCGGTCGAGCTGCGCTTCGGGCAGCGGGTAGGTGCCATCCGACTCAATTGGGTTTTGTGTCGCCAGCACCAGGAACGGATCAGGCACAGGGAAAGTCTGTTTGCCGATGGTCACTTGCCGTTCCTGCATGACCTCCAGCAACGCAGATTGCACCTTGGCCGGCGCACGGTTGATCTCGTCGGCCAGCAACAGGTTGACGAAAATAGGCCCCGGCTCTGTATTGAACTCGCCGGTGCGCCCATTGTAGATGCGCGTGCCGGTCAGGTCCGCGGGCACCAGGTCGGGCGTGAACTGCACCCGCCCAAATGTCCCGCCGACGACCTGTGCCAGCGATTTCACCGTCAGCGTTTTGGCCAGGCCGGGCACGCCTTCGAGCAACACATGGCCGCGCGCCAGCAACGCAACCAGCAACCGTTCCAGCAGGTGATCCTGGCCCACGATCAAACGCTTGACCTCAAACAGCACATGCTCCATCAACGAAGAAGACGGCATACCATAACCGGCCACCGGCCGGCCGGCTGCACGCCCGTGTTCCGACCATGCCAGGTCCGGCAACACGGGCGCGTTCTCTTTGGGCACACCATGGTTATTTTTCAACTGATCTTTACCATTCATGCGTTTTAACTTTCTCCAGGCTGAGTACACCCCGCTCCAGAACAATTTGGGTTGGGGGCACAAGTAAGGCGGGGGAGGATGCTTGCTTTCCCATGCAAACTCCTCCTGTGTCAGGATGACGATCGATCCCACCTGGTATAACGGTTTTGGGAAAGATACGGCCAAGAAAAGACCGAGAGCAGCTTAAACAATTGGTGAGGTTGGGCCAAGAACACGAACCTAACACAAACCTGATGGAGATAACCCTACGGATGTGCGGGCAACAGGATGGTGAACACCGTGCCGGCCCCCCGCCGGCTCGCGACCGAGATCGTTCCATCCTGTGCTTCCACCAGGCGCCGGGCAATGGACAACCCCAATCCTGTGCCCGGCCGGGAAGGCTCGCCGCGATAGAAACGCTCGAACACGTGCGGAAGCACTGCTTCGTCAATTCCGCAGCCGTTATCGCGCACGTGGATCAAGGCATGGCCCCCTTCCACCCTGGCCATGACCCAAATCTGCCCACCGGATGATGTGAACTTGACGGCGTTGTCGAGCAGGATCAGCAGCACTTGTTTGACGGCGTCGGCATCGCCACACGCGACGACGTCGGCCCAGGCGGCGCATGTGATGGTGCGGTCGGGAGCGACCACGCCTACCTTGCGGCAAACATCCTCCACCAGGGGCGCAAGGCGGATTGGCTCACGCCGTAGCACCCGACCTGTTTCCGCGCGGGCGACCAGCAGAAGCTCGTCAAGCAGCCGCGCCATGCGCTCGCTCTCCTCGATGGCGTCGCGCAAAATAGCCTGCCGTTCGTGTGGATCGATGGAGGCGTCGCGGCGCAATAACCCCAGGTTGCCACGGATGGTCGTCAGCGGCGCGCGCAATTCGTGTGACGCATCCGCCACGAAACGGCGCTGTGCATCCAGGCTATGTTCCACCTGCTGATAGGCACTTTGCAGCCCACTCAACAGGGTGTTTAGCGCACGCGTAAGGCGTCCCACTTCGTTGTTACCCTGGGCATGCTCCATGCGACTGGTCAAGTCGGCGCTGGCCGCGATGGCGCTGACGGCACGGGCAAGACGCGCCAGCGGGCGCAGGGTCAACCCCGCGCAAAACCACAGACCGCCCGATGCCAGGATGAGTAACGCGCCAGCGCCCAACGCGAACGCGTCGCGCAGCATCACCAATAGTTGTTCATATTGCGCGATCGGCTGTCCCACCTGTGCCACGCCTATGACCCTGCGATTGACGGCGACCGGCTGGTTGTAGACCATCACCGGTTCATCCTCCACCTGTGTGACTTCAGACCAGGCATGTCCCTGTTTCACGGCCTGCAGACCGGCCTCACTCAGCGGCAACCCGGCGTGCAATTCGCTGGGCTGCGAGAGGTCGCGCAGAATGCTGACGATGCGCAAGCAAGTCTCCGCGTATCTCTCCATGCGCGCGTAGTCACCCTCGTAGTCGCCGTCTGATGCGGCTTGTACTTCCTGCAGGAACTCCTCCGAACCCGCAAAAAGATGCGCGTCATCCGCCAGGGAGCGCTCGATGGCCTGGCGCGAGACGTGCGCTGCCGCCAGGTAGAAAGCACCACCCGACAACGCAAGCACGACCATCAAAATGGTCCCAATGATCAGGGTCAAACGAAGTTGTAATGACACGACAGCCTCGCCAACAGGCTCGCTAACAGCCTCACCAAATGAGTCAAGGGTCGCGCAGGATGTAGCCAACGGCACGCACCGTGTGAATCAGGCGCGCCTCGCCAGCAGCCTCCAACTTCGACCGCAGGTAACCCACATACACCTCGATGACCGTATCATCGGACTCTGAGGCGTACCCCCACACTTCCTGCAAAATGGTGTCACGCTTCAACACCTGGCAGGGCCTGCGCAGGAAGAAGAGCAACAGATCGAACTCACGCGGAGTGAGTTGAATTTGCCGCGTGCCGCGCCGCACCTCACGCGTGGACGGTTCCAGCATCAGATCGGCAAATCGCAACGGCGTACGGTCCGAAGACGCAGCAGCGCGCCGCAACAATGCCTGCACCCGCGCCAGAAGCTCTTCGGGAGCAAAAGGCTTGACCAGGTAATCATCCGCTCCGAGTTCCAACGCATCCACTCTATCCTCGATGGCGTTGCGCGCGGTCAGCATCAGCACGGGCGTTCTATCCGCGTTGCGCAACTTCTGGAGCACCGCCGGGCCATCCAACTTTGGCAGCATCCAATCGAGTACGATCAGATCCGGGTTGTGATCGCGCGCCTGGGCAAGCGCCTCAAGGCCGTTCAGGGCGGTGACCACACGATAGCCTTCATAAGCAAGTGTGCGCCGGAGCATTTCGATGATTTTTGAATCATCATCAACGATCAGAACAGTTGCCATACATGCATCTTGTGGCAGGACTGAATTAACAAAGACGCCCCTTCAGTGAAAAGGCATGTGTTGCGAGGGACGATTGGGCTTGTGTTCATCCCCATGGGACGAACAATGTGCACACGACATGATGTGCATACAATGTACGAGGATGGCGTTTGCACGTTAGCCGCCTGTGAGCATTGGATTAGAGAACGCTGTGAGGGATCTTATGGTGCGAGATGATGAGATGATGCAAGAAGCTCGCCCGTTGTTAAACAAGCTCGCCGGCATTCCAGCCCGCATCAGCACGGCTGTCGCCGGGTGGAGTGATGCCGCATTGCACCAGGCACCGCAGGGCCAGTGGTCTGCCGCCGATATCCTGGCGCACATCCGCGCGTCCGACGATATCGTCGCCTATCGCATCTACATGATCCTGGCGCGCGACAACCCGCCGCTGCCGGCGTTCGACGAGCGGCGCTGGGCTGAGGTTGCCGGGTACCAAGGGGCAGACTTCCGCGCATCGCTGGCCGTATACGCCGCGCGGCGCGCAGAGGTGGTGAACATGTTGCAGCGGGCCGGGCCTGCCGGCTGGGCGCGCACGGGCGTTCACGAGACACGCGGCACACTTTCGATCACAGATATCGTAAGTGCGCTCGTCGAACACGAAGAGGAACACTGTGCGCAACTGGAAGTGCTCCACCCTCCGCCGGTGTAGGCTCAATTCCTCCTGTAGCGGCTTGAGCCTGACGATGCGCTTGAAGACGACTTCTTCCCACTCAGTCGTCCAGCAACGCGTTCACATACGCCAACAATACTGGTAGGCTCGTTCCGATGATGCGCCGTGCATCGGGGATCAAGCCCATGGTAATTTCATCAGTTTGACCCAATCGCCGCATCGCTTCGCCCACGATCTCGAACTGCCGCTCGACTGCGGAGCGCAGCATATCGTCCCTGGCATAGTCCTCAAATGTCTTGCCGCGTGTATAGGTCTGGATGCGCACGCATGCCTGACGAATGTCAAACAGATGCTTCTTGACCTCAAGATGCATAGATGGGGGTGCGTGTGGAGCGAATCTGCGCGAGGAAATAAGGATTGCTCAACGGCGCGGCTTCGACTAAATCCACTGGGCGCCTGAAGAGCTGCTCCAGCGCCTCTTTCAAGCCAAAGTAATTATCTGCATAGTCATGCACAGGTATGTGGGTTACCTGCGGTCGAAGTTGGAGGCTGCT
>JAMDDR010000151.1 GCA_023488685.1 Chloroflexota bacterium | reverse complement strand
CTCACGCTGGACACAGGCGCACAGATTCAATCGCCCCAGTGCTTCAAGGCTAACAGCGCTGCCGTGGCACGCGCGAACCGCAACCTGTCACGCAAGCAAGCAGGTTCCAAGAGTCGTTCCAAGGCACGCAAGGTGTTGGCGCGCGTGCATCGGCGCGTGGCCTGGCAACGTGATGACTGGCAATGGAAGCTGGCCCGGCAACTGGCATCGACCTACGATGTGCTCTGGATCGAGGACTTGAACCTCGACGGTATGAAGCGCCTGTGGGGGCGCAAGGTGTCCGACCTGGCGTTCTACGCCTTCACGCAGAAGCTTGGCTATCTGATGGCCGCGAACGGGAAGGTGCTCTACAAACGAGATCGATTCTTCGCATCAAGCAAAACGCATTTCGCGTGCGGCTATGTCAACGACGGACTGACGCTGGCGGATCGCGAGTGGGTATGTCCGCAGTGCGGCGAGACCGTCCAACGGGACATCAACGCAGCACGGATGATCAAACACGGCCGGGCCAGGTCGTGGGGTGGAGACAGTGTAAGCCAGGCGATGCCCGCAACTGTTGTTGAGGCCCAAGAATCCCCGTCGCTTTAGCGCGGGGAGTGGTCAAACGCCTATAATCACTGTCGATGTGGAACGATTACTACGCGCCTTCAACGATGGATGAGGCGCTCGATCTGCTCTCGCGATATTCGGCCAATGCGCGCGTCATTGCGGGTGGTACGGATCTGATCATAGAGTTGGATCGGGGTGTGCGCCGCGTGGGCAGCCTGATCGACATCTCGCGCCTGTCCGGCCAGGATGGCATCTGGCTGGATGATGGTGGCTGGATTCACCTGGGCCCGCTCGTCACACACAACCACATCATTGTGTCGCGGTTGTGTGTGGAGCGCGCCTTCCCGCTGGCGCGGGCGTGTCGCGAGGTCGGCGCGCCGCAGATCCGCAATCGTGGCACCGTTGCGGGCAATCTGATCACCGCATCGCCAGCGAACGACACCATCACGCCGTTGCTGGCAATGGGCGCGTGTGTGACGTTGCGCTCTGTGCGTGGGCAGCGCGTCGTGCCGCTGGCGGCATTTTATGCCGGCGTCCGGCGCACGGTGATGGCTCCTGACGAGATCATGACGGATATCGCGTTCCCCGCGCTGCAGCCGAACCAACGCGGCACGTTTATCAAGCTGGGGCTGCGGCGTGCGCAGGCGATCAGCGTGGTGAACTGCGCGGTGGTGATCACGTTGGAGGACGTCCTTTCCGATGCGCGTATCACCCTTGGCGCCGTTGCGCCCATCGTCGTGCGCGCCCCGGAGGCCGAAGCTGAGCTGGCCGGCCAGCCTTTCAGCATGGAAGTGATCGGCCGTGCCGCGCGCCTGGCGCAGCATGCCGCGACGCCGATCGACGACGTGCGTAGCTCCGCTGCGTATCGTCGCAACATGGTGGCTGTGTTGGTGCGCCGCGCGTTGACGCAATTGATGCACGGCGCTGAGCGTGCGGACTGGCAGGATGCCCCGGCGCTGCTGTGGAGCGCAGGCGCCGAGGAGCAATCTCCCTCTCTCCCCCTCTCCCCCTCTCCCCCTCTCCCTCTCTCTCCTGCTCCCATCATGCTCACCGTGAACGGCCGCAAGTACAGTGTCGAGGGCGCGCACGACAAGACGCTGCTGCGCCTGCTGCGCGAAGACTGCGGTCTCATCGGCAGCAAAGAAGGCTGTGCCGAGGGCGAGTGTGGCGCCTGCACGGTCATCATGGATGACAAGGCGGTGATGGCGTGTTTGGTGCCGGCCCCGCGCGCGCATGGCGCGGTGATAACGACCATCGAAGGGGTGAACCAGATGGCAACGGCGCCAATAAACGGCCTGCACCCGCTGCAGCAGGCGTTCATCGACGAGGGCGCAGTGCAGTGTGGTTATTGCACCCCGGGCTTTATCATGTCGGGTGCGGCGCTGTTGCAGGAGCACCCCCATCCAACCTCGGTGCAGATAAAAGAGAGCCTGAGCGGGAACTTGTGCCGTTGCACGGGTTACTACAAGATTTTGAGCGCATTTGAGAAGGTGGCTGCACGAGCCACGGAGCAGATGCCTGCTGAGGAACGAAATTGACGGTGACCATGAGTGGACATGGTGGAGACAGACACAGACAGAGTTGTAACTGATAACTGATGCATGATGAATGAGCAAGAAACTATAAACGCCTCGGATGCGATTTCTGAGGTCACGCAGGGGCACCGTTCGGGCTACGTGGCAGTGGTGGGAAAGCCAAACGTGGGGAAATCGACCCTGGTGAACGCACTGGTGGGACATAAGGTGGCCATTGTGTCGCCAAAACCGCAGACCACGCGCCGGCGCATCATGGGTATTCTCACGCGCGAGGATGCACAGGTCATCTTCGTGGATACGCCGGGCATCCACGATCCGAAACATGCGCTGAACAAGTACATGATGCACGAGGTGGAGAACGCGCTGAGCGATTGTGACGCGATCCTGTTCGTGGTCGATGTGAGCACCCCGCCGGATGAGAGCGATCAGCGTGTGGCTCAGCGCATCCGCAAGATGCCCCAGCCCAAGATCATGGCGCTCAACAAGGCCGATCTGATCGACCCACTGAACGTGGTCGAGTACACGCGGCTGTACCATGAGTTGTTTGGCAGCGAGGACTCGATGCTGACATCGGGCGTGGACGTGCGCGTCGAGAATCTGAATGAATTGACTGCCATGCTGGTCGCCCAGTTGCTGGAAGGCCCGGAGTTCTACCCGCCGGAACAGTATACCGATCAGCCTGAAAAGATCCTGGCGGCAGAACTCATTCGCGAACAGGCGCTGCATTTCCTCGAGCAGGAGGTCCCGCACGCCGTGGCGGTGTCAGTGGATGAGTATGCGTTGCGCCCGAACAACACCACGTACATTTCCGCGACCATCTATGTCGAGCGCGACTCGCAGAAGGGTATCCTGATCGGCCGCAGCGGCCAGATGCTCAAGCGCATCGGCATGGAGTCGCGACGCGAGATCGAACGCATCCTGGGCAACAAAGTGTATCTGGAACTGTGGGTGAAGGTGCGCGAAGCGTGGCGGCGAGATGAGGGGGCGGTAAATGAGTTGCTGGGGTCCAGCGTTTAACGTCCAATTTCCAACCTCGAAG
The DNA here is from genome assembly GCA_023488685.1 of Chloroflexota bacterium. Taxonomy (GTDB): domain Bacteria; phylum Chloroflexota; class Anaerolineae; order J036; family Brachytrichaceae; genus CAIXPS01. The sequence continues at coordinate 8,151 of JAMDDR010000151.1, read as the reverse complement.
TGCTGCTTGGTGCTGCTTGAGATGATATGAACCGTTTGCACATCCGGTATTTCATCATGGCCGCCGTCGCCACTGCCGTGTTGTCTGCGTTGGTATCAGGGCTTGTCGTCTCGCTGTCCGCGGCCGCTACCGGCGCGGCGTTCATCGGCGGATGGTGGACCAACCTGGCCGGCGCGGGAACTGTGGCCATCCTGGCCGGGCGCAAGGCGGCGCAGGCCTATACGGACCCGCGGTTGGGTAGGGTCGCGGGCATGGCCGTGGGGTTGTGGGTGGGTGCCGGGGCTGTCATCGGGGAGGTTATCCATGCGCTGTTGGTGGCGAACTGGTACGGGGCGGATGTGCGCGCAGGCCTTGTCATTGTCTTCAGTCTGGTCAGCTTCGCCGTCAGCGTTATCGCCGCAATCATTGCAGGCCACGAAACGGCACACCCGCCGGAGGAGGAGGAGGCGTGATGGGGAGAATGGAGAATGGAGATTGGAGATTGGACTCTGACTTCTGACTTCTGACTTCTGACTCCTGACTCCTATAATCATGGCAGCAAAACGCAGTGACGTTGGCGCCTGGGGTGAGGCGGTGGCAGCACGTTACCTTGTGCAGCGTGGCTTCACCATCCGTGACCGCAACTGGCGCTACGGCCACGGCGAGTTGGACATCGTGGCCCAACGCGATGCCGATATCATTTTTGTTGAGGTGCGCACGCGCCGCTCGGACGCGTTTGGCACACCCGAAGAATCGGTGGGCCTGCGCAAGCAGGCTAAGTTGATCGAGACGGCACGGGCCTACCTGCAAGCGCATGGCCTTGACGATACCCAGTGGCAGATTGACGTCATCGCGGTCGAAATGGATCACCGCAACGCCGTCACACGGCTGGATCATATCGAGTGTGCGATTTCACAAACTTGATCTCTGCCTTCCCCGTTCCGACGCGCCCGAACTGCTCGACCGGTTTGGTGCCGCCGCAGACATTTTGCCCCCGCCAGGCGCATGGCCCCCTGAAGTCTTATGTGCCAACCTGCATGATATTGCGCGTTACAACAGGTTACTGGGCGCACATGCCTTGATGATGCGGCTAGTGCATGAAGTGTTGGGGGAGGCATCCAGCGCCTGCACTGGCCTGGATGTGGGCACGGGGTTGGGCGACTTCATCGCGTATGCCAGTGCATATCGTGTAGGCCAGTCGTGTTGGGTTGGCCTCGATAGTGCCTGGCCGGTCTTGCAGTGCGCCAGGCGCGCCCGGGATGCAAGACATTGGCCGTTGCTGCTCGGAGCAGGTCAGCGCCTGCCCTGTGCCGACGAGTGTTTCGACGTAGTGACCGTGGCGCAGACGCTGCATCACCTGGCGCCACCCGAGGCAGTGCGTTTGCTGGGCGAGTGTGCGCGCGTTGCCCGCCGTGGTGTCGTTGTCGTCGATCTGGCACGCGGCTACCTGGGTCTCGCGGGTGCGTGGTTGCTGACGCGACTGACCAGCCGCAACCCATTGACGCGCGCGGACGGCGTGCAGTCGGTGCGGCGTGCTTACACACCGTCCGAGGCGCTGGCGTTGGCGCGGCAGGCCGGCTGGGTCGGCGCACGCGTCCATCAACGCGGACCTATCCGCTATGCACTGGTGTGGCGTAGGGCGTAACGTCGGGCGATAAGGGCACGGTGGGTTGATCCTCGATCATCCTTACGACCACCCGCGCGATATCCAGCGCAGAGTCTGGCCGCGCCAGGCGCGTGGACGCCATGCGCATACGTGCGACCGTGTCGGGGTGCGCCAACCATTCCTTGAGCTGTTTCATCACATGCCGTGGTGAGGGGCACCACGCGCCGGCACCTTCTTTCACGACGTAGGCTACGTTGCCTTCCTCTTGCCCGGGAACGGCGTCGTACAGCAGGATGGGTAATCCTGCGATGAAAGCTTCGCCCACGGTGGCTGCGCCAGCCTTGGTGATGAGGATATCGGCCGCCCCCATCAGCTCGGGCACGTTGGTCACGAAGCCAAGGGTTTTCATTGGCACGTGCGCTTCCAGTTGATCCAGCTCCTGCTTCACCGCGTGATTGCGCCCACACACGACCACCAGTTGTAGCGGCAGATCGCTGCTGGCGATGGCATGGGCAGTTGGCCCAAGTTGTCCCATGCCATCACCGCCGCCGATGAGCAGCACCACCGGCGCAGAATCATCGAAGCCCAGTTCGGCACGGGTTGATTGCCGATTTGCCATGCGCTGGCGCAGGTCCGGCCACACCGGCTGGCCTGTGACGCAGGTGTACTCCGGGCGTACGTTGAACTGGATGGCCTCGCGCCGCGCGTGCTCTGTGGGTAACAGGCTGAAGTCGGCGGCAGGTGCGTAATTCGAGGCATGGCCCGAGACCATATCGGTCACCACCACTACGAACTTTGCTCTGCATCCCATCCGGCGCATATAGGATGGCAACACCTGGCTGTAGATGGGCGAGCAGGACACGTATACGTCGGCGGGGTGCTCCCGGAGCACCACCGCGGCCATTTTAGCCGCTGATGCTTCCAGCGCCTTGCGCATGATCAGCGCCCCGGCTTTGTTGTTTGTGGCATAAAAAGACAGCCTATGCAGCACGCGTGCTTCGTTGATCACCAATGGGTAGCTGCGTTCCATCTGGTTGAGCGGAAATGTTAAATGCCCGATGGCGTTCAGAAGCATCGTTTCATATCGATTGTCATAAAGCATGTGCAAGCCGCGCTCCACTGCCTCTGCTGCACTGCGATGCCCCCCGCCTGTGTCTGCGTAAAGCAACACAATCCGTTTCATATCCCTTGTCCCGACTCCAGATACGCATGGCCTTGTATGCATACCGGTCGATGTGTGTTTCTCGCGTGATTCGGTTCGGTGCTTGCCATTTCGTATCATTGTAAGCCACGACCAAATCGCAGTATGATTGAGCCATATGGTAGGGGGTGTGTTGTTTTGAGGGCTGGGACGGGGGGTGTCTGAACGCTGTACGCGGACGATTATTTACAATCACGGTCGGAAATTACAATCAAGTGATACGAGCAGGCTAGGAAAACTGATCTGCGGTGAGTGGTGAGTGGTGAGTCGTTTTAATATACTTGGAGGAATCTGGACTTCATGAGGAACAAAATAACGATTGTGGGCGCGGGGTTCGTTGGTGCTACGACGGCGCATTGGCTGGCCGAACGGGAATTGGGGGACATCGTATTGCTTGACATCCCGGCCACCGAAACCATGCCCAAGGGCAAGGCGCTCGATTTACTCGAGGCTGGCCCTGTGCTCGGCTATGACACCACTGTAATAGGGACCACTGACTATGCCGACACTGCCGGCTCTGACATCGTCGTCATCACCGCCGGATTGCCGCGCAAACCAGGTATGACACGTGAAGACTTGGTCGGCAAGAACCAAGCCATCATCACCGACGTCGTGAACAATGTTGTAAAGACCTCCCCGGACAGCATCCTCATCATTGTCACCAACCCTCTCGACACCATGGCCTACCTGGCGTATAAAATCGCGGGCTTCCCAAAGCACCGTGTGATCGGGCAGGCAGGGGTGCTTGACTCGGCGCGCATGCGCACGTTCATCGCACAGGAGTTGAACGTCAGCGTGCAGAACACACACGCGTTCGTGCTCGGCGGGCACGGCGACGAGATGGTGCCGTTGGTGCGCTACTCCACTGTGGCAGGCATTCCCATCACCGAACTGCTTGCCCCGGAGCGTGTAGAGGCGATTGTCGACCGCACGCGCAAGGGCGGCGGTGAAATCGTCAACCTCTTGAAGACCGGCAGTGCCTACTTCGCGCCAGGCGCTGCAGTCGCTGAGATGGTGGAGGCCATTCTCAAAGACCGCAAGATGATCCTACCCTGTGCCGCTTACCTGGATGGCGAGTATGGCCTGAAAGACATGTATTTTGGTGTGCCGGTCAAGTTGGGGCGCAGCGGTATTGAGGAAATTATCGAGATCAAGCTACTCCCCCATGAGCAGGAGATGTTGAGCAAGAGTGCGGAACTGGTGCGTGGCACCATGATCGCGCTGAAGTTCTGACCCGCTCCAGTGTGCTCATGGGTTAATCTTCGAGGTTGGATGGCGGGTGGATGAGCGCCTGCCATCCGTCACCCGTGAATGGTAAGTTGCAAATGCGGACACTGAAAAGTTGCTTACTAGATGAGCCATTGCCGAGACTGACAGCCATAGCAGACACGTGGGACATAGGCCTTGAGGCCGCGTCAGCCGGGGAGATGGCCGAAGCCCTGGCGAAGCACATGCTGGTCGAGGATGCGGCCGGGCAGGGGCGTGAGGTGCTGCCAATTGGCGCACGCAAGGCGTTGGATGCACTTGTTGCTGCGAATGGCCGCATGCCCGCCGCCGTGTTCGAACGGCGTTACGGCACGCTGCGACCCATGGGTCCGGGACGTCTTGAACGCGAGCGTCCGTGGCTTTCACCTGCCAACCCGACTGAAGTGTTGTGGTATCGCGGTTTCATTTTCCGCGCGTTTGACCGCAGCCCCTCCAGCCCGGTGGAGGTTGTGTTTGTGCCCACCGATCTGCTGGGATTGCTGCCGCAACCTGCGGCGGATGCGGCTGCGTCCGAGTCCGGGCAGCCCGTCGTTCGAGGCAACCAGTCCGCGTTGCCAGCTTCGGATCCGTTACTGGATGACGTGACCACCATCCTGACCTACATCCAAAATTACGAAGTGCGTATCCGCGGCGACGGTGGATGGAACAGTGAGGCGCGCACGGCGCTGCTGCCTATGTTACGCGACCCCGATGGCGTTGACGGCGACAATCCCGGCGGACGGTTTGGCTTCATGTTAAACCTGATTGGCCGCATGCACTGGCTGCGTATTAAACAGAGCGACGTTCGCCTGATGCCGCAAGCGGTCACGCAGTGGCTGCAAGGCACGCCCCAGGCACAGCGCGCGGTGTTATTTGGGGCGTGGCGCAACGACCCCAACTGGAACGATCTTGCGCATGTTCAGGGCATCGCCTTTGAGATGCCACACGCTTGGGCAAACGATGCCGTGCGCGAGCGCACCGCCATCCTGGATCTGCTGGTGCGCTGGGTGGCTGGCAATAGCGAGCCGTGGCAGGAGATTGATGCGTTCGTCGATTACGTCAAGCGCGAGAATCCGGATTTCGCCCGACCGGATGGGCGCTATGATACCTGGCACATTCGCGACGTGCGCACGAATGAATTTCTGAATGGCTTTGAGAACTGGGATCGGGTTGAGGGTGCGTTGATCCGTTACATCCTGACCGGCCCTTTGCGCTGGCTTGGCACTGTGAATGTGCAAAATGGGCGCATCGCACTCACGGAGGCGGCGAAGGTGTTGGCGGTCTCCTCCGCCTCGCCGGATGACGGCGATCTGGCTCTGGTCGCTCCCCGCCCCGACGCGTTCCGTTTGGAACCGGATGGCGACGTCATTGTGCACACCAGCGCACGGTTCGAACGCTTTCAGCTTGCGCGCGTGGCGAATTGGTCCGCCACACGGGCTGAGGATTACGTCTACCGGCTCGCACCGGAGTCTGTCAACGCCGCCATGAAGCAGGGCATCACCGCGCCACGCATCGTGGAGTTTCTACAACAGCATAGCAGCAAACCAGTGCCGCCAAACCTGATGAAGGCTGTGAAGCGGCTGGCGCAGTTCGGTGCCGAGGCGCGCTTGGAGCAAGCCTATATGCTGCGCACGCGCGATGCGGCTACGCTTGATCTGTTGCTCAACACGCATGCTGTGCGTAAGGCCATGATCGAACGGTTATCGCCCACCTGCGCCTTGATGCGCCAGCGTGAGGTGCGCGCGGTGGCGTCGGCCATCATCCGCACGGGATTGCTCATCGACTTGTAAGCGGTAACGCACAACGCCAGCCTGGCATATGTAGCCACAACCCTTGCGCGTAGCCGCAGCCCTTGCGGCCTGACCGCGCCCACCCGGTCCCGTGGGCGCAGGCGCAAATGCGTCGCCCCCGGTAAACTACACCTATGCACCAGGACAACTCAGACCGGCAGATTGGCGATCGTTGGATCGCCGATTTCTGGATTGCCTTTTCTTCACGCGGGCGCATCGGCCTGATCCGCCCCGACGGCACGGGCTTGCGCTACCTGTCGTTCGACGTTCCCGGACAGGTCAGTTGGCAGCTTGGGCCGGCATTTGACGATGGGCGGCGCTTCGTCGTCACCAGTTATGAGGAGGGTAAACCGTGGGAGCACCAGGTGCGTACTCACCTGTACATCTATGATGCCATCTCCCAATCGTTGGATGAAATTGCCACACGTGACCGGTCCGTGCCCATGCTGCTGTGCAGCGCGCTGTTGCCCGGCGGCCAACGTATGGTCGCCGCGCCGTTCATCGATCACGAGCAGCGCATCGTCACGATGAACCTGGATGGTTCGGATGTGGTCGAACTGACGCAGCAGGGCGAGGGCTTCGCCTACTGTGTGACGCCCAGTCCGGACGGCATGCGCCTGGTCTATCACATCACTGGCCCGGGCGACCTGCCATACCGTATTTGCGTCACGAACATCGATGGCAAGCATAAGACCAGCGTGGCACATCATCCTGATCACCTGTACTTTGGACCGGTGTGGTCACCAGATGGTGAGTGGCTGGCTTATCAGGACTGCCACTTCAAGGCTGACCCCGGTCACGATTGGGCCGACCTGTGCGTGAGCCGGCCGGATGGTTCTGCGCGGCGCATCCTCACGCAAGGCCAGTGCCAGTGGTTCGGCACGTCCTACGGCACGCCCGAGACGCGTGGCGGGGGGTCGGAATTGCCACAGTGGTCGCCGGACGGGCAAACGGTGACCCATACACGTGCGACCCCTGGTGCGCAGACGCCCTGGGTGTTTCAGCCCCAGCGCCCGGACAGCGATCACTTCAACCGCGACTATCTGCCGGAGCAGGCGCGCGGCGGGACGCAGATTTGTTTGATCAACCCGTTCAATGGCCAGGTGGTGGAACTGACCGCCGCACAGCCGGGTGTATGGGATTTCCGGGCGCGCTGGTCCCCGGACGGCAGTCATATCGCGTTCAGCCGCGCGCGTGTGGGAGAGCCGTGCGAGCTGTGGATCATGGCCGCCGATGGCAGCCGGCAATGTCTGCTGGCACGTGGCGTCGATGACCTGGGTGCTGATCACGCCCGATGGATAGAACTGGAGACGGTGCTAAAGTAACAGGCAGGCAACCATGAGTGTACCCAAGCGCAGCGAGATCCGGCCCGGCATGCGGGTGGAGATTGTCGAGAAACACAACCAGCGCAGCGGCGTGCGCACGACCGGCGTCGTGTCGCGCATCCTAACCAACAGCGCCATGCACCCGCACGGCATCAAGGTGATGCTGACCGATGGGCGAGTCGGGCGCGTGCAGGCCATCGTCGATACGGCCTGAGGCGTTGAGTATGAACAGGCCAGGCACAATCCTCAAGCTATTCACAACCATCGTCGTGTGGTTGTTCGCGGCCACGGGCGTGAGCTTCAGCCAGACGCAGTCTGCTGGTCAGGTGCTGGTGTTGCAAGCCGAGGGGCCGCTCACACCCGCAATGTTGAACTACGTCGAGCGTGGCGTGAGTATCGCCCAACAGCAGGGCGCTGTGTTGCTCGTGATCCAACTGAACACACCAGGCGGGGAGATCGATCTCATGGATAAGATGGTCACCCGGCTGCTTGAGAGTCCATTGCCGGTGGTGGTGTACGTCGCACCGCGCGGCGCGATCGCGGGTAGTGCCGGCACCATTATCACGCTCGCCGCGCACGCCAACGCCATGGCGCCGCAAACGGCTATCGGCGCGGCCAGCCCCGTCGGTGGACAGGGCGAAGACATTGGCGAGACCATGAGCGCCAAGATCAAGAACGTGCTCAAGGCACAGGTGCGCAACCTGGCAGCGCGGCGCAACCCAGAAGCGATTGCGCTGGCCGAGTCCACCATCGAGGAGGCGAAGGCCGCCACCGCTGAGGAAGCGAAAGCCGCCGGGCTGACCGACTTCATCGCCGTCGATGTGCCAGATCTGTTGCGCCAGATGGATGGGTACGAACTGGTTGTGCAGGATCAGCGTGTGGTATTGCACACCGCCGCTGCCGTCGTGTCGCCGCTGCCGATGAATCTGTTGGAGGAGTTGCTCAACCTGTTGACCAATCCCAACATCATCTTCATTCTGCTGGCACTGGGTGCGCAACTCATCC
>JAMDDR010000175.1:7509-11286 GCA_023488685.1 Chloroflexota bacterium | reverse complement strand
GACCAAACAGGCTGCGAAACAGCCTGCGGTCCACTCACCCGCTTCACCCGCTCCTGTTTACCAGCCGATTCAAAAGTGATTAGCCGAAAGTAAAGAATGCGGTATTCCTGCGGAATGTTTCCCCACCCAGGGCAGGCCGGCGCGAGTGGATCGGGCTTGCCGTGCTTGCCCTCGCCTGCGTGCTTTACGCCATGGATCTGACCGTGCTGCACCTGGCGGTGCCGTCCCTGAGCGCGCAGCTTAAACCCAGTAGTTCCCAACTGCTCTGGATTGTGGACATCTACGGGTTCCTGGTCGCCAGCTCACTGATCACGATGGGCACGCTGGGCGACCGGATCGGCCGCCGCAAGCTCCTGCTAATCGGCGCCACAGCCTTCGGCTGCTCCTCGGTGCTTGCCGCGTTCTCGACCAGCCCCGAGATGCTCATTGCCAGCCGCGCACTGATGGGGGTCGCGGGGGCGACCCTGGCCCCCTCGACCCTCTCCCTGATTTTCAACATGTTCCTCGACCCGCGGCAGCGTTCGGTCGCCATCGGCATCTGGATATCCAGCTTCTCCGCCGGCGGCGCGATTGGCCCGCTTCTCGGCGGGATCTTGCTCCAGTACTTCTGGTGGGGCTCGGTGTTCCTGCTGGCCTTGCCGGTAATGGCGCTGCTGCTCGTGCTGGGACCTCGCGTGCTCCCGGAGTTCCGCGACCCCGAGGCGAGGCGCCTGGATCTGCGTAGCGCCGGGATGTCGCTCGCGGCCGTGCTGGCGACGATCTACGGTCTCAAGGAGATCGCACAGAATGGCTTGGGATGGCTGCCGGCCCTGTTCATCCTGGCGGGGCTGACCATCGGCGTCCTGTTCGTGCGCCGGCAACTGTCCCTGGTCGACCCCTTGATCGACCTTCGCCTCTTCCGGGCACCCAGCTTCAACGCGTCACTTGCGACGAACGTGCTCAGCGTCTTCGTTGCGGTCGGATACTTCCTGTTCGTTGCGCAGTATCTGCAACTGGTGCTCGGGCTATCGCCTTTGCAGGCGGGGCTATGGTCGTTGCCCTCGGCCGTAGGGTTCATCGTCGGGTCCAATCTGGCGCCGCGGATCGTGCACCGTTTTCGCCCGGTATTGGTGATAGGTGCCTGCCTTACGCTGGCGGCCCTCGGTCTGGGGTTGCTCACGCAGGTCAGCGGATCGAGCGGCCTCGCAATTGTCGTAACCGCATCCGTCGTGATCTCGCTGGCATTAGCTCCGGTGTTCACGTTGACGACCGAGCTGATCGTGGGGAGCGCCCCGCCCGAGCGCGCCGGGGCGGCCTCGGGGATCTCTGAGACCGGTGCCGAGCTTGGAGGAGCGCTCGGCATCGCGATCCTGGGCAGCATCGGCACGGCCGTGTACCGGAGCGCGCTGGCCAACGGCCTCCCGGCCGGTGTGCCCTCCGAGGCTGCCGCGACCGCGCGCGAAACGCTGGGCGGCGCTGTGAGCGTCGCCCAGCAGTTACCCGACCAGCTCGGCATCGCACTGCTCGACAGCGCGCGCGCTGCGTTCGTCCAGGGTCTACACCTGGCCGCCGGCATCAGCGCCGCCGTCGCGATCGGAGGGGCGATCATCGCTGTGGTCTTTCTTCGCCGCGTGCCCGCGCGCGCTGAGCACGAGCGGGCACAGGAACGGGATGCCGCCGGCGCGACCGCAACAGATGGATGGCCATGCCCGTCACCGTGTCCTGAAGAAGCTTCGTGAGAAGATTGTGTGTGGTTGTTTGTATTGTTTGTAAGGAGATTGGTCATGTTGCTGGAGAATAAGGTTGCCGTGATCTACGGCGCGGGCGGTTCGATCGGCGGTGCAGTGGCCCGTGCCTTTGCCGGCGAGGGGGCCAGGGTCTTCCTCGCGGGTCGCACCAAGGCGACGCTCGACAAGGTCGCCGGCGAGATCCGCTCGAATGGTGGCGTAGCGGAGGCTGCCGTCGTCGATGCCCTCGACGAGCGGATCGTCGACGGGTATGTCGATGCAGTGGTCGAGCAGGCCGGGCACATCGATATCTCATTCAACGTCATCGGGTACGGAAACGTCCAGGAGCCGTTGGCTGAAATATCAGTCGAGGATTTCCTGCAGCCGATCACGAACGCGATGCGGACGCAGTTCCTGACCACCAGGGCGGCCGCCCGGCACATGGTCAGGCGCGGGTCGGGGGTGATCCTGGCGTTCGGCGGAGATGGCCCGCAAACGCTCCCCGGGCTGGGAGGCTTCAAAGTCGCCCTCGACGCCATCGAGGGTCTGCGCCGGCCGTGGGCATGCGAGCTCGGGCCGCACGGCATCCGCGTCGTCACCCTCAAAACAGGCGGCGTGCCCGAGTCCATCCCCGACACCTTCGCCGGGAAGAACGAGATCGCCGCTGGCATTCAGAAGGCCACCTTGCTGAACCGAGCAGCGACGCTGGCCGACGTGGGCAACGTGGCAGCCTTCGTGGCCTCAGACAAAGCCCGCTCCATCACCGCCACAGAAGTCAACATTTCCTGCGGCGCGCTCATGGACTAGCTGGACCCTCTCGCGGGAGGGTGAAGCTGCCGTCATTTGAATAAGGAGCGATGATGAACGACAAGCAACAACTGCTTGAAATGCTGAAAGGGGAATTCAACCGCTGGGAAGACCTGCTGGCCAACCTGAGCGAAGAGCAAATCACGGCCCCGCAGCTTCGAGACAACTGGTCGATCAAAGACATGATCGCCCATTTGTGGGCCTGGCAGCAGCGTTCCATTGCACGGTTGGAGGCCGCTCGGCTCAATCGGGACCCCGAGTTCCCCAAGTGGCCTGCACAGTTAGACCCGCAGTCGGAAGACGATACCCCCCACATTAATGCCTCGCTCTATGCCGCCTACCGTGAACAACCCTGGGCGAGCGTCCACCGGGATTGGCAAGCCGGGTTTCGCCGGTTCTTGGAATTAGGGGAGGCGATGCCTGAACCAGCCCTGTTGGAGCCGGGGCGATATACATGGCTGGGCGGAGCGCCGCTGGCAGTAGTCCTGCGTAGTTCTTATGAGCATCATGACGAACACTTTGGATACGTGCTGGCCGGGCTCTGGCAGCACCGGACAATGAAGATTGTCTAGCACGGATACCGAAGCCCGTATCAGGGGGGAGACGTGAAAGGAGAGAAAACGATGACTGTTAAGGATCCGGCGGCCGAGCTACAGCCGCAGTTCAGTAGCGCTGATGCGACGCCGGCACCGTGGGCGAAGGCGCGCGAGCGCCTGGAGCAGGCGGAGGTGTACTGGCTGACGACGGTGCGTCCAGATGGACGGCCGCACGTCACGCCGTTGGTAGCCGTCTGGCTGGATGGCGCGTTGTACTTCTGCACAGGCGCAACCGAACGCAAGGCGAAAAACCTCGCGCATCGTTCGCACTGCATCATCACGACCGGGTGTAATACCCTCTCTGAGGGTCTTGATGTGGTGGTTGAAGGCGAAGCGGTGAGGGTGAGGGATGGGGCCAGGCTCCAGCGCGTGGCCGATGTGTACGCTTCGAAGTACGGTCCGCCCTTTCAATTTACCGCGCGCGATGGCGTCTTTCACGGCGACGGCGGCAACGTCGCCCTGGTTTACGAAGTGATTCCCACGACGGTTTTCGGCTTCGGCAAGGGCAAGTCGTTCAGCCAGACCCGCTGGCGCTTCTAAATAGGCAACAAAATCAAGGGGGGTCGACTGAAGGAGAACAACATGAGAAAAGTGGTTTTATTCATGCACCTATCACTGGACGGCTTCGCGGCAGGGCCAAACGGCGAATTGGATTGGATTTCATATGA
>JAMDDR010000175.1:0-7499 GCA_023488685.1 Chloroflexota bacterium | reverse complement strand
TATGGACGCGTGACGTATCAAATGATGGAAAGTTACTGGCCTACGGTGCTTACGAATCCATCCAGCACGAAGCATGAAATCGAGCACGCTCGGTGGATAGAGAATGTGCCCAAAATCGTTTTCTCAAAAACACTGGAGAAGGTTGAATGGAACAATACAAGGTTGATTAAAGAAAATATTGCGGAAGAAATCTCGAAACTCAAACAACAGCCGGGTAAGGATCTTGTGATATTCGGCAGTCCCGGCTTAGCACACTCTTTTATGCGCTTAGGCTTGATCGATGAATATCGACTTACTGTCAACCCCATTATCTTAGGCAGTGGAAAACCGCTGTTTAGAAATGTTGAAGACAAGATGAAGTTGAAACTCTTGAAGGCTCAGACGTTCAATTCTGGGGTCGTTGGACTACATTACGAGCGAGCATAAGTGTATTGATATGAGGGGGATTCTGTGAAAGACGTAACGAACAAGCCAGCGCGTGCCGCCGGCGAGTACGCCCCCGTGAATGGGCTCAACCTGTACTACGAGATCCATGGTAGCGGGAAACCGCTGGTGCTGCTTCATGGCGGCGTCGGCGCCGTCGAGATGTTCGGCGAGGTCCTGCCGATGCTCGCACAGGGCCGGCAGGTCATCGCTGTCGATTTACAGGCCCATGGACGCACGGCCGACATCGACCGCCCGCTGAGCTACGAGTTGATGGCGGACGACATCGCCGCCCTGATCAAGCATCTCGGCTTCGAACGTGCCGACGTCATGGGCTATTCGCTGGGCGGCGGCGTCGCCCTGCAAACGGCCCTCCGGCACCCGGATAGGGTGCGTAAGCTCGTGCTCGTCTCGACCCCCTACCAGCGAGCCGGGTGGTATCCCGAGGTTCTCGCGGGCATGGGGCAGATGGGCCCCGAGGCCACGGAGCCGATGAAGCAGACCCCGATGTACCAGCTCTATGCCAACATCGCGCCGAAGCTGGACGATTGGCCGGTGTTGCTCACCAAGCTGGGTCAGTTGCTCAAGCAGGACTATGACTGGTCCAAAGGCGTGGCGGCGATCAAGGCGCCCACGCTGATCGTGGTCGGGGATGCCGACAGCGTCCGCACCGCGCACGCTGTGGCGTTCTTTGAGTTGCTCGGCGGCGGCAAGGTCGACGCCGGATGGGACGGATCAGGCATGTCCAATGCCCGGCTGGCCATCCTGCCTGGCACGACGCACTACAACATCTTCTCCTCCCCAACGCTGGCGTCCACCGTCACGCCGTTCCTGGATGCGCCGATGCCCGGGGCCAAGTGACCTGTCCCGTTCGAAATAGCGTTTGGTCGAAATAGCCATTGCTGCCGGGATTGCCCTGGCAGCGCCGATCGAGGAGGATTGGCATGAAAAAAGTAACCTCAAAAGACGGCACCCCCATCGCGTTCGATCAGTTGTGTGATGGACCGCCGGTCGTCTTGGTGTGCGGCGGGTCGGTTGATCGGTCATCGAACGCGCCACTGGCGGCGCTCCTGGCAAAGCGCTTCACCGTGTTCAACTACGACCGCCGCGGTCGCAGCGATAGTGGGGACACGCCGCCCTATGCCGTTGAGCGCGAGGTCGAGGACATCGACGCCGTCATCAGCATGGCGGGTGGATCGGCGTTCTTATATGGCACGTCTTCCGGTGCGGTCCTCGCCCTCGAGGCGGCTCGCCAGCTTCCGGCCAGGATCAAGAAGCTGGCGTTGTGGGAGCCGCCGTTCATTCTCGACGAGAGTCGCCGGCCTCCGGCGGACACGGCGACAACCTACAGGGAACTGGTCGCCGCGGGCCGGCGAGGCGACGCGGTCGAGTACTTCATGGCGAAGGTGGTCGGTCTGCCCGCCGAATTCGTCGCCCAGGCGCGCAACGCGCCGTGGTGGCCGGCGCAGGAAGCCCTGGCGCATACACTCGCCTACGATGCCACCATCATGGGCGACTACTCGTTGCCGGTCGAACGGGCGGCCAGCGTCACGGCGCCCACGCTCGTGATCGCCGGTGGAGCGAGCCCAGCGTTCATGCGCGAAACGGCGCAAGCGCTCGCGGACGCCCTCCCCAATGGACAGGCCCGCACGTTGGAAGGTCAGACGCACGACATCGACCCAAAGGCCCTTGCGCCTGTGTTGGAGGCGTTCTTCAAGGCGTGATACGAAGCCTGGCAGGCAGTCTGGCACACAGTCACTGTCAAGGCGGGCATGCTGGCTGCTGGATTTCCCGCAGGATGTGCGTCATTGAGAGGTAAGGTTCCATGTACAGTGTCATTCGATCGGGCGAACTGCCGCCCAGCCCAGGGGGCACGGTGCAATTCGAGGGCGAACCCTACGGTTCGGGGGTCTCGTTCTTTCTCGTCAACAACGAGCCCGGCGCGGGGCCGGATCTGCACAAGCATCCCTATTCCGAGACCTGGATCGTCCGATCCGGCAAGGCGCGCATCAGCGCGGACGGTGAGGACATCGAGGCCGGTCCCGGCGACATCGTGGTGGTGAGCGCAGAGACGCCCCACAAGTTCAAGAACATCGGCACCGATCGGCTGGAGATCATCTGCATCCACGCATCGCCCCGCATAATCCAGGTGTGGTTGGAGGAAGGGAAAAGGTGAATAAGCAATATGGGCTTTATCTATGAGGAAAGATCGTCGGACTCGCCTTATGTGGAAACGATTATGCAGGGCCGGACGGAGGGCGAGGGTTCCACGATCCGTCCCGCCGAGTGCCATTGGCACATGGTCCTGGTGAAGTTTAACGGCAACGTACAACCATTCGTCGTCGGGCCACTGACCACGTCCGGCATTGTGTCTTACACCGAAGGCGCTGAGATTCTTTGGATCAAGTTCAAACTGGGCACATTTATGCCCCATCTGCCCACAAGGGACTTCCTGGATGTAGAGACCGGCCTGCCTGGGGCGGCGCGCAACTCCTTCTGGTTGAAGGGTTCTGCCTGGCAATTTCCGGACTATGAAAATGCAGACACGTTTGTAAACAGGCTGGCGCGTGAGGAGCTACTGGTCAGCGATCCTGTCGTGAACGCCGCGTTACAAGATGAACTGCCAGAGATGCCATCACGCACCGTGCGGCATCGTTTCTTGCGAGCCACCGGCTTGACGCAAAGCCACATTCGGCAGATGAAACGCGCCCAACATGCAGAGGCTCTCTTGAAGCAAGGCGTTTCGATCCTCGACACTGTTTACGAGGTTGGCTATGTCGATCAGCCACATCTGACCCGGTCGCTGAAGCAATTTATCGGGTATACGCCTGCTCAACTCATACGGATGCGTTGAGTCAGCCAGCTTGCCGTTTGATACAAGACAGCGCCCTTTTGCCGGGCTACCATCTGAACATGGTCTTTAGACCATCTTCAATGGTCTTTAGACCATAGACCATACCAATGTTTCAGCGTAAATCCGGTAACCTAAGCTAAAGGAGAGTTGTCATGTTGCTTGAGAATAAAAACGCCATCGTTTACGGCGCAGGTGGGGGGATCGGCGGCGGCGTCGCCCGGACCTTCGCCCGTGAGGGGGCCAGGGTCTTCCTCGTCGGGCGCACCCGCGCGAAGCTTGAGGCAGTCGCTGCGGACATCACAGCCGCCGGCGGCGCCGCCGAGGTGGCTGTGGTCGACGCCACCGACGAGCAGGCGGTCAACCAGCACGTCCAGGCGGTGGTCGCACGGGCGGGCCACCTGGACATCTCCATCAACCTCATCACGCATGGGGATACGGACGCCGGCGGGTATGTGCAAGGCATCCCACTGGTCGATATCCCGGCTGCCGATTTCTTTCGTCCCATTATCAAAGGAGTGCTGTCGAACTACATCACTGCCCAAGCGGCCGCGCGCCAGATGGTCCAGCAGCGATCGGGCGCCATTCTCACGCTGACCAATGCCAGCTCGATGGGCGGCTCCCCGTTGATGGGCAGCACCGGGGTCGTCGCGGCGGCCATCGAGTCGTTCGCGCGCACCCTGGCCTCCGAGGTCGGCGAACACGGCGTGCGCGTCCTCGGCGTAAAGATCGCGGCAGTCCCCGAATTATTTACGAAGGACTTGCGCACCGACGTCTTCGAGAAGGACAGCGGTGGATTGGATAGCGCCGGCATCACGGCCGCGCTGGCGCAGATGACCATGCTCCGCCGGGTGACCACGTTGGCCCAGGTGGCAGACGTGGTGGCGTTCCTGGCCTCTGAACAGGCGGGCGGTATGACCGGCACGATCATCAATATCACCGGTGGCATGGTCATCGGTTAGCCGCGGCGTTTGCTTAAGGAGGAGCAACTATGAGCACCGAACCAAAGAAACGCGATCTCGTCGTGACCCGCGTTTTTGACGCGCCCGTCGAGCTCGTTTGGAAGGCCTGGTCCGACCCCGCGTACGTGACGCAATGGTGGGGACCGGCTGGCTTTACCTGTCCCCTGGCCAGGATGGATTTTCGTGAGGGTGGAACATCGCTTGTCTGCATGCGCGCGCCAAAGGAATTTGGCGGCCAGGACATGTACAACACGTGGACCTACCAGAAAATTGTGCCGCTGCAACGGTTCGAATACATCCTCCACTTCACCGACAAAGACGGCAAAGCATTCGACCCTACCGAAATGGGCATGCCTGCGGGCATCCCGAAGGATGTGCGTAACGTCAACACCTTCAAGGACCTGGGCAACGGCAGGACTGAAATAACCATCACGGAATACGGCTATACCACGGATGAAGTGGTTGAGATATCCAAAGCCGGCTTGGAGCAATGCCTCGATAAGATGGCTGCAATCTTTGCCAGGGCTTAGCCGGCTTCAGCCGATCGCGTCCAGGTCAATTTCATTCCCGGCCTGGGACATATGGACTTTCGGGATCCCGAGCCTTGGTGGCCGGACTGTCTGGCGTGGCTCACGGGCGCATAAGTGCCTTATAATAAACCCACTAGATGGCTTTTTTGTGACTTTTTCACAAATAAAGCCATTCGAATGTGGGAGAGGCATGCTTATAGAACTGACTGTCGCCAACTATCGCTCGATCAAGGAACCACAAACGCTAAGTTTGGTTGCCACCAAGGCGGTGGCAAAAGACAAGCAGCTTGATGCAGACAACACCTTCGAGATGGATGGGGTTAAGCTGCTGAAGAGCGTGGCGATCTACGGCGCCAACAGCAGTGGCAAGAGCAACCTCATCAAGGCCATCCGTTTCGCCCGCCGCTTTGTGACACGATTTCGCGCTCGCCGGGACTCAGACGTGAACGAGCCCATCCAGGTCGAGCCATTCCTGCTGGACAGCACATCCACAACGCAACCCTCGTCCTTCGAGTTTGTTTTCTTTGCGGGCGACAGGCAGTACCGCTACGGCTTTGAGGCAACACCGGAACGCGTGGTATCCGAGTGGTTGTATCACGTGCCGCAACGTCGCGAGGCGATGCTTTTCACGCGCGACGGCGACGCGTACGACCTCCAGGGCGCGTTCAAGAGCGAAGGTGCCGGGCTGGAGAGCAAAACACGCGAGAATCGTCTGTTTTTGTCCGTGGTCGCAGAATTTAACGGGGCGATTGCTCGGACCGTTGTGGATTGGTTCGCCCGTCTGCGGGTCGATTCAGGGCTGGCGGATCGCGACCGCTCTCTGACCGAACAGATGTTGGATACGGAACGCGCCAGCCCTGAACAGCGCGAGAAGGTGCTCGAGGTGCTGCGCCGGTTGAACCTGGGCTTCGACGATGTGGTCGTGAAACACGATAGGGATGAGGTAGCCGATGCAATCATTCGCCAATCCGGCCAGATCGACGAGTCATCCCAAGATGAAACGTCTCGGCGTATAAGTAGCCGGCAGCAATGGTTGTATATGCCTGCACGGGCATCGGCACACACCGTGCACCGGAAGAATGACACCGGTGAGACCGTGCTGTTCGACCTGGACGACCAGGAGTCCGATGGAACACAGCGGGTGTTCGCACTGGCAGGGAAATTGGTCGACGTGCTGGCACAGGGTCAGGTGATGATCGTCGATGAGATGGATGCCCGCCTGCATCCTATTCTGACGCGTAACATGGTGCAACTTTTCAACTCTCGCCAGACAAACCCGAAGAACGCGCAACTGGTCTTCGCGACGCACGACACGAACCTGCTGACCAATCACCTCTTCCGGCGCGACCAGATCTGGTTTGTGGAGAAAGACCAGCACCAGGCCAGCCAACTCTATTCCCTGGTCGAGTTTAAAGGCGTGCGCAACGACGCCAGCTTTGAAAAGGATTATATTCTCGGCAGGTACGGCGCCATCCCCTTCCTGGGTGATTTTCGCGACCTGCTGAGCCCATCTGATCGTGACAACCTGGGAGTAAAGGAAGACAGCGCATCCGACAACGGAGAATAAGGCAACAATGCCCCAATTACATCGTAGAACCGGCCGTGGCTATCATCCACGCCGAAATCGAACCCGCGAGATACGCCAACGTTTCCTGATCGTCTGCGAAGGCCAGAAAACCGAACCCGAGTACTTCCGTGCGTACGCGTCCTTTGCTCGCGTGATTGGTGCGCCAGGTGATCCCATCGGGGTCGTCAACAAAGCCATGGAGGTGCGTGACCAATCGCGCATCGAACTGAATATACGCAAACCCTACGATCAAATCTGGTGCGTGTTCGACCGCGATGATGTGCCTACGCAGCGTTTCAACGAAGCAATCACCAGTGCCAACCGCGAGGGCTTTGGCGTCGCTTATTCCAATGAGGCGTTTGAACTGTGGTACCTGTTACATTTTCACTATTTCAGCACAGGCATCTCGCGCGCCGGCTATAGCGCGAGGCTGGATGCGTTGCTCGGCCACCACTATCAAAAGAACAGCCGAAGCATGTTCCGTGAGTTGCTGAGCAAACAACCCGATGCGATTCGCAATGCGCAGCGGTTGCTGGCGCAGTATTCGCCCTGCTGGCCTGCCGAGGACAATCCCTCCACCACCGTCCACCTGCTGGTGGAAGAACTCAATCGATTTGTGCGTTGAGCATGCCGGCGAACGAGGTCGCAGGCTGACAGCGGGTGCACAAACCACACAGCTTGGACCACGTGGCAAATCCTCTTCGATGCCGATGGTGATAGCGTTCGAACAACTGCGTCCAAAACCCGCCGCGCGTTTGTGGCATTGCACCTGCTTGACCGTTATCCCTGGTTGCTAATTGCCGCTGCGGAGAATTGTTAGTGTCACTGTGCCAGTGACTGTGCCTTCCAGGTCGCCGCAGCCATTCACCTTTTTGCCATTAATCTTGGTAATGACATCGCCCTTATTCAAGGAGCCCCCAGAGGTGGGCACCTGGCACACCAGTACGCCTGTTGTCTCGATGGTGGTTCCACATTGCGTGTCATTAAGCGCTTGACTGAGGGTGTTGAATGTGTCTGGCTGTGACAATGCAACTGGCTGCAACCCCACTCCTTTATAGTTGCCCAAGAATGTGCATCTCTTGAATCCATATCCCGCTGTGGATTCTGGAGTCACCGTGGTAGCCACCACATCTGTCCCAGCGGTAAATCCTGATGGGGATGGGGTC
>JAMDDR010000449.1 GCA_023488685.1 Chloroflexota bacterium | reverse complement strand
TTTCAGGTGATCATCTTGTCACAATCGGCACAAACACGTCGTCGTTGAACACACGCACCGCGCCGGAATTCGGATCGATCATCAAGCTGGACACATCCACCGCTTCAAAATCCGACCCTTTCAACGTTCTGAAGGCATCCCCCAACATGTCGTCGTCCCAAAGAGGATTGTGCTCGCCACTGATGTACCAGTTGCTGCCGTTGTCCGCCAGGATGATGCCATACCGTTTGAAAGCGGTAAAGATGACCCGGATCGGCGCCGGGTAGCCCGAAATGTCCTTGGATGCCTTCAGACGGAAGCGCTGGCCCATGGGGGGCACATCCGTATCCAGGATGGACGAGGCGAAATGCCGCGCGGGCCACACGTATGCCTGTTGGGTGCGTTGCGCTGTGAAGCGAATGGCGTGAGCGATCTCTCCAGCCATCACCTCGTCGTAGCGCACCAGCTCCGCCAGAATAGGCAACCCGGCGGCATCTGCTGATGTCCAGCCATCCGTGCGTAAGGCGTTTGAGTTCAGATCGAACATAGCGCCTGAACCGGCACTCCAACTGCCGTTGGGCTGAGGCCAGGCATCCCACAGTTCGTACAGCTTGCAGTGGCCGCTATCCACCACCAGCACGTGCCGGTCGCCATCACTCGCTGGTCCTCCCTCAATGGGGGCACCCGGCGGGATGGGATAGGGTCCGGGATCGCTTTCGCCCGCGCTCCAACTGTACCGGTCGAATGCGATGGTGACGAGCGGCTGTGTGCCCAAAACGACGGTGAACGGGATGCCAATCGGCGCGCCTTCCCAGACAGTGCCGAAATCGGCATGCAAGCTGGTGTTTGTGCCGATGGAGTCGATGTAATCTGCAGAATGTGCATCCGCCGGCAACCAATCAACCGGCGTATTCCAGATGTTATTGGCCGGAAACACGGGGCAGCCCCCTAATGTGGGGGGATCGGCAGGGGTGTGTTGAGCCGTACCGGCCTGCGCGCTCAGGCATGTAACGCTCAACGCGGCAACGACAACACATAACGCGATGACCTGTCGTGTCGGTGACCTCATCCGCCCAAGTCTAGCAGGGCTTCTTTGTGGAGCTGGATCAGACATGGGTGTTGGCACCCGGCAACGCCGAGAGTGCAACCCGCGCCGGCTGATCGGGATCGAATCTCACTTCCACCACGGCGCCGGGCCCCAGTTCTGCGCGATGCAGTTGATCCACAACCGTCTTCACCTCAGCCTGGAACGTTGCACGACCGGCCGGATGAACTTCGAGCAAAAGGCCAATCTGCGGGTATCCGTTGAATACCACCCCGGTGTCCCAACGCCTGAGCACTCTCGCCGTGGCTGTTTCACCATGTTTGAACAAATCGCGGGGTTGTTCCGAGCGACTCATGTGTGTATGTCCTATTGAGAAAAGTTGCTGGATTTGATTCACTCATGGCACGTGGTTACGGGCTGAGGATAGGCGCGCGCACGGGAAAAGGAATATCCGCAAGGGATACTTTTAGGGCTACAAAACGGTGCGGTGAGCCGGCGCACGGCGGCCTACGCACATTCACTTCAGGCGTTCACTTCAGGATGGTCGCCAGCAGGCCGACCAGCATGGTTGCGCCGGCGAGGATGATCCACAAGACGTTATCGCGCACCAGGTCCAGGACCGTCTCGGTGGTGTTCACCGACGGCGCACGCAACGAGCCATCGCTGTCGCGCCCACTCAACAATTGATCGCGAAATTCGGCCACCGTTCTCGGCCGGTCATCAGGATGCATCGAGATCGCGGTCACAATCGCGCGCTCCACCACTTCCGAGATGGCCGGGTTCAGCGTGCGTGGCGGGATGAGCGATTCCGGCTTGAGAAAGCGCTGCTTGGCCTCGGCGGGCGCCTGGTTGGTGAGCAGTTGGTACAGCGTCGCGCCGAGCGAGTAAATGTCGGAACGAGCGTCGGTGTGGGTATCGTCTTCGCCGTACTGCTCCAACGGCGTGTAGGCGGCCGTGCCGCGCCCTTGCAACACCGTGACAGTGCGCGAATCGTCTTTGGCCAGCACTTTCACCAATCCGAAGTCCACCAGCTTGATCAACCCGCTCGGCGTGAGCTTGATATTGCTGGGTTTGATATCCCTGTGCAGCACCGGCGTATCCTGGTTGTGCATGTAGTCGAGCGCGTCGCACAACTGGCGCGCCCAGTTCAACACCTCGACCTCGGTAAGAAAGCGGTTGTTGCGGCGGGCCTCGTCGCCGATCTCCTTGAGGTCTTTGCCCGAGACAAAGTCCATCACCAGGTAGTCCTGGTCGATTTCGGTAAAGTAGTCGGACACCTTGGGCAGGTTGGGGTGATCGAGCCGCGCCAGGATGCTGGCTTCGCGTGAGAATTGGTGTTGCAGCTCGTTCACCACTTCCTTCTCTGACGTAGGGTCGATCCGCACGGCCTTGATCGCGCATTTGCGCCCTTCCAACCGCAAGTCTTCGGCAAGATAAACGGAACCCATCCCGCCCTGGCCTATGGGTTGGACGATACGGTAGCGATTACGCAGGATCGTTCCACGAGACAGCATGCATCCATTTTAAATGACGATTGCTATTTTTCGATAGACGTTCAGTCGGCGTTTGATGTCCCATTGCCGAACGCTGACCGACGGGTGCCCGTCTAAAATATCTTAGAATTGCAGTGATGAACCAGGATTCCCCGATGCTCATAATCGAGAATGGTCAGATGGCAGGCCAGCGCTGGTTGATGGACAGCGACTGCGTCATCATCGGACGCGAGGTCGGCGTGGCACACCTGCTCCTACCGGAGCGGCAGGTCTCGCGTAAACATGCCAAAATCGAGCGGTCCGAGTCGGGCTTTGTCTTGACCGACCTGGAGAGTAAGAATGGCACCTTCCTCAATGGCAAGGAGGTGCGAGAACCGCAGGTGCTTCACGACGGCGACGAAATACAGGTCGCCTTGTGCGTCAAGATTGCATTCGTGGGCAGCGACGCGACGGCGCCGCTCAACGCCCGTCCGATCAGCCAGGGGATGCGCGCGGCGGTGCGCGGCATCCGCCTCGACAAGGATAGCCGGCGTGTGTTCATCGCGGAAGAAAATCTCGATCCACCCTTGTCCGTCCAGCAATACCGGCTGCTGGAACTGTTGATGGACGCGAACGGCTCATTGGTCAGCCGCCAGGAAATCGTCGAAAAGGGGTGGGAGGGCGAGAGCGCTTACGGTGTGAGCGAACAGGCCATCGATGCGCTGGTGCGCCGCCTGCGTGACCGCATCGCCGAGCGCGACTCCGAGCACGAGTACATTGTCACGGTGCGCGGCCACGGGCTGCGCTTTGAAAACCGCTATCAGTAGCTGCGCGCCACCAGCACATCGCGGTGTTTGATCACGCGGTCCACCCGGTGCGACAACTGGTCGTAAGGGGGCTCGTTCAACACGATCAGCGGACAGGTAGCCTCAACCAGGCTGATCATGTCCGCGCGCGGGAAACGGGTGGATTCCCAGGCCATGGCTATGGCGCCACCGGGCAGCAGGAGCGATGCCCACACCGGCAACGCCTTGCCCAACAGTCCGGTCAACTCGCCGTGGTGCTGGATGCCGTAGGGCAGATCTGTCACGATCAGGTGTGGCTTTTTCACACCGTTCATCAACTCGGCCGATTGCACCGTGTCGCCGCACGCCAGGACGCATTGGCTGGGCTCATCCTTGCCGAGCGTGAACCACCAGCGCCGCCCCAACTTCTTTAGCCGTTGTTCCATCAACTTGCAAGGGATATGCTGCTCCCGCGCGTACTGCTCGATGAAGGCGGCGGTGGTTTCCACATCGCCGGACGTTTTTTCGACGCCGGCCGCCGCCGCACCGAGCACCAGCGCTGCAAACAGCGTGGTGCCGCCACCCGCCAGCGGATCGAACAGCCGCAACGACGGCCATGGCTCCGCCGCAAAGGCGCTGCTATAACGCGCGATGTTGCATAGAAACTGTGTAAACAGCTCGTTCGTCTTGCCCTTGTAGCGGCGCGTCACCACCAGGTCGGGCGGGAAGGCGGGCGTAAAGCCGGTCTCGATGGGGCGCAACCATGGGCCTGCGTTGGCATCGAGATGGTCGCGGTGCTCGAAGAATGCGCTGGTCATCGCCAGCATGCCAAACTCGCGCAACTGCCCCTCGTCGAGTGGCGCCGCCAGCTCGAACTTCAGGTAGTCCTGCCCTCCCAGTTCGACGGGCTCCATGCTGGTGATGGGTGGATCCGGCGAGCGGCTTGACAGACATAGCCGCAGCTCGTGCGGCGCGAGCGCATTGGCCAGCGCCGCATACTGGGTGCTGCGCTGCGGAGCGATCTGGGCGACGTAAGTGGTCATACTGGTTTGATTTAACCACGCCCGTGGCACTGCTTGAACTTGCGCCCACTCCCGCATGGGCAGGGGTCATTGCGCCGGGCTGTGGCGAAGCGGCGTTGCAGTTCGGCATCCTGCTGTGCCAGGTGGCGCATGATGTTGGCGGGGGGCCGCCTGGCGCGCAGTTCGGCCGCCATGAACTTCATGGCCGGGTCGATATGGTTGAAGAACGCGCGGAACCCCTCGCACAGATAGTTCAGGCCCGGCTCACCCTCGGGCGTGTAGCGGATGCGGTCTTTGGGGCACCCGCCGTTGCAGACGAAGCGCACCTCGCATTCGCGGCAATAACGTGGCAGGCTGTCGCGCTTGGCCTGGCCAAAGCGCCATTGCTGTGGCGAACTCACCATCTCGATCAGCGGGATGTCGACGATGTTGCCCAGCTTGTGCCTGGGCTCCACGAAGTGATCGCACGAGTACACGTCGCCATTGTGCTCCATTGCCAGCGCCTGCCCGCATGTCTCGTCGAAGATGCACAGACCGGGGCGCTGGCCCAGCCATGCGGCCAGCGCGACGTCGAAGATTTGAACGTACACGCGGCCCACGTCGTGACGCACCCATTCGTCGAAGATGGCGATCAGGAAGTCGCCGTACTGCCTGCCGGTGACCGAGCGCTTGGTGACCTGGTCGCCCTCCTGAAAGCCCGTGTCGTTCGCGCGTTCCACGATGGGGATGAACTGGACGAAGCGGGTCTTGACCTCATCGCGCAGGAAGCGATAAACCTCGATTGGGTGCCCGGCGTTGGCGGCATGGACCGTGGTGAGGATGTTGAACTCGACCTGGTGCTGCTGCATCAAGCGCGCGGCTGCCATCACCCGTTCGAAGGTCGGCTTGCCGCCCTTGTCCACGCGGTAGGTGTCGTGCAACTCGCGTGGCCCATCCAGGCTCAGTCCAATCAGGAAGTCATTGTCATGCAGGAAGCGGCACCATTCGGCGTCGAGTGTCGTGCCGTTCGTCTGCAAGGCATTGAACACGCGCATGCCGGGCTTGCAGTACTTGCGCTGGTATTCGATCGCCCGTTTGAAGAAGTCCAGCCCCATCAGCGTCGGCTCGCCGCCTTGCCAGGCGAACGTCACCTCCGGCACGCGCTGTGCCTCGATGTACTGGCGTGTGTACGCCTCCAGCAGATCGTCGGCCATGCGGAAGCGGCTGCCGGGATACAGCATCTCCTTCGACAGGAAATAGCAGTATTTGCAGTCGAGATTGCATATCGCGCCGCGCGGCTTCAGCATGATGTGGAAGGCAGCGGGGGGCACCGGCTGCGCACCGGCGGTAGGTGGCCCGGAAACGGGCGAGAGATCGGTCATGAGAGGGCTATTTAACCACAGAGGGCGCGGAGAAGAGAGATTAGAGATTGGAGGTTGGAGATTGGCCTTGACCCATCTCTAATCTCCAATCTCTAACAACCAGCCACCAGCGACTAGCGACCAGCTACCAGCCAATCACTGCACGTGCGATTGGCACACCGTGCGGAAGTGGAAGCCGTAGATCGACAGTGTGATCGCCAGCGGGAACAACTTGGGCCGGCGGAATAAGGTCCAGAAGAACAACTGCCAATACTGCACGCGCTCCACACCCTTGATGCCCAGGCGATAGATCGAGCGGAAGAACGCCAGGATCTCGTTGAACTCCAGGTGCACCCTGATCTGTGGCGCGCGATACTCGCGCAGGAACGTCTTGACCCGCTCGTAGTAATACTCGGGCGAGTAAAGCTGGGCGAGTAGCTTGCGGTAACCCTCGCGCAACACATCCAGGTTCATCTTGGGGATGATGTTGGTCGTGCCATCGACGTTGTCGCCCGATATCTCGTCCGTCAGCCGGCCCTCCTCTTTCATGCGCTGGTAGAGCTGTGTGCCGTAAGGCGCCTGCAACAGCCCAACCATCGCCATGACGATGCCGCTTTTTTGGATGAAGTCGATCTGTTGCTGGAAGATGGACGGCGTGTCGCTGTCGAAGCCGACGATGAACCCGCCCTCCACCTGCAGACCGGCCCGCTGGATGCGCCTGACGCTCTCGACCAGGTCGCGGTGCGTGTTCTGCTTTTTGTTGCACTCGACCAGGCTGTCTTCATTGGGCGTCTCGATGCCCACGAACACATTGGTGAACCCAGCCCGCGCCATGAGCCCCATCAGTTCTTCGTCGTCGGCCAGGTTGATCGACACCTCCGTGTCGAACGACATGCCCACCTTCCCCTTGCGCCATTCGATCAGCGCAGGCAGGATTTCGGTCTTAATCTGCCGCTTGTTGCCGATGAAGTTGTCGTCCACGAAGAACACCGTCTTGCGCCAGCCCAGCGCGTACAAGCTGTCCAGTTCGGCGATGATCTGTGCTGCCGTCTTGGTGCGCGGCCGGTGGCCTAGCAGGGCGGTGATGTTGCAGAAATCGCAGTTGAACGGGCAGCCGCGCGAGAACTGGATGCTCATCGTGGCATAACGTTTCAGGTCGATCAGGTGCCACAGCGGCACAGGCGTCTGGCGGATGTCCGGAAACTCGTCGCTCGTATAGACGCGCTGCGGTCGACCGTGTGCCAGGTCGGCCAGAAACGGCGGTAGCGTAAATTCCGCCTCGTTCAGGATCAGGTGATCGACGTCGGCGAACTGCCCCGGCTCGCATGTGAACAGTGGACCGCCGGCCACCACCTTCAGCCCGCGCGCCTTGCAGCGGTCGATGATCCTGCGTGCCGATGCGCGCTGCACCACCATCGCGCTGATGAACACATAGTCGGCCCACGCCAGGTCCTTGTCGGTCAGGTCCTGTACGTTGGCATCGATCAAGCGTTTGTTCCACCCTTCAGGCAGCATCGCAGCGACGGTGACCAGGCCCAGTGGCGGCGTAGAAGCCTTTTTTCGAACGAATCTGAGCGCATGTTTAAAGCTCCAGAACGTGTCTGGAAACTCGGGGTACACAAGCAAGATATTCACTGTCTTCTCCTTGTCGAGCGGTCATGGATGATCCCTGCATGACAGACAACCCCGTGATGGGCGGGGGGTTACTCACATTTGGAGCGTGACAGGCAGCAATAAAGCAACGATGAATGCTTCGTATCTATCTTACCGCATCTGATGGGGGCTCTGGCGAGGGCGCAGGAAGATCGCCGGTGGTAAACTCCCCCCAGCAATGAAATCGACGCGCCTACTACGCCTCTCTGCAGCGCAAATCGCACACACCGCTGCCTTGCTGGTCGTAGTCTTCCTCGGTGTTGCCTTGCGTGTGCACAAGCTGGACGCACAATCCCTGTGGTACGACGAAGGCAACAGCGCGCGTATTGCCGAGCGCTCTCTGCAACTCATCATCGAGGGCGCCGGCGGTGACATCCACCCTCCGTTGTATTACGTCGCGCTGCACTACTGGCGCATGGCCTTCGGCGAGAGCGAGGCTGCGCTACGCTCGCTGTCGGTGCTGGCCGGCGCGCTGCTGGTCGTCTTTACCTACCTGGCCGGGCGCAGCTTGTTCGGCTCGCAAACAGGTCTCATCGCCGCGGCTCTGGTGGCATTCTCACCGTTCGCGGTCTACTACAGCCAGGAAGCGCGCATGTATATCCTCCTGGCGCTGGCAGCGACCGCCTCGACGTGGGCACTCTTTGGGATTTTAGATTTTAGATTGGGGACGCTTCGCGTGGATTCAACCCCGGCTGGAAACGCTCTTAAATCGAAAATCACAAATCGAAAATCTAAAATTCGAAAATCCAAAATCGCACTTTACGTGCTTGCCACGGCAGCCGGCCTGTACACCCAGTATGCCTATCCCTTCGTGATGATCGCGCAGGGGATATGCGTGTTGCTATGGCTGGCGTTCGCTCGGCAGGATCGCCTGCGGGCGCTGGGCGTCTACATCGCCATGAACGTGGTCGCCATCGCGTTATTTCTGCCCTGGCTGCCCATCGCCATCCGGCAGGTCACCTCGTGGACGGTGACGCCGCAGCATGAGGAGCTGGGCGCCGCCGTGCTCGACGCCTACCGCTGGCTGGTGACCGGGCGCACCCTGCCACTTGACCAGGCGTTGTTGCCGATGGTCGTGGTCGGCGGATTAGCGTCGATTGGCTTGCTGTCTGCCCTGCTGTCCGCCCTGTGGCAGGCGTTGCGCCAGCGGACGGCCGGTGACCAGGCGAGCCAGCGTGCTTCCCAGCATGGCTTTGCGGCTGTCGCATTGGCCGTGCTCGCGGCATTGCCTTTCACCCTGCTGTTCGTGTTCAAGCTGTATCGCGAGGCCTATCTGAAGTTCCTGCTAGTATGTGCACCGCCGCTGCTGACCCTGGCGGCGCGTGGGATCGCCGGCATCGTCGATGCGGCGTTTGGCTGGCGCGCCAGCGCCGGGCGGTCCAGGGGCTTTTTCATCCTGGGGAAGGGGCTGGCCGAGGGCGCGCTTACGTGCCTCGTCATCATCAGCCTGGCTCCTTCGCTCGACAACCTGTATAACAACCCCGCCTATGCGCGCGACGACTATCGCAGCATTGCGCGCATGGTGGCGCAAAACGCGCGCGCGGGTGACGCTGTGCTGTTCAACGCGCCCAACCAGTGGGAAGTGTTCACATACTATCATCACGAGGGCGCGCCAGCGATCGCCCTGCCATACCGTCCCGAGAATGAGGCCGCCGTCGCGACGGCCCTGCAACCCATCGTGGAACAATACACGCGCCTGTTCGTGCTGTATTACGGCGAACGCGAGTCCGACCCCGAGAGCAGGTTCGAGCGCTGGCTGGCCACACACGCCTTCAAGGCCGACGAACAGTGGATCGGCAACATTCGCCTCGCGGTATACGCCACACACGCACCCAAACAGGCCCACGATATCGATGCCGGCTTTGGCGCTGGCGATGCCAGCGTCGCCATCACGCTGCGGTCCGACGCGATCGACCTGGACCCCCGCAGTAACGGGGATTTGATCCCGCTGCAATTGGTGTGGCGCAGCAATGCCAGCCTGGCGCAACGCTACAAGGTGTTCGTCCATCTCGGCCCGGCAGATGCCCCCCCCGTGGCGCAAAACGACGCCGAACCGGTGGGTGGTTTTCGACCGACCACGACGTGGCAGGCGGGTGAGGAGATCGTGGACCAGCGCGCGATATGGATCAAGCCCGGCACACCAGCCGGCACCTATGGTCTCTATATCGGTGTGTACGACAGCGCCACCGGCCAGCGCCTGGCGATCACCGGTTCTACAGGCGCCGGCGACAGGCTTCTACTGGGTACCATCCTCATTCGTTGACTTACTTTGTCGTATCGAACGGGGTAGGTGAGTGCACCCAGCGGCCGGCGATGTAGTGCATTTCGGCGCCGCAATCAGGGCAACGCGGGATACCCTGCTCGTCATAGAGGACGTCGTCATAGTAATCGTCGTGTTTGAACTCGCCGCCATCAGGGGCGTCCCCGTCGTCGTCATCATCGTCATCTTCATCCCAGTCGTCATCCCAGTCATCACCGGACTCGGCCAGTTCTTCCTCCAGCTCCGTGCGGGAGCGCCAATCGACCGGCAGTACATCCTCGATGATCCCGTACTCAGGAATGTTGACGGCACGGGTATCGTGATTGATGTAGAACGTGACGTTCAATTCCTGCAATGCGTCCAGCAGCGTCCACGCGTCGCTTTCCGTGACCTCGGGGCCGCGCAGCGCGCCCACGATGACCGGCACTGCACGCGCATCGTGTGTTAACGAAAGAGGCAGCGCATAACGCGCCTTGCCGCTCGCCCATGGCGTCTCGGAGAACTGCTGGACCAGGTAGTTGAAGACCTGGTCTGAGTTGCGCCCGACGACAGCCAGCACCTGTAGCATGTCGGTGCGGGCGTCCTCCAGGCTGGAGTAGCGCACGAAGTCAAACGCCGGCTGGATGGCGGCATCGCCCATTTGCTGCAGCGCCCAGATGGCGTTGTGAACGATCTCGTCGTCCTCCAGTTCATCCTGCTTCGCGATCAGTTCGATCAGCATGTCCAGGACGTGGCCCTTGGTGTAACGCAACATGCCAAGCACGATGACAGCCAGGCGGGTCACGCCTTCGCCATCCAGGTCCTCGGGCATGGTCTGCCGCATCGCCAGCGTGCGGGCTGCCAGCGAGGCAAACTGCTCGTAACGATCACCCATCTGCTGGATCTCATCATCACTCAGGGGCGCCTCACGCTCCGTGAGGGCAAGCCAGTCGGAGACCAGTGCCGTGGCCTGTTGCTCCAGTTGTAATTGCTCGTCCAGCTCGCCGGCGTCATCCAACGTCTTCTGGCGGTGCGGCGACTCTGAGGCCAATGCCGTAGACCGCTCCTCCGCGCGCGAACGCTCTGCCGCGATCTCATCCAACGGCAACACCGGCCGCAAGTTCTCCAGCATGGTCGTCAGCGACAGAGCCCAATGGCGAAACTCCGGCGTGCCTTCGCCCGTCCATCCCGACCAGAGGCGCCCGCCACGCAACGCAGTGGCGCCAGCGCGGCCCAACTGAGCCAGCGCTCCATCCCGATTGCGCGCAGCCGATAGCGACAGTGCGTCGCGTATCATGAGGTTTGCGTCGACATTCACATCGTACTCGCCGTGCAGATAGTGCAAAAAGACCGATTCAAACAAATCGGTGATCGTCGGCAGGTCACGCATGATGCGCCGGGTGGATTCGTGATACAGCTCGCGCATCGCGCGCCGGATGTCACTCGGCGGCTTTCCGAACCGAGACCCGCGCGACCCGCGCGCGATATCAGCAATGGCTGCCTCTGCCTCGTCTTGCGGCAGTTGTAAGCAGGCCAGCAGCATCGCGTTCGCCAGGGCGGATTGCAGCAGGATTACGTACACCGCCGACCAGTACCAGGCCGTGGTTTCATCGTCGCCAGGGGTGACAACAAACTCGCGCCACCCTTTGGCGCTGGCGAAGTAATTAAACTCGGCAAGCCAGCCCTGCCAGTGTTTGACTGAGTCAGCAGATCTATTCATCATTGCGCTTCCCTGAATTGTAAACGAGACGGCAACGCCAAACTGTCTATTATCTTGTCTATCCCTCCCCC
>JAMDDR010000394.1:6537-11347 GCA_023488685.1 Chloroflexota bacterium | reverse complement strand
GGTACTCGTGACACATGACCAGACGGTGGGCGAGTTGGCGGATCGGATCGTGCGCCTGGAGCACGGGCGATTGGTGCGCGGGATGAAGGATGCTCCGCGAGTTGAACTTCATGTCAGCAGTCATGCCTCTGTCGGCAGCGGAGTACCCATGATCGCCGAAATTCCAAGGAGCGCATCTCCGCCGACATAACTACTGATTACTCAGAGCCCGATGGGTATTGGCAAGCGCAGCGGCACACAGGGGCCTCGTTCTGTGTGCCGCTGCACTTTTTCATCCGCCTTGCCATCCACCTCCTGCGCCCAGGCCGCCTACGCATAAATGCCTGTGTCACGGCGAGTGATATTGCGCTGGTTACGACCTTAATTGCGGCGTATCTTAAGCAGCGGAGAAAGAACATGGGCGAATCATCTAAACTCGAACTTAGCTTACCCGTGAGCGGCATGACCTGCGCCTCGTGCGTCGCGCACGTCGAAGGGGCGCTTCAGGCGTTGCCGGGCGTATCGAATGTCGTCGTCAACCTGGGGGCGAACAAAGCCAGCCTGGTTTACGACCCGGCGCAAGTGGGATTGGCCCAGATGCGGCGAGCGATCGATGACGTGGGCTACGCTGTTCCAGTCAATGATCTGACGCTGGATGTGCGTGGCATGACCTGCGCGTCGTGCGTCGCACACGTCGAGGGCGCACTGAAAGAACTTCCCGGCGTGTTGAACGCCACCGTTAACTTGGGGATGGGTACGGCACGTGTACAGTATGTGCACGATCTGGTCACAGTGAGCCAGATGAAGCGTGCCGTACACGAGGCCGGCTATGAAGCCACCGAACGCGGCACGGGAACCAGCGCAGACGCGGTGGACCGCGAGCGGCAGGCGCGCGAGGAGGAAATCCGCCGCCAGGGTCGTAACCTGATCATTGCGGCCGCGGTTGGCCTGGTCGTCATGATCGGCACGTTCTACGACATGCTCGGCCCACTCAAGGCCATCATCCCCGAGTTCCTGTCCTACAAGTGGGTCATCGGCCTGCTGACCACGCCCATCGTGCTGGGGCCCGGGCGGCAGTTCTTCGTCAACTCCTGGCGCGGCCTGAAACACGGCGTGACCGACATGAACCTGCTATATGCCACCGGCATCGGCGCCGCCTACGGCATCGCCGTGATCAACACGCTGTTCCCCACGGCCGGCTTCGGGGGCGAGGGCGCAACCTTCTTCGAGAGCGCCGCGCTGCTCACGGCCTTCATCGTGCTTGGACGCTGGTTGGAGGCGCTGACACGCGGGCGCACCTCCGAGGCCATCCGCAAACTGATGAAACTGCAGCCCAAGATCGCACACGTGATCCGCGCTGGACAAGAGGTCGTGTTGCCCGCCGACGAGGTGGAGTCCGGCGATCTGATAATCGTTCGCCCCGGAGAAAGTATCCCGGTGGACGGCGCAGTCACCGAAGGCTACTCAGCGGTGGATGAGTCCATGCTCACAGGCGAGAGCCTACCCGTAGAAAAGAAGGCTGGCGACAGTGTGATCGGCGGCACGCTGAACAAGACCGGCGCGTTCAAGTTCCGCGCGACCAAAGTGGGCAAGGACACGGCGCTGGCGCAAATCATCAAGCTGGTGGAGGACGCGCAGGCGAGCAAGGCCCCCATCCAGAAACTGGCCGACTGGGTGGCGGGTCACTTCATCCTGGGCGTGCACGCACTGGCAGTGCTGGTATTCGTGTTCTGGTTCTTCCTCGGTTACCAGGCCTACTTCAACCCGGACTCCAGCTTCATCCTCTCGCCGTACAAGCTGGGCGCCATCGGCGTGTTCGGTTTCAGCCTGCTGCTGTCGGTGACGGTGCTGGTGATCTCGTGCCCATGCGCCGTCGGACTGGCGACACCCAGCGCCATGATGGCTGGGACGGGCAAGGCGGCCGAGTACGGCGTTTTGTTCAAGGGCGCCGAGGCCATCGAGAACGCCAGCAAGCTGCAGACCATCGTCTTTGACAAGACCGGCACGCTGACGAAGGGCGAGCCGTCCGTTACAGATGTGGTCATTTCCGATTTTGGATTGGGGATTTTGGATTGCGGATTGGATTTGAACCCAACGTCCGCCAGTCAATCCGCAATCCAATCCGCAATCGAAAATCAAAAATCGAAAATCCTGCTGCGCCTGGCCGCCAGCGCCGAAAAGAACAGCGAGCACCCGCTCGGCGAGGCGATTGTGCGCGGCGCACAAACACGCGGGCTGGCGCTCGCCGACGCCGAATCGTTTGACTCCATCCCGGGCCACGGCGTGGAAGCGCGCGTGGATGGGCGCAACCTGCTGCTGGGTAACCGCAAGCTGATGCGCGAACGCCGCATCGACTTCGCGCCATTGATGTCACAGGCCGAGCAGTTGGAGGGCGACGGCAAGACGGTCATGTTCGTCGCCCTGGACGGGACGCCCGCCGGACTGATCGCCGTCGCCGACACGCTCAAAGAGCACTCGGCAGCGGCGGTGGCCCAACTGCACCGGCTGGGACTGGAAGTCGCCATGATTACCGGCGACAACCGCCGCACCGCGGAAGCCATTGCGCGGCAGGTGGGCATCGATCGCGTACTGGCTGAGGTGCTGCCGCAAGATAAGGCCGCAGAGGTCAAGCAGCTCCAGACGCTCGGCAGGAAGGTCGCCATGGTGGGCGATGGCGTCAACGACGCACCAGCGCTGGCGCAAGCCGACGTGGGCATGGCCATTGGCAGTGGCACAGACGTGGCCAAAGAGACCGGCGACGTGATTCTGATCAAGGACGACATCCGCGATGTGGTGGTCACGCTGGAGGTGGCCAAGGCCACCATGCGCAAGGTGAAGCAAAACCTGTTCTGGGCCTTTGTCTACAACACGCTGGGCATCCCACTGGCAGCGGGCCTGTTCTATCCGATCATGTCCGTGATCATCAGCCCAGAACTGGCCGGCTTGTTAATGGCAGTCAGTTCGGTGACGGTTACGCTGAACACGCTGTTGCTCAAGCGGTTCAAGCCGTCAGTGCGGCATGATCGGGGCTGGCATCAGTCAAGTCATGGCCAGGGGGTAGCGAAGTCACCTCTGGCTGATACGGCCACAATCTAACCGCGGACGGAACGTTCGCTGTTGTGACGCAATAGCGTTGAAACTGAACACATATCCCAATCCGCTTGGAAGGAGTGTCACTATGGAACATGAACAAGTCGAGCAGCAGGTGGCGCGCCGGAGCGCACTGATCTATCTCCCCATATCAGCAGGCACGGCGACGTTGTTTCTACTGGCCGCCAGCCTGGGCGGGGATTACCCGCCCGTGGCAAAGCTCGGCGGCACGGTCTGGGTCGGGCTACTCAGCCTGATCGTCAGCATGCCTCTTGTCACAGCGCGAGTGAAGAAGCAATTGCTAGGCCAATCACCGCGCTGACCGCGGCGCCGGGTGGAGCGCGTCCCCCGCTCCACCCGGCAGGGAGACCATGATGCAGACACACTTGCTGAGCCGGGCAGACAAGATGGTGCTGGGATTGGCCGTATGGCTGTGCACGTTGCCCCTTGCCTTTGCCATCGCCTTCTTTTTCGGTCTGCAGGCCGGCTTCGCCACCGCCCTGGGATTGTTGTTTGTGGTTACCGCGCTGTGCTGGGGGCTGTGCAGTTCGCAAAGCCTGCTAAAGCATTTTAGACAGCAGCAAAGATGATCCATGCAGCGACCATCCGCCCGCCTGAGCACGATCAACATGCGTCTGACAGTGCCGAGCGCGTTACCATTGCGAACCTCCTCCGGGTATCTGCAGAAACCGGCGTGCGGGTCGATCCAAGCGCCATGGTGAACCTTTACGTGGCGCTCAAGTCAAAGCCGCTGGCGATCATTGCCGGGCCTGCACGCAGCGGCAAGGTGACAGCGGTCCAGGCCCTGGCACATGTCCTGACCGGCGGCGACACCGCACGATTCCATACGCTCGTGGGCCACGCCTGGTGGGCTGGGCAGAGTGGGAACGTCGGCCTGTTCACGGAAGCCCAAACACGCCTCAATACAGGAGAGATCATAGACCTGATTGGGGAGGCGTGGCGGCCTGAGAATGCGCAGCGCGTGCTGGTTGCCTGTCTTGCTCGCATCAGCCCGGCGGAAGTGGCCGGCCTTTTCTCGGAGGTTGCCTTCCAGCTCCGGCATGGACAGATCATGCAACTGCCGGGCGTGCACCTGACCGAACCCATCCCCTATCCGCCCAATCTGTTGTTGATAGGCACCATGGATGGGGATCAGTTTGAGGCTCCCGGCCAGGACCTGCAGGAAATGGCAACGATCATCCACTGGCCTGCCGCCAGCAGGGGTCCACGACGCCCGCGCTGGCTAAGCTGCGCTGCAGGCGAGAGCGTATTCCTGCATGCCCGCGTTCGCACCGAGCGAGATGCCTGCTTGAAGATGAGCCACATCCTGGAACAAAACCCTGCGAGTCTGCAACCGCTGTTCAAAATCGAGCATACATTGAAGCAACACGGAGTTGTGTTGCCGCCATGGGTGCGTGGGCAAGTGCTGATCTACCTCGCCAACGCCTGGGACAACGATGGCAATGGTCTGTTCGACCGTCACGCGGTGCGCCAACGCGCCGTCGCATTCGATCTGGCGTTGGCTCAGATCGTGCTGCCGCACGTCACGAGTGCCATGGTTAGCCCGGAGCTAGCCGATCAGCTCAAATCCGTGCTCGCGAAAGACTTCCCCTACGCAGCGAGTGTCCTCGACGGAATGAGTTACCAGTAGGGTCAGAATCGAGTGAGTCTTTGTACTTTATTAATTGGAGAAACCATGTCCAAGATAAACAAACTACCCACGACGGCGCCTAAGTCCTCA
>JAMDDR010000394.1:0-6527 GCA_023488685.1 Chloroflexota bacterium | reverse complement strand
ACTCCGCTCATTGTGTTAGCCACACTCGCTGGTGGAGCATTCCTGGGCTACCTCATCGGCCAGCTCGCATTCTTATACCAACACCCAATCCATTGGGGCCTGGGCATCGTGGGTGGCGTTGTGGGTTGGCTGATCGGCAAACTGATCTATCGTTTGAGGGGAGAAACAGACATCATTTAACCGGGCGCTGAAACGCCATCTCCACTGAATTGCCTGTGCCTTTCATTTCATTTGGAGGAAACATGTCCAAGTCTACCAACAGTCCCGACCTGCGACCAAACCCAAGAATCGTGGCCTACCGTTACTCATACTTGCCACACTGTCAGGCGGAGCATTCCTAGGCTACCTTACCGGTGAATTGGCCCTTGCACGCAACGCCCACCCAATCCATTGGCTAGTGGCCGCCGCGGGCGGTCTGGCAGGCTGGCTGATTGGGAAACTGATCTACCGGTTGCGGGGCTACATAGACATCATTTGACCCATTGACCATCCCCGCCGAATTGCCTGTGCCCTACCGAGCAATGTGGCGCTTCCCAGTGTGGTGTGCAACGCATAGAGTGACCTGTGAAAGCGAAACACAAGTTTGCTTTCACGCGAAGGAGAACTATTATGAACTTTGGCGCACTTACCGGCAATCGCACGCTGCGCACTGCCATGATTGTCGTCGGCATCAGCCTCATTGCGGGGCTCGCTGCTATTTTTGTATTCAAAGTCGATCCGGGGACGGTGTTAACCTTTGGGCTGTTCGGCTTATTTATGGCCAGCCACCTGTTCATGCATGGCGGTCACGGCGGCCATGAGGATCATTCGCAACACACACAGTCTGGCAATCAGACGACGGGCGCGGATCACGCACAGCACACACAGCCTGCCGATCAGACGACAGAGGCAGCGTCGAAGGCCGAGAAGAATAAGCAGACGGAGCACTCTGGCTGCCATTAGGAGCATACGTCATGCAGGATGTCTGTCACGTAGAAGCGATCGAGAAAGAACCCACCGCC
The DNA here is from genome assembly GCA_023488685.1 of Chloroflexota bacterium. GTDB lineage: Bacteria > Chloroflexota > Anaerolineae > J036 > Brachytrichaceae > CAIXPS01. The sequence goes on along the minus strand of JAMDDR010000394.1, from coordinate 5,526 downwards.
GAGGAGCTCAAGGAGATCCAGACCGCTTACCTGACCGTGTGGGGAATGCGATGCCCGAACTGCGCCCTGCGCGTTCGAAACGGCCTGCTTTCACTACGCGGCGTGCTCGACGCCAACGTAGACCACACCCTCGGACTCGCCGAAGTGGTGTACAACCCGCACCTGTGCACCAGTTCGGCGCTGGTGGATGCAGTCGCTCGGTATGGGGCTGACGGTTATCACGTGTATAGCGCGGCATTAGCCAGTTAATGGTGCCGCTATTGGGTGGGATTTGACACCTGTCAGATGAACTGTTTAACATGGGAGCACGCGCACAGCGTGCTCTCAGCATTTCTCAGGACGCTGTGAGTTGATGTCCAACCTTATGACCGTGTCATCTCTCGCCTGGCTCATTCCTTTGCCACCGGTGGTGGCCTTCGCGCTTATCATCCTTGCCGCCCATCGTTGGAGAGTGCTCAGCCGTACCATCGCCATCGGTGCGATGGGTGTGTCGTTCGTGTTGGCTCAGATCGAGTTCTGGAATGGCGTGGTCGGCGGGCGGTTGGCCGAGGCCCCGCTGACTTCGTCCTTGGCCTGGCTGCCATTGCGCGAGGTCGAGTCGTGGCTGCGGATGGGCGTGTTGGTGGATCCGCTCACGGCGGTGATGCTCTTCATGGTCACGCTCACGTGCCTGCTGATCTTTGTCTATAGCGCCGAATATATGCGCGACGATCCACGCCACAGCCGCTTCTTTGCCTACATGTCGCTCTTCGCCACGGGGATGCTGGGGCTGGTGGTGGCCGATAACTTACTGGCGCTATTCGTATTCTGGGAAATCATGGGGGTATGCTCGTATCTGCTGATCGGTTTCTGGTTCGAAAAGCCCACAGCATACCGGGCGGCGATGAAGGCCTTCATGACGACGCGCGTGGGTGACGTGTTGATGCTGCTGGGCATCGTGTACCTGTATAGCCAGACCGGGCGGCTGGACTTCCAGACGCTGTTGAGTTCCTCGACGGTGGCGTTGCTGGGCGCGACGCCGTCTGTTATCAAGGGCCTATCGGTTGCCGGCCTGGCCGGGTTGCTGATATTTGCCGGGACAGTAGGCAAGAGCGCCCAGTTCCCGCTGCACGTCTGGCTGCCTGACGCGATGGAAGGCCCCACGCCGGTCAGCGCCATGATCCACGCGGCGACCATGGTCTCGGCTGGGGTGTATCTTGTCATCCGCGTGTTTCCCCTGTTAACCGCCGGGGTATCACCGCTGCCAGTCATGGCTCTCATTGGCGGATTCTCGGCTTTGTTCGCGGCGACGATTGCGGTGGCGCAGAATGATATCAAGCGTGTGATGGCGTATTCGACCATCAGTCAATTGGCGTACATGTTGGCGGCATTGGGCGTGGGCGCGTACACTGCCGCAGTCTTCCACCTGTTGATGCACGCCTTCTTCAAAGCGCTACTGTTCCTCGGCGCTGGTTCGGTTATCCACGGCGTCGAGCATGGGGCGCTACGTTCGGGGCAGCACCTGGACGCACAGAACATGTTCAACCTGGGTGGGCTGCGGCGGCGGATGCCGCGCACCTTCACTATGTTCATGGTCGGAGGACTGGCCCTCACCGGGATTGCACCCTTCGCCGGGTTCTGGAGCAAGGATGCGATCTTAGGCGGAGCATATGCGGCGTTCCTGGAGTCCGGTACGGCATCGTGGGAGTTCTACGTCTGGTTGTTGCTGACGACCTCGACCTTCCTGACTGCGCTGTACGTAGGTCGACAGATGTTCCTGGTGTTCAGCGGGGAGCCGCGTACCCCAGCAGCCGAGCACGCCGCTGAGACCGGCCTGGTCATTGGCTTGCCGCTGCTTACGCTGGCCGCATTGGCTACGTTGGGCGGGTTCGCGGGCGTGCCAGGCGAGTTCCCGTTGCTTGGACCGCTGCTCGGCAACAACTGGCTGCTGCGCTTTGTGGGCGAGCGATACCGCGAAGCGTCGCTTAACTGGGGTGTGATGGCCCTTTCCACGGCGCTATCCATAGCCGGTTGGGGTGTGGCGTGGTTGCTATACGGGCACAAGCCGTTGCTGGCTGGGCAGTCCGACCCGCTCACCGCTGTACTCGGTCCCGTTTACCCGCTGCTCAAGAACAAGTACTACATAGATGAGCTATATGCGGTGGTTATCGTGCGACCTGTTGTGGCGTTCGCCGGTTGGGTCTATGCCAGCGTTGACCGCGCCACAATTGACGGTGTCCTGCATGCCATAGGCCGCGCGGTGGTGCGCTGGGCCGAACTTAACCACCTGTTCGACCGCTATGTCATCACCGGCGCAAGTGATCTGATAGGTGAGGCAGTGAAACGCCTTGGGCAAGAATTACGCGCCACTCAGACCGGGCGACTCCAGGATTACCTGCTCCTGATCCTGGCTTCGCTCATCGTCATGGTGGTGCTATATCTTTTCGTCATTTGAAGGAGTTCCTGATGGCGTTTGTCACGAATCATCTGCTCAGTCTGATCGTTTTCGCTCCCCTCGCAGGGATCGCCGTGATTGCAGTGCTGCCTAGACACAATACCAGCCTTATTCGGTGGATTGGCTTTCTGACCACCCTACTTCCACTCGCGTTCACCCTGACGGCGTGGATCACCTATGTGCCCGGCGAAAGAGGCGACTTTCAGTTTTACCAGGCTGCGCCGTGGCTACCGTCTCTGGGTATCTATTACCGTGTGGGAGTGGACGGGCTGAGCCTGCCAATGGTGTTGTTGACCGCGTTGCTGGCCCCGTTGGCAGCACTCATCTCTTCTGGCATCACGGAACACGTCAAGGCGTATTTCATCCTATTCCTCCTGCTTGAGACAGCCATGCTGGGTGTCTTTGTCGCGCTCGACTTGGTCATCTTTTTCATCTTCTTCGAATTCAGTCTAGTGCCCATGATGTTCCTCATCATGCTGTGGGGCGGCCAGAATCGGAATTACGCCGGGTTCAAGTTCATGATTTACACGATGGTGGGCAGCGTGACACTATTGCTCGCGTTTCAGGTTATTGGCCTGACCCTGAGTTCGTTTGACCTGGTGAACGCGACACAGGCATGGCCGGCTTTCAGTAGGAGCCTTTTCGGCCTCAGCGCTGACACGGTCAAGACCATTGCTTTCTGGGGAATATTCCTTGGCCTGGCGATCAAGCTTCCTATCTGGCCATTCCACACTTGGTTGCCAGACGCGCACACTGAGGCGCCAACTGCAGGCAGCATGTTGTTGGCCGGTGTGCTTCTCAAAATCGGGGGTTACGGCTTCATCCGCATCTTGCTACCACTCTTTCCCGAGCAGTCAGCGAGATTTGCGCCAATCATCGCGCTGTTGGCGCTCGTCACGATTGTGCTCGGTGCGTTGGCAGCGCTTGCTCAATCCGACTTCAAGCGACTGGTAGCGTATTCATCGGTGAACCACATGGGGCTGGTTGCATTAGGGATTGCAGTCATCGCCGCCGCATACGGGCGGCGCGAACTGGCGGACACTACTATCCTCACGGCCAATGGCGTGATCTTACAGATGTTTAACCATGGCATCACATCAGCAGCTTTGTTCCTGCTTGTCGGCGCGGTGTACGAGCGCACGCACACCCGGGACCTGCGCGAGTTCGGTGGCCTCGGCGTTGTCGTCCCAGCTTATGGCGGCATCTTGCTGGTTTCTGCCCTGGCAAGCCTGGGCTTACCGGGGTTGAACGGATTTGTCGGGGAGTTTCTGCTTTTTCGAGGCGCGTGGCCTGTCTTCACCCTCGTCACCGCGTTGGCAACACTGGGTCTACTGTTCACGGGTGCCTACCTATTGTGGACGATTCAGCGCATTTTGCTTGGGCCGCTAAACCAACGCTGGGCGAAGTTGCGAGATATAAGCTTCCGAGAAACGGTGGCAGTGGCGCCCTTGCTGATCCTGATGGTTTTCACTGGCATCTGGCCGAGTTGGATACTGAGCACAATTAACGCGACGGTGAGCCGACTATATGGGTGATGATCTCGAACCAGATGGCTCTGAGCGAACAACGGTGATCAGAAGGTAACGCCACACTTGCGGATTAAGCGGACTATACTATACCGGTCTGCGCTCTGGCTTGGAGGCGCATGAAGGAGTGCCTGCAACTGACCAGTTGAGGAGTCCATGCCCGAACTGTTGCCGAATCCCTGGTTTGCCCGTGGGCCTGTATTGCGCCGTTCAAAGGAGATTGCCGCCACCTTCGCGCGGCATGGCTTGGGCTGGCTCGTCACTCAACTTGGTTTGGCCGACCTTGTTCCTTTCGAACGTGTGGCAGCCCCTCCCGCAGGTCGCCGTGACATGCATTCCTGCGGAATGCCGCCACGCTCTGCGCCAACCACCTGCAGGAGGGTACCCATCCCAAAAATTGAAACGCACCCGCTCAGTCGCACAAAGGTGCTACGATTAGAACAGAAAGGGGTGAAAAAATGAAGGGTAACGAAAGGTTGTTGGCGGTGCTGAACGAACTCCTGGCGGATGAGCTAACGGCCATCAACCAATACATGGTGCACTCAGAGATGTGCGATAACTGGGGCTACGATAAGCTCCACAAAGCCATCGAGAAGCAAGCCTTCGATGAAATGCACCATGCCGAGTGGATCATCCAGCGCATTATTTTCCTGGAAGGCATACCAATCGTCTCCAAGCTCAATGTCATCAGAATTGGCCAGAGCGTGCCGGAAATGATCGGTAATGATCAGGATGATGAGCTACGGGCGGTGCGAGCCTACAACGCCGGCATCCGTCTGGGGCATGAGGTGGACGACCAGGCTACAGCCGACCTGCTGACCAAGATTCTGAAGATGGAGGAGGGGCATGTTAACTGGGCGGAGAACCAGCGGGCACAGATCGAGCAGATGGGTTTGGCGAACTACCTGACGAACCAAACCGAGGGCGCGGCAGAATAACCGGACTTTTACCCGTTCCATGGTTCGCCCATGGCCCAGTGCTGCACCGCACGCGGGAAGTTGTAGCCATTTTTGCGCGACATGGCCTGGGCTGGCTGGTCGTACAGCTCGGGCTGGGCGACCTGTTGCCATTCGAACGCGGCATCTTCGGTCACCCCGTCCGTGAGGCACCCTACCGGCAAGCCGAGCACGTGCGCATGGCTTTCAGCGAACTCGGTGTCGTGTTCATCAAGCTTGCACAATTCCTCAGCACACGACCGGACATTGTGCCGCCAGAGTATGTGGCAGAGCTGTCCAAGCTGCAGGATTCGGCGCCGACGGTATCTCACGAGCAGATTTGTGAGGTGATCCGCACGGAGTTGGGGCAACCGCCTGAAACCTTATTCGCCACGTTTGATCCGCAGCCACTTGCGTCGGCTTCCATCGGACAGGTTCACGCCGCCACGTTGCAGAGTGGCGAAGGTGTGATCGTGAAAGTCCAGCGCCCCGGCGTTGCAGAGCAGGTGGCGCTTGATCTGCAAATCCTGGCTGGCGTGGCCGAATGGGCTGATGCACACGCCGCCATCGCACACACCCTCAACCTGCCCATGCTGGTGGATGAGTTTTCGTACACCTTTCTGTTCTAATC
>JAMDDR010000075.1 GCA_023488685.1 Chloroflexota bacterium | reverse complement strand
CAGTCATAACGCGCGAACGTCCAGGCCGACAGCGCCGACATGAACACGACGCCAATGACCGTGATCCCCGACACGACCAGCGAGTTGGCGAATCCGCCACTCAATGCTTCCCATGCTTGCAGATAGTTCTCCCAGTGGAACGGCGCGGTCGGCACCCAGAAGCTGGTGTAGAACTGGGCATTGCTTTTGACGGAGGCGAACAGGGTAAAGATCAGCGGATAGATCGAGGCCACCACCAGGAAGATCAAAATGACGTGTGGAACGAATGCCCAACGCCGCCCCAAGGGCTTGACCTTCACCCTGGCGGCGTCCGGCTTGTTTATTTCCAGCCATGCCGTCGATTGTGTCGTATTGCTCATTGACGATCCCCCTATCAGTACTCGACCTTCGAGTTGACGAAGCGCATGTTGAGCACACTGAACGCCATCATGATGACGAACAGGATGAGCGCCATCGCCGAGGCGTAGCCGTATTTGTTGGATTGAAATGCCTGGCGGTACAGGTACAGGCCGGGCACCAGTGTTGCGTCCAGCGGCCCGCCGTTCGTCATGACGAAGGGGGCGGAAAAGTCTTGTAGACCGCCGATGATGGTGAGCACCACCAGCACCTTGATCTGACCACGGATCAGCGGCAAGTCGATATGCCAGAAGCGACGCCAATGGGTGGCGCCGTCGATGGCGGCGGCATCATAAAGCTCGCTGGGGATGCTTTGCAGGCCAGCCAGGAAGACCAGCATGGCAAAGCCACCCGCCCAGGGAAAACCCATCAGGATCAGCGACCACAACGCCATGTTGGGATCGCCCAACCAGTTCAGGGTGGCACTCTCACCTCCCAGGCTGAAGAGCACCCGGTTGAACAGGCCAAGCAACGGGTCGGGGTGATAAAACAGGCGCCAGATGAAGATGACGATCAGGCCGGGGACGACCGTCGGCAGAATCAACAGCACCCGGTACCAGTAGGCGGACCGGCTGGTGCGCAACAGATGAATCATCTCGGCCGCGAGCAACGGGAAGATAAGTACTTTCAACAGACCTGCCACCGTGAGCTTTAACGCGGTCCCAATGGCCGGCCAGAAGGTGGGGTCCTTAAAGAGAATGTTCTGATAATTGCTCAGACCCACGAGACGGCGGGTGAATGCGCCATCCCAGTAATAGAGCGAATCGACGATGACCTTGAAGAAGGGGCCGTAGGCAAAAGCGGCCAGGAAAATAAACGTCGGCGCCAGGAACAGAAACGGCCACAGGCTGCGCAACTCCCACTTGTGCCTGGCTGGGGATGGGCTTGTGCGCCGCGTTATTGCGGCTGCAGGTTCAATCATGCGATCCATTCCTTTGGATTGCCCCATGGCGCAAATGTCAGACTTCTCGGAGAAGTCTGACATTTGCGTTTGCGGGGTGCCCGCCTACTGGCAGGTCCAGTTATTCTTTTCGCGCGCGACTTCCCAACTGGCTTCCCAGTTGTCGGCGTAGGCTTTGATCGTCTCCTCCTTGGTGGCCTGTCCCAGGAAGAATTTGTTCATGATGTTCAGGTTGTTTTGGTAAAACTCACCGCCGCCGGACCCGACCTCGTAGCCGAGTTGCAGGATGGCGGTACCACCCGCGGGTGGGTTCTTGTAGGCTTCAGGCAGATCCGGGACGTCCTTGGAGATGGGGAACATGCCCACCATGACGCCGTTCCACATCTCAGACTGAGCCTCCGGCGAAACCATCCACATCACAAAATCGACAGCCTTCTTGCGGTCCTCCTCCGAGGCCTTGGCATTCAGAGCGAACACCTCGTTGCCGGCGCCGCCGCCGGTTGAAGAACGCATTGGGGCAAGCACGAAGTTGTACCCTTCCGGCGTGGTGGCCTTATCGCCCCAGCCGGGGATGGGGAAGAAGCCCACCTCAAACTGCTGGTCTTTCGGCAGATCAGCCGCCGTCTGTTGCAGAATGGGCAATAACCAACCCGCGCCATAGAAGGTGGCGACGCGCTGATTGGCAAAGCTGACCATCAGGTCTTCCCACTTGGCGCCCGTGAAACCCTTTTGGAAGTAAGGCACCAGTTCGGAGATGCGATCGAACATGAAGCGCACCTCGTCTCCGCGTGTGTTCAAGACCCTACCCTTCCAGGCGCAATAGGCGAAGCCGGGTTTGAACTGAGCGGCCACGTCCGTGTACGGATCGTCGAGATCCAGTTTGAAGTTGGGATCGTTGACGAGTTTGTCCTCCAGGTGGCGGAAGACGGCGTCGCTCATGATGCCCGGCAGCCATACCTCCGGGCTGACTTCGGCGCCCATCCAGCCCAACGCCTCGTACCCGCCAGCCTTCAGCTTGTCATTCAACGCCAACCACTCGGCCCAGGTCTGTGGTGGCTGCACTTGCAGTTTGTCAAAGACGGTCTTGTTATAGAACACGCCCGCCATGTCGGCGTAGATGGGCAGCGTATACAGCTTGTTGTCGCCGGTGAAGCGCGCGCGCATCAGCCACTCCTGGTGCAGGGTCTCTTTCCAGGGCTTTCCGCCGGCATAGGGGTTGGGCATGTCCAGATACTGGTCCCATGGCGCCAGGAAACCGGCCTCGATGATGGGCTGCAAAGAACCGCCGAAGGGGTTCACCAGCGCAGCAGCCTCGCCGCCCTGGAGTTGGGACTTGATCAATACCTCGTTCGCGGCGAACTCCATTACCTGGAACGTCACCTTGTAATCGGGGTGCTTCTCCGTGTACTTCGCGGCCAGTTGATTGAGGATTTCGATTTGCTGCTTCATTGGCCACGTCACGACAATCTCTGTGCCCTGGCCACTGGATGCCTGCGTTGGGGCTGCCGTGGCTTCCGTTGCCGCAGTTGCTTCTGCGGGCTTCTCGGCGCTGGTAGGCGGCACCGTGGCCGGTATGGCAGGGGCACAAGCGGAAACAATCGATACAACGAGGCCAGCGCTGATAGCCAGCCATGTGGAACGGATAGACGCGTTTGGACGGCGCATGCTTTCCTCCATCTAAAGATGGTCCTGAGACCATCCAAAGATGATCTAAAGACCATTTGACGACTGCAAAAAGTGATCCAAAGAACCCAGGAAACCACCGGCATCGAGGACCGTTGGCGTGTCAGGCCATGATTCTGAGCAGGGGTTCGGCGGACAAGCGTGCCAGTCTGAAAGACTTGAAACCTCCTTCACTTCGCGGACGAGAGGTTAGGCTAACGGCGCGAAAGAGATATATCACACGAGCCAAGTAAAGTCAATGGATTTTTTGCTTTTCAACTCAGTATATCTTCTCCTATATACAAATAAGTTTCGTTTCGACAAATAAGTCTTGACGCCGCGCAAGGTGCATGGTACAACTTGCACGCACGGTCACACACCTTATCTCTCTACCCGGTTGACGCTAGGATGGTGGAATGAGCACACAAGCAGATCAAAGCGCTTTCTCGACTGAGTCCAATCACATGAAGACATGCGGACGGTTGCAGGCCCTGGCACCTGGTCAGATTACCCCTACCGGCTGGCTGGGCCGCTATGCCGAGATCAATGCCAACGCATGGCTGCTGCACTATGCCCGCAATGAGGATCCAGAGGTCTATGGCAAATTCTTCCGCCCCAATCGCAATGCCCGTGCCACGGCCTTTTTCAGCGAGAACAATGAGACGCTGGTGTTGTCGGACTACACCGCCTATTTTGCCGACGGCATGATGCACTACGCGGCGCTGTTTCCAGAATCCGAGCTGGCCCGGCGCGCCACTCCCTGGATCGATCAGTTGCTTGAATCTCAGGACCCCGACGGATACATCGGGGCGTTCCAACCCCAGGTGCGCTGGCAAAATGGGCTCGACGTTTTCTCCCAGTGTGTGACCCTGGAAGCCGTGCTGTTTCGTTACGAGTGCACGGGTGATCGGCGGTTGCTGGCGGCGTGCGAACGAGCGGTCCATCTGCAAATGGCAACCTGGTATCGGCCCGGCCCGGAGGTTAAACTCGATATTTGGAGCGGCCATGGCACCATCGCCATTCGCGCTTTGCTCAAGCTGTACGCCCTGAGCGGGGATATCGCTTACCTCCAGTTCGCGCGCGACGTGATGGCCAGATTCGGACGCACCCAGGAGTTTTTGAAGGGCGGTGATGCCCTGATGCACCACCACAACGCCGTGGGCAGCGAGCATGTGGGGTTCCCGGCGTCGCTCTACGAGTATACGGGTGACCCTGCCCTGCTCGAGGCCAGCCGCGCCGCCTGGGAGATGCTGGCACAGCACCATTTGTCGGTGGATGGGACGCCGCATGGCAACGAGATCATGCAGTTCAAGGGTCCGTTGCACAACTGCGAGCACTGCGGCACGGTGGAATGGTTCTACACCAGCAATGTGCTGGCGCGCGTCGCCGGCGAGGTGAGATTCGCCGACGCGGCCGAGCGCGCCATGCTCAATGCCTACCCGGCGGCGAAGAGTCCCGATGGGATGGCGGTCGCCTACATGCACACCCCCAACCAGTTGGTGGCGTCCGAATGGAGCCAACCCCATGGTTGGACCAGCCCGGACTGGTGCGCCTCGCGCCAGCATTATCACTCGGCACATGAACCGCTATGCTGCAACAGCAACGGCCCGCGCGGTCTGGCCTATTTCATCGAGTCGATGGTCATGCGCGCCAGGACCGGATTAGCCGTGGTCTACTATGGCCCCTGCCATGTTCACACCAGGGTTCCCGGCGCCGGGAAGGTTGTTGCCCTGCGCATGGATACCGATTACCCCTTCGAGGACGAAGTCACGATCACGGTGACGCCGGAAGAGCGCGTAACGTTCGATCTGTTCCTGCGCATCCCGGCCTGGTGCCGTGGAGCGACGATTGCCGTCAATGGCCAGGCCTGGCCCGGCCCAGTCAGCCCTGGGGACTACGCGTGCGTGCAACGGCACTGGCAGCCAGGGGATCGTGTCACGCTGCGGTTCGACTACCCGCTGCACTACGAACGCTGGGAACGCTCCGAGTTCGGCGTGCGCGCCGGCGGCGTAGCAGTGCTGCGCGGTCCGCTTACCTATGCCCTGCCCGTTCAAGAAGAGTGGCAGCCGTTCGAGCCGCCGGCGCGCGGTCCAGGCAAAGGCGTAGTGGCTTACCGTGTTTTGCCCAGAACCAATGCACCGTGGAACTATGCCCTGGTGCTGCATCACCCTCAGCCCGAGGAGAACTTTACGCTCGTGAGCCTGCCCGTGCCACCCGATCGCCGCCCATGGGAGTGCGCGCCAATCGGCTTGCAGGTGAAAGCGCGCAAGGTGCTCAACTGGCACATCCAAGGGGAACCCGAGCACCCGGTCACGCCCGGACTGCCTTTCAACCCGGTGGCATTGGGGGACGAAGAGACTGACATCACCCTTGTTCCGTTCGGCTGTACGCATCTGCGCATGACCTATCTGCCCGTGGCTTGAGAATGATGAATCCTGCTTGCGAGCGTTTTTGACGTAGACTGCAGTGAATTGGGTTTGTTGTGATTGGCTTGTATAACGATTGAGAGGTGTCGTGATGGAGATGGAGAAGGAAAACGTTTCAGCATCTGATCATCCAGGCGCTCGCCGGCAATTGCTCACGTCCGGGTACTGCCTCTTTCCCCAGGTGCTCGACCAGGGGTTGTTGGAGGAACTGCGCCGCGTGACAGATGCGCTCCTGGACGAGCAATCGCAAGCAGATCGGGAGCGCTATCGTTACCAGGGCAGCAACATCTCGGTGGCCTACCAGGACGCGGTGTTTGCCCGGCTATTCACCTGGCCCAAGGCCTTACAAGCCCTGGCCGACCTGGGCTTTGCAAGACCCAAATGGATGAGCGCCTTTCTGCTCAGCAAACCGCCGCACGCGCCCCCGCTGTATTGGCACCAGGATTGGTGGGCGTGGGATGATCCCGCCAGCGCAAGCCCCGTGCCGTCGCAGGTATTCCTGATGTACTATCTGACGGACACCCAGCGCGAGAACGGCTGCCTGCGCCTGATCCCAGGCACGCACTGGCAACGCAACCCGCTGCACGATTTGCTGCCGGCCGCCCATACCAACGAGACGTACGAGGCAAACCCCGATTCGGTCATCTTCTCCATACGCCCCGACGAGGTGGACGTCCCAGTCAAGGCGGGCGACCTGATCATCGGCGATGCGCGCATCCTGCACGCCGCGCACGCCAACCAGACAGACCACCATCGATCCTTATTGACATTATGGTATCTGCCGGACTATGATTCGCTTTCTGATGCAATCAAGGCCCGCTTGATGCTCATCAGACCGGCTCAGCCGCCGGGTTGGAGCGAGACGCCCGCAGGCAAGTTGCTTGAGCCTCTCATTCCCTCCTACCAGGGCTCGGCAGAGCCTATCGCGTGGAATCGTGTGCCAGGTCGATACCTCGTACCCGCCGGCGCCAGCCCGGAGATCGTCACAGGTTAGGGTTAGGCACCCTATCACGGGACCAATCGGGAGCGGCGGGAAGAGCATTCAGGCACATGCGCGAATCAATCTGCTCGTGGAGGACATGGAGGAAAGGAAATGACGCCAGAAGAGAAGCTCGTGACGACATTGGAAGAAGGGTTGGCGGAAGTGCCACTGCTGGACATCCATACCCACCTGGATGCCGCCCACATGGCTGCGCGTGGGTTGCACGACATCCTGCTTTACCACATGGTCATCTCCGACCTGGTCAGCGCAGGCTGTCCCAGCCGCGCCCGTCTCTCGGAAGAACCCGATGACGAAGAGGCCCGCACGCGGCTGAGCGAAGCCATCCCCTACCTGCCGTACATCCAAAACACAAGCATTTTCTGGGGCGTGCGCATCATTCTGCGCGACCTGTACGGCTGGAATTCGCCCATCACCGCGGACAACTGGCAGCAACTGGACGCGCTCATCCGCTCCCGTGCCGCCGACCCCGCCTGGCCGCGTCACATCCTGCAACGCGCCGGCATTCGCCGCACGGGCACCGAGCTGTGGCGCCGCCGCGATGAGCGCTACGACGACGTCCTGCAATACGCCCTGGAATGGGCTTTCTTCACACGCGCTCAGTGGGGCGTCAATGACATCCCGCTGTACGAACTGGAACGCGCCTGGAACCAACCCGGCCCTGGCGCGCCACTACCGGTCACCCTGGGCGAGGCGCGACCGCCACTGGCGCGCACGCTGCGCACGCTCGACGACGTGCGGGCCGCCATCAGCCATTATGTGGCCAATATCCCCTACGGGCAGGTGCTCAGCACCGCTCAGCATATTTCCACCGCCATCAACTACCGCGCGGTGAGCGATGAGGAGATGGCTGCGGCGCTGAGCCGGCGGGACCAGGCCACGCCAGCGGAACGCGACGTATACGCCAGTTTCATCCTGGAGGCATTCCTGAGCGAGCTGGAGCGGCACGGAGACGAGATCGTGTACCAGTTCTCCTTTGGCGCAGAGCCGCTGCCGTTCGAGACGGGCAGCCAACTGCGCGCAGAAACCGTGTTCGAAGTGGCGGCCATCGTGGCGCGGCATCCGCAGCTGCGCTTCCAGGTGTTCCTGGCCAGCGCGCACGCCAACCAGGCGTTGTGCACGCTGGCACGCGAGCTGCCCAATTTGTCGCTGGCAGGCTATTGGTGGCACAACTTCTTCCCTGGCGTGATGCGGCAGGTGATGGGAGAGCGGCTGGACATGCTGGCAACGAACAAGCAAGTGGGTTTCTTCAGCGACGCCTATTGCGTGGACTGGGCATATGCTAAAACGGTGCTGGTGCGCAGGCAATTGGCCGAGGTGCTGGCCCAAAAGGTGGCGCAAAGACAATATACTGTCGACGAGGCGCTGGCGATCGCCCGCCAGATCCTGTTCGAGTCGCCGCAGAGTTTGCTCGGTATGCGGCCACAATGATCGGCGATTGTCGCACTGCCGGCGGCGCCATTCAAGGTTATCAAACGAAACATGTTGACTTTCATTCAAAAGAAGAATAATGTATAGAACGGCGCACAGCACGAGTGCCAATTCAAAAGGGACCAGTAGACAAAACACCGTGAGCAAGCGTGAATCAAGACTGAATACGCTCTTTGAGATGATCAAATCTCAGGAGCGTGTATCCATCCAGGAAATGGTGAATCGCCTAGGCGTTTCAGCCGTCACTGTCCGCAAAGATCTGGAGGAACTGGAGGAGAGAGGGGATATCATCCGCACCTTCGGCGGTGCCGTCCTGACTCATAACAACGACCTGGATCTCGCCTTCCAGGTACGCGCCCGGCTGCAGGAGCGTGAGAAGCGCCTGATCGGGCTGGCGGCGGCGCATCTGATCCGGCCTGGAGAGAGTGTCATCATCGATGCGGGCAGCACTGCCCTGCAAGTGGTGCGGCACCTGAGAAGCATCGGCTCACTCCACGTGATTACACCCGCATTGAATGTCGCCCTGGAAGCCGGCGCCCTCCACGGGGTGGCGGTCATCGTCCCTGGCACTGGTATGCTGGATCAGATCTCAATGTCGCTGGAAGGCCCCGAGGTGGAGGAAGCATTCGGCCGATTGCACGCCGACAAATACTTCATGGGTTTGCGCAGTGTCGATTTGCAACACGGGTACATGGACACGAATATGCGACGCATCCGCCTCAAGCAGAGCATGATGCGGGCAGCCCGCGAGACGATCGCACTGGCCGACTCCAGTAAGCTGGATAAGTCATCCCTCGTGCAGATCACCCCCCTGGAGACGGTGTCCACGCTCATCACCGATAGCGGGATTTCACCCGCAGTGCTCGATCGACTCAACAAATGTGGGGTGCAGGTGATCGTCGCAGGCAAGGACGATCACCCTGATGGCACAGAATAAGAGTCAGACTCCAGACTCCCGGAGTCGTGCGAACGCTCCGCGTTCGCCTGAGACTCCGGGAGTCTGAAATCTGAGTCTGCCCCCGTCGATGGGTTCAAGCTGACGTTACCAGGGCAGACTGAGCAGCCCATAAGTACCAAAGGAGATGACGGCCCCGCCGATGAGCGCCGCAATCCAGGAGGTCCAGATGAAACGCCATAGGGACACGTGATAGGCGCCACTGATCAAACTGACTATCTTCGGCCCATAGCCCGGCAACACACGTGCCCCGATCAGGAATAAGGGCGAATCAAAGGGTAACTTTCCCAGGCCAAAGGGAAGCTTTCGCAACCACTTTTCCATATTGGTGGCATCGCCAATGTTTCTGCCCACGGCGTACTCGAACAGAGCGGCCAGCACGTTACCCACAGAGGCAACGAAGGTCGCGATAAAGGGGTTAAAGGTCGCGCTGATGATCAGCGTGAGCGGCTCAGAGGGTATGGGCGATGCACCCAACACAGCGTAGACCCCGATGGCCAACAAAAGCCCGGGCCATCCACTCCGGCGGACCACATCCTGCAATTGGTCCAGCCCTTGCGAGAGGCTAAAAAGCACGGCCAGAATGGATAACACGATCACAAGCAGAGCCCGGATCAACTTCGTCCTATTTTCTTCAATGGGTTTGTCGACTAATTGCGCCATAACTCAAGCTGCTACGGAATCTGACAGGGACAGGCGCAATCGTTCTGCACCGGTCGGGTTTTGAAGCATACGAATCACGCGGCGGACGCGGGCCGGTTGAACCGCTGCATCGCAATCGGAACGACGTTGTTCAGCACCGCGTATGCCACCATGATCCAGCTCACAAATACACTGTTCCAAAAGAAGAACAGAAAACCCGGCAGGATCATCAGCCAATGACAAAACTCCGCCCGGCAACTCTCCCTTAACCAGCGGTTCAAATAGCAAAGATCAACCGTTGGCAATCTTTGCAGGGAGAAGCTGTCGGGGTAAAGCGCGCCGCCTCTCGGCACCAGACCTTTCCAGGAGCGAATCCTCAGGAATACCTGGTAGATCCTGCCATTCTTTTCCCAGGGGTGTGCCAGAAAGAATGGCTTATCAGGGTCAAACCAGGAAATCGGCAGCCTCGAAGATATGTATCCGATGGTGGGATGGATCACTAACCAGGCCAGCAAATCGAGCAGGAGCGTATCCTCAGGACTCAGAAAAAGGACTCTCATATTGTTTGTCGGTGACGCCAGTATCGATGGACCTTGGCGAACTCCGGTGCGTGTGTAAGGACAGTTTTTAGCACACCAAGCTTAGAAATGCATTGGCTTAGTCTACTATAAGGTCCGTTCGGGCATACATGCCCGGTGAGTGCGCAGTGCCCAGTGCTGAGTGCACAGTGCGCAGTCGTTCGGCTCGTACGATAAGCTCTCTCTCCTTCTGCTCTCAGCCCCCGTCGCGGGGGCGTCTTCTTGGCGACAACGCGGTCGGGGATATTCCCCAACACGCTTAGGTCTAGTGGGGTGGACGTGCTGCGCCGCGCTTATAGAGAGGCAGTGTATTAAAGTGAACGTCAAACGAGCACTTTTCGGGCTGGAGATTGAGCAACAGAATCGCGTATGCTGCTACCGTGTCAGTCATGAACCACGGAGGATGGAACATGTACGAAAATGCGCGGGTCGTTCAGATACAGCCGGGCCAGATGGATAAAGCGATGCATTTGCTGCGAACCGGCATGGTGCCCATCTTGAAAATGCAGGCAGGATTCATCCACCTGGGCTTGCTGCCAGACAACACACGCAACCGTTTGACCATCATCACGCTGTGGCAGATGGAAGCCCGCGCCCGTGCGGCTGAAGCCGCGTACGCTTATCAACAGGAGATGCGCAAACTGGAGCCGCTGCTCGATCTCCCCGCAAACACGCCGCCGGACCGGGCCAATACGCGCGAGCGAATCAGCCACCCGGTGATGCTCAATTAACGTTTAACGTTGCGACCGTTGCCCGTCCTCACTTCGTTCCAATTGCTTGTCGGCTGGCAGTTTTCCGACATACTTCGCACGCG
Organism: Chloroflexota bacterium; assembly: GCA_023488685.1. Taxonomy (GTDB): domain Bacteria; phylum Chloroflexota; class Anaerolineae; order J036; family Brachytrichaceae; genus CAIXPS01. The sequence goes on along the minus strand of JAMDDR010000075.1, from coordinate 552 downwards.
GTCGGATCATCTGGTTGGTGGAATATTGCTCCATCGCATGGGCGATCCAACCGGGGATTCGTCCCAGCCCAAGAATCCCGACAGCGCTATCGGGGGGCAGATGCAATACACGCTCCAACGCCACGAGCGCAAAATCGATATTAGGCGCCTTGTTGGTGACCTGCTGAACCTCGCGTGTCACCGAGTTGATGAAGGCGAGGTCGTCCGCGTTAGGGCTGGACTGCCCTAACAGATCCAGGATCAGCGTTGCGCGCGGGTCGCGATCAGGATACAACGGGTGTCCAAACCCCGGTATCTGATCGCCCCGTTGCAGCCGTTGCCGGATGATCGTATCGATGCTGCCCGCCTGCTCGATTTCCTGCAGAAATCCCTCCACCCGGCGGGTCTGTCCACCGTGCCGATACCCCTGCAAAGCAGATAGCCCCCCCAACGCGACGGCGTAGGGAGTGGCTTCTGCAGATGCAATGACACGCGCCGAGAACGATGAGACATTCAGTTCATGATCGGCGCACAGGATCAGCGCCGCATTCAGCAGGCGCACTGCGTCGATAC
>JAMDDR010000254.1 GCA_023488685.1 Chloroflexota bacterium | reverse complement strand
GGCCGTTGTAAACTGTCAGATGTTCTGCGCTGAATGGCCAGGATTGGCTTAAGACTGGCTAAAGTCCATCACCGGGCGGACCTCGATGGAGCCGACCCGCGCACCGGGGCATTTGGCTGCCCACTCGATCGCCTCGTCGAGGTTCTTGCATTCGAGCACGTAGTAGCCGCCCAGTTGCTCCTTGGTCTCCGCGAAGGGGCCGTGTGTGGTGACTGTCTTACCATTCTGCACGCGCACCGTGGTGGCTGCTGAAGTGGGGTGCAGTGCATCTCCCCCTTTACTGACGCCGGCCTTCTCCATCGCCTCCGTGTAAGCCACATATTCGCCCATCCAGGCATCCACTTCCTCTTTGGAGGCATTGGCGCCGGCTTTCTCGTCGCTGTAGATAAGTAGCAGGTATCTCATGTGTCATCTCCTTATTGATACCGGGCAGCTTATTCTGCCCTATGTTATACCGACGCAGTAGATGGCCCAAAATCGACACTTGTTGCCTTGACTATTTTTACCGGGGCAATTTGCCGCAGCTACTTGCCGCCATACCAGAACGCGCGCTGCCAGTTGAACGGGCGCAGGCGTTGTTCCAGTTCGTCGCTCATCGCCGGTTGGTCGCTCACACCGCAGTTGGCCTCGGCCTGGCGTACGTTGCGCACGCCGGGGATGACCGTCGACACCGCCGCCGGTTTGAGCGCGAACTTCAGCGCCGCGGTGGGCATGTCCGGCTCGGCAGTGCCGATGGCTGCCTTCACCTTCTCGACCCGCTGCAACGCGCGTTCAAGTCGGTCGCCGGCGAAGTAGTTGTTGCGGAAGTCGCCCGGCTCGAACCGGGTCTCGGGTGTCCACTTGCCGGTCAGCGAACCCTCGTCGAAGGCCACGCGCACGATCACGCCGACCTTGTTCTCCAGCGCTGCGGGTAGGAACTCAGCCTGCGGTTCCTGCTCGAAGATGTTGTAGATCACCTGCACGCTGTCCAGCCAGCCGTCGCGCATCAGATCGATCAGCGAATTCTGGTCGTGCTCGGGCGTGCTGATGCCGATGCCAAGCAGCTTGCCCTCCTGCTGGAACTTGCGCAGCGTCTCCAGCGCGACCGGGTTGCGGTTCCAGGCGCGTGTCCAGGTATGCAGTTGCAGCACGTCGATGGCCTCAACACCCAGGTTGCGCAGGCACTGCTCCAGTTGTTCGCGCAAGTAGGCTTCTGGGTAGCGCTCTTCGATGCGGTCGTAGGGAGAAGGCGGCCAGTTGCCGGGTGTGGGCGGGATCTTGGTGGCGACGTAGATGCGCTCGCCGCGGCGCTGCTTGAGCACCTGCCCAATCAGTTGTTCGCTACGGCCGTTGCCATAGCCGGCCGCGGTGTCGATGAAATTGCAGCCCAGGTCGAGCGCACGATGGAGCGCTGCGAGCGAATCCTCGTCCCGTTGCGCGCCCCAGCCACCGCCGATGGCCCACGCGCCGAAACCGATCTCGGAGACTTGCCAGCCCAGACGTCCAAAGGTTCTGTATTTCATCTTTTTACCCCTTGATTTGTCACAGTCCCTTGATTTTTCACAATCACTTCTCACAGTAACTCACATGCTATCATGACGAGCGAAAAATGCGAACACCTGTGCACGTCCTTATCATAGGGGATCCATCGCCCGGATGTTGTTCAACACGTACTCGCCATATCTTGTGAAGCCATGACGGTGTGTCGCCAAATGACGATGCACTGCGCTGTCTTGAGGAACCGCAATGCAACCATTAGCTGGGAAAGTCGCCATTGTCACCGGCGCCGGGCGCGGGATTGGACAGGCCATTGCGCGCGCCTATGCTGGCGCCGGCGCGTCGGTTTGTTGTGCGGCGCGCACGTGGGAACAGGTGAGCGCGACCGCTGCTTCCATCACGGCGGCTGGCGGCCGGGCATTTCCTTGCGCTGTGGACGTTGCGTCCGAGGCGGCGGTGCAGGGCATGGTCGAGCAGACGGCCGAGCAGTTTGGTGGCCTGGATATCCTCGTCATCAATGCGGGCGTCGATCTCGATGCGCACGTCGTCGAACACAGCCAGATCGAGCTGTGGCGTGCGACCATTGAGACGAACCTGACCGGCGCGTACCTGTGCGCCAGGGCGGCCATCCCTTATCTGCGCCAGCGCGGCGCGGGCAAGATCATCACCATCGGATCCGGGCTGGGGCACCGCGGGCAGCCCGCCGCGGCTGCGTATGCGTGTTCGAAGGCCGGTCTGTGGATGCTCACGCGCATCCTGGCGCAAGAGTTGGCGGATGCCAACATCAGTGTCAACGAGTTGATCCCTGGTCCTGTCGAGACGGCGTCGTCGTCGCCCGACCCGCAGCACAGTGTCGCCGCACGGCACCCGACCGAGTGGCGCAAGCAACCCGAGGATGTCGTCCCGCTGGCGCTCTTTTTGGCCACCCAACCTGACCGCGGGCCGACCGCCCAGACGTTCAGCCTGATGCGGCGCGATGGATAATTGCGCACGCGTTCTAAACTTCCCACGGTCGGGCCAACATGAACCGATAGACATGACCGATGAGCGCCGCCATGAAGCTGCGGAATGCGAGATCACTGGCTGGCTGTGTGACGTTCGTCAAGGGTTGATCTGCCGTTACTCTTGTGGCCAACAGCAGACATGTCGCCGTATACAACTCTTCGAGTTGCAGCCGCCGCAATAGGATCTCGTAGCGCTTCGCATACGAGACACCGTGTGTCAACTTTTTGCCCTGGGTCACTACATCCGTCTTGAACACCGGGTCGACGTCGAAGTGAGGTTCCTTTGGGCCACGTACACTGTGAGCGGCGAGGGAATCTTCCAGTAGGAACAGGTATCCGAGAAAGGGCTTGGGCGAATATTGGAAACGCCCCTCGCGATGGGCTTTGCGAATATCTTCAGCGCAACCGATCACTTCCTCCGATCGGTTGTTGATATTGTTGCCAAGTGATCCGACCTGACTTTTGTACTCAATCGCGGCCACGAGCAGCCCATGGGAGAGGATGAGCATGTCCCACTTCTTTTCGGGTCGGTAATAGCCGGGAAGCTCCAAACCTGTCGTGACGTTGCTCTCCTCTGGGGTTTCCGGTTTGCCGGTGATAATCCGCGTATCAGGGAGACCCGCTGCTCTAATGATGCTGGTGACCAGTCTCTCCAACCCTATCATCTGGGCCCCGCCTGTCACGGCGCCGCGCATGCCTGCGTCGAGACGCCCACGCGCTATCTGAGCATTTCGTTGTGCTTCGCGTACGCTCCAAAATGTCTGCACTGCGTTCTGCAGGCGGTCATCCAAACCGTTAAGCAGCGCTTCAAGTTGCACCATGGGTCCTCTTTATTCTGGAATATCATCAATGCCATATAGTTCGTACGCAATGTGAGTAGCACCCGCCACATCGCGGTTCTGAAAAGCCTGTGTTAGCGCTTGGGCTTGTTCTCTGTTGATACTTTCTGGCCTTGGTACACGGATTCGGCGCAGGTACTGTGCCTGCATGCGCAGATAGCCACCGCGCATCCGGACACCGTAGCACTCCACGAAAAACCGCCCCACGTTGCTCATGAGTAGTGCTCCTAGTATCTCAAGATCCCATTGCTCTGATGTTACGTAATAGAGATTGTGGTGTGGATAGGTCGTGCCTGGGTCCAGCACGACATGAATAGTGTTTTTGATGTCTGGTATGTAGAGCTTGTGCTTGTGAAGCAGTGCGGGATCGACGCGATCGATAGTGCGATACCAGGTACGCTCCATCCGCTGCGCTACATGCCGCTTATAGAGTAGCGGCCGATGGGTTTCGTAATAAGCTCTCAGTTTTGGGTATTTGGCGAGATCAACGAGTCCGTTCTCGTCCCATGGGTTGATTAGGTAGTGCCTGGACCAGCGCAGGACGCCGGTCGTGATATCGTCCGTGAGTGCGATAGGCAGCAGACGGTCCGATTCCACAATATCGTGGTCGTGTGTAAGGTAAATAGCATCGGCACCTGTGGCAACGCCTATGCCGATGCGTGATCCGGTCTCATCTGATTCCAGTAGTGGAAAATTGCGCTCGAGTTGCTTTAGAAGGAGCAGGCGCTCCGGCGATGTACATGGCCATGGCTCATTCCCATTGAACCATCCTTCTGTACGTGTGGCACGCACGCCCCGCATGTGAATGACCTTGTCGCCATTAGAACGTATGCGTTCGATCGTCTGGGCCAATGCCGGAATGTCGATTCCGTCGAGCCCTGGATTGGCAGAAGCGACGACGGCACTCCCTTGTGGCTGCCGCCGGATGATGGTGATTGCCGGGTATGCGCTTACACTGGTGGCAAAAGCTTCTGCATGGTGCATTTCGATGACTGTTTCAACACTATATTCTGAGGTGATAAAGCGACGCAGCTCCTCACCATATTGGTTATACATCCAACGGTCTGCGCAAATAAAAGAACATACTCCACCGGGCTTAAGCTGCCGAAGTGCCAGCTCATAAAAAGCAATGTAGATGTCGGCACGCCCCTTCATCGTGGCAAAGAGGTTGCGGTATAGGACATTCTCCTGCTCGGGTATATCCTCAAGGCGGATGTACGGTGGATTCCCGATCACGTAATCGGTGTTACCTTGGGCGAAAATGGCACCTTGAGTGAATTGCTCGCCGACTTCCAGTAGGTAATTCCCTGTCTTCACCCATGTGTTGGCCAGTAGTTTTGCCGTGTTTGACGGCACATCGAGTTCGCTTAACCGGCGAATTACAGCCCTTTTCGCGATCTCGGCTGACACGGCATCCAATTCGTACGCATGAATGGCATCCGGGCAATCGGTGAAGGGGCGTTGTTGGTTGCGGCAGGAAGTAATCAATCGCGCGGCCATCTGCACCAGAAAGGCACCGTCTCCGGCGGCTGGCTCATACGCAACCGCATCAACCAGGTTGGCGCTGGCAACATAGCCGGCGAGGTCCAGCATCAGTTCTACTACCCATGGGCGGGTAAAGACAGCGCCGTTTACTATGGAATGGCTCATGATTGAAGATAGGGGTTTGTTTGATTCAAATCGAAAAGATCATAGCATATTTAGAGGCGAATGCTGATGCGGCCACCTTGATGGCCCAAACGGGTTTTCCTGATACCTCGCCCATCCCGCCGACGATCACGCCGGCGCGCAGGGATCGGCTGGGGCCATCATCTTACATGGACGACCGCATCTGTCCAGAGCAACTGCTGGCGTCATACACCAACGCGCTCAATCAACACGAATATCTGCGGTTGTACTTACACAATCCCGGCGGTGTAGAGCAGCTCGTCTGGGGGAACATGATCGAGCCGGCCCGCCAGGATGGCCTCGCAGCCATCCAACGTCTGGCTCAGCGGCACGTAGAGGCTGGGACGGTGGGTGAACAACTCCGTCTGGGGCATCTGCTGCGTCAAAAAGGCGTGCATCAGCCGCGCGTGTTGCATAAGGATGGCATCATCCTCGACCGGCAACCCATCCATGCCGCGCGGATATTCCGCCGGCATAGAGACCAGGTCCTGGTGGCGCCGCAACAGACGCCGTGTCTGTTGCGCCAATCGCGTGTGACGTTCGCCTGCATCCTGGGGGTTGAGCAGTGCCGAGCGCGAGTTCAGCACGTCAATCGTGGGCCACAGATCTTGTTGGGCGCGCCAGTGTTCAAATGCCACCGCCGCGTCCAGGTTCACAAATGCCTCCGGCTCCGCGCCAATGGTGTGACCGCCGTAGTAGACCAGGGTCATTGACCCCGCGGGGCCATCGTGCACGGCACCCTCCAGCACAGGTTGGACGCCGTCCGCCAGGGCCACCGGGCTGGCCACCAACAACATCACGTCACGGTGTTGTGCGGCCAGTTGTTCGGCCGCCGCCACGGCGGACTGGGCCGCGCGCAGGTACGAGGCTGGTTCGTCCTGGCGGGCCAGCACGAACGTCACGGCATCGTCTAAGCCCGCGCCACGCTCCTCAAGTTCAAGACCTTCCCGTGTGAACAGGCCGTGCTCCAGGCCCAGCCAGATGGTGTGGCCGCCATAGTGCGTCGCCATCGCCTGGATCAGACAGTTGACGGTCACCATCTTGCCCACGCCGCTCCTGGGTGTGAACAACGCGTTGCGCCCGCCACGCCTGAACGGCGCACACAGGTCGATAATCTTCACCCCCGTCTCCAACACTGCCGTGGCACGATTGGGCTTGAGCGGCGGCCGGGGTGCGGCACGCGGTGTTGCGGCGCAGTGCTTCGACAGCACGTCGAGCACCGCCTGCGCATTCTTGAAGGCGGCCCAGTCGGCGGGGGTGTGCCCACCGCTGTCTTTCGCATCCACCGTCGCGCCATGTTGTAGCAGGGCTGACGCGATGGTCACCTGGCCGGCCCTCGCCGCGAGGTGCAGTGGGGTATAGCCGTTCTGGTCTTGCGCGTCCGGGTCCGCGCCGTTTTCCAGCAGCAGCGCCGCCGCTTCGGGCCAGCGCATGAACGCCGCAGCATGCAACGGCGTGCTGCGGTCGCGTGGCGAGGCTGCATTCACCTCTGCGCCTCTCTCCAACAGCGCTTTGAGCAATGCCTGGTCGTTCGTCGCCGCTGCCCAGTGCATGGCGGTGTAGCCCAGTGGCCAGTAATACCCTTCGGAGGCCACGCCCCACTCGAAGGCTGCCCCCATCAGTTCGGGCGACTGGTCGAGCAGACGCTGTACCCGCGCCAGGTCGTGCGCCTTGAGCGCGAGAAAGAAGAGCACCTTGTTCTTGAAGGCATCGTCCTGCGTTGGAAGCAGAGCGGACAGATCGGGCCTTGGTTTCATTTCAGCCATCCTGGCGCGCAGTTTCTTGCGCGCGTCGAACAATTGCTTTTTAACCGTCGTCGCCGGCAGCCCCAGGAAATCCACGATCTCTTGTTGCGAGAACCCGTTAAGATAGAACAGCGTCGTGACCAGTCGCTGGTGGTGCGGCAATCCCGCAATGGCCTGGCGCACGGCCTGGCGGAAAGCCATCTGGTCGAAGATCAGCGACGGATCGGACTCATCGTCAGCGCCATTCCCTGCGGGCCAGGCCTCATCCAGCGGCAGCTCCGCCCGCGCGCGGCGGAACTGGCGGTCGCACTGTTTGACCACGATGCGGCGAAACCAGCCGGGGAAGGCGGCAGGTTCGCGCAACGCCGGCAGGCACAGGTAGGCTTCGATGAACGCTTCCTGCGCGGCGTCCTGCGCCGTGGCAGCGTCACCCAGCATGGCGCAACTGACCGCATACGCCATGCGTTGAAAGCGGGTGACAATGTGGCCAAACGCGTCATGATCGCCGCGCTGCGCCGCCCGCACGAGTTCACTCAGTTCGTCCAAGCCGGCTCCCTGTGTTCAAGGCTGTCTGTGAAGAAGTCCCTTTTCGAGCTCAAAAGGTTACCGCATAGGTGAGGTAAAACCCGGCGCGCGACGGTCAATCGGCGATATACACTGGAAAAGCCGAGGGTAGAGATGTGGGCTATAACTTCAACATACGACGTATTTCCGCATCCAGTTGACTCAGGTCCCCAGCTTCCAATTGGCCAATGCTATTCACGACACGCCGCTTATCCAAGACCTGCAGTTGGAAAACCAGTAAGACTGATGGGTAAGTCAGTCCATTAGCCGAAGTTGGCTCAACTCGAAACGTGAAAGGGAATCTCAGCCCGCCTAGTTGGGAAGTGAATGGCACGATCACAATTGTCGGCAACTGTGCTGACTCATCCTGAATAGCTACAGCCGGTCGGCGCCCGATTTGCTCCCTGCCTGGCCCGCCAATTGGTGCTGGTAAGTCAATGAAAAGAACATCACCCTTTTTAATCATGGCTGCGATGACGTATGTTGGGATGAATATGGTGTTCAGGTTACCTTGCTAGCAGTTCTTTAATAAGCCTGGCTCTGACTCCAGCATGGCCTCAAAATTTACGAGTGCCTCACTCGCTGCAGCTTGCCAGCTCTCTAACTCAAGTGCAAGGAACTGTTCGCCACAAGATTCATCGAAGGCGGAAGATACCGACTGATACACACCCGAAATGAGATTGCCATACATGACGCCGTTCTCGATCCGGAAAGAATAATAACTGGCGGGCAATTGTCCCCAGCGTTTTTCGGTGGGAGCAGAGTCAACATATACCGGCGCCCCCGGATCGACTGCCGATGGCTTTGAGGCGGCAAAAGTCATGATTGCTCTCCTCGTGCAAAGGGAATAACGTTCCCTTCGATAAATTGATTCACTTGGTTAAGTCTTGACGTCGGATCCAGGGTGGTTCCCAGCGGCAATGGCTGCGGCCATACGAATGATGTTTCGATAAAGAACTTTCGTGAATCCGTAAGGAAGGACTCTATTTTAATCTCAATCTGTGTGGGGCCAGTGTCTTGGGGCTGCGGTGGCATCACAAGTCGCAACCCGCCGCCGAGTACCGGCCGGCCCAGAGGCGCGAGGGAGGCCGGCTGCTGCTTCAGGCGCACTTCCCATAGTTCCTGAAACGCGTGGCTCGTGTTCGACTCGAATAAGTCTTGAACAGTCGCATCACTGCGGATAATCTGCCGCGGCATAGGCCACGTGTTGTCGAACGCTTTGATTACAGCCTCCACTTCCTTGGCGAACAGGCTTAAGTTGCCGCCGAATTGAGGAGCAAGTACAAGCAGTTGACCGACTCCAGGTGGTCCGACAGCTATTACCTTCACCGTGAATTGAATTGGCGAGTCTCGATAGATACCTATCTCACGCTCAGTGAACTCCGACCTGCCAAAGTCAATCCCACACTCCGATAAAGCACGCTGGAAGTTCAGATAGGTATGCTTGTCGATGATCGCCATAGGCGAGAAGAAGAAATTGATGCCTACATAGAGGGTTTGTCTCGTCTCGATATTCATACGTGACTCAGATAAGTTATTTTAGACCCGAGATGAGCCACATGCAATTTACGGATCTGGCTTGCGTGTGGAACAGTAAATGGAAAGTGATTACCTCAATGTCATCGCCGATAGACGCTCGATGCGGCGACGGATGGCGCTGGCCTGGCGGCCGGTGGCGGGCTGTGGCCGGCCGTTGCGCAGTACCACCGGCGTCCATTCGATGGCGCGCACGCCCGTGCGGCCCAGCGTTACGTGCAGGATGGCTGTCTCAGAGCGCCCGTACAACCCGTCGAAGACGAAATTCCCCAGGCTGTAGGCGATCACGCCGCTGCCGTAGTATTCGACGCCTTGCAGAACGTGCGGGTGCGCGCCGATGACGAGCGCAGCACCTGCGTCGATGGCGGCATGAGCTGCCACGCGCTGGATCTGGCTGGGGTTCTGTGCGTTCTCGTAGCCGCTGTGCAGCAGCACGATGACCAGGTCCGCCGCCTGGCGCGCGGCGGCGACATCCGCGGCGATGCGTTTGGGGACAGCCCACGCGACGCCGGGCCGATTTCCTCGAGCGCTCCAGGTGGCTGCCGCGAAGCTGCCTTCGGCCGGGGTGTTGACATAGGCGAGAAAGGCCAGCCGCAGCCCCCTGACCTCCAGCGTGGCCGGGCGGTGTGCCGCTGCTTCGTCGGACCCGGCCCCGGCATGTTGGATGCCGGCGGCGTCGAGCAGGCGCATGGTTTCATCCAGTGCCGTCGTGCCATAATCGAGGCTATGGTTGTTGGCGAGCGAGAGGACGTCGAAACCCGCATCCGCAAGGCTGGCTGCCGCCGCGGGGGGCCCCAGGAAGGTGTAGGTCTTGCGGGCACGTTTGCCCGATGTCCCCAGCGCGCATTCCAGGTTGCCCACCGTGATATCCGCGCGTTGTAGAATTGGCGCGGGCGCGGCAAAGGGCGAAGCGGTCGCATCGCGGGCAAGCGTGGCGCCGATGGAACGTGCCAGCATCAGGTCGCCAACCGCTATCAGCGTGACCTCGGGTTCTGGTGCTGCCATAATCTGCGCTGCATCGGGCGGTCGCGCGGATGCCGGTGCACCCAGGATGCCAATGCAGACCAGGCTTACAACCTGGACGAGCAGATGGATAATCCGGCGCATGAGCCTTTTATACCCGATACCGGGTCACCAGGGCCTCACAGTCTCAGGCGTACGCCTTGCGTTCGCGCGACCTGTGAGGTCTTGAGTTTCTAAGGTAATATAGTATTGAATCAGCTACGGAGCTCTTCTACCTGTGTTGGCCCCTGTTGATGGAGATGTTCATGGGCGAAACATACTTTGACATGTTAGGCTTATCGTTAGATGCAAACGACAGCCAGATCGGTCAGGCCTACCGTAAACGGAAAGCTGAATTGCAGCGCAACCCTGAGCGTCTGCGCCAGGTCGAGGAAGCCTATCGCATCCTGGCGAATCCGATCAACCGCCGGAACTATCTGCTGGCGTTGCGCTCGGGCGATTCGGATCAGTCGGCGAGTGTAAACCCACGCACTGATTCAGCGGCCAATCTCCCGCCACCTCCTACTGCGCATGCTGCGCATGGGAGAAACGGGGGTGGGTTGCCTGATGCCGGCGCCGCTAGGCGTGTCGAAGCCGGGCCAGTGGCACGTGGCCGGCCTACTCGCCAGCCAACGGAGCTCTATGAGTCCACGCGTGGGCCAGAACCCGCTGCACCGGCAGCGGCGCCGGAGCAGGGGCGCGGCCGGCGTGCGCGCCAACCGACGGAACTCAACGATAACAACCCAGGCGACATGCCTGCCGAGCCGTCCCAGGCCGATAGGATGGATGTCACGGTAGAGCGCAGCCGGATTCCCGATGAAGCCACGCGCATCGCTCGTGTGAGGACAATCCCTGAAACGCCGGTGCCGCGCGTGCAGGTGGTGTACCAGGGCAGAACGGAAGTGTTCGAACTGCAGTTGGGCGTGAACTGGGTCGGGCGTCCATCCAAGAGCATGCCGGCGCCGACGGTGCCACTCCCGGACCCGGAACGGTACATTTCCCGCCAGCATGCCCGTATTTTCGTTGAAGGTTCGACATGTTTTATCACCGATACCAGCGACAACGGCACGCAACTTAACGGCAAATGGTTGCCCAAAGGGCAGCCACACCGGCTCAAAGATGGAGATGTCATTACGGTCGAAGGGCGTGAATTGACCATCCGCCTTCCCTGAGTGGCGTCGCTCTCGCAACGCCGCTCACATGCTATTACGCACGCGCTATCGCGCGCACGCTGTCGCGCAGACACGAAGATGTGTCTGGCATTTGCTGGCGCCCTGGCGCCTTTGCGAGAAACTTAAACGTCGACCATGGTTAAAAGCGGCATAACCAAAGTAAAACTTGGCAGCAGCACGGACACCGGGAACGAGCGCAGTCACAACGAAGACAGCCTGTCGTGGTTGGATCCGGTTGATGATCCGGAGGCGCTGAGTCGCAAGGGGCGTCTGTATGTCGTTGCCGATGGGATGGGTGGGTACGCTGCAGGCGAGGTGGCGAGCAAGATAGCTGTCGAGACCATCGTCGCCGCATACGAGCGCGATACTGGAAGCGCCGATGCCGACACCGACGTCGA
>JAMDDR010000264.1 GCA_023488685.1 Chloroflexota bacterium | reverse complement strand
TGTAGGTAACGCCTCCGAGCAGTTGAGCCATGAATAGGGATCTCCCGCCCGATTTCCAACCCACCCCTCCCTTCATCACCCGGCTCATGCGCGTCCTGGAGAGCAACTACGCGCAGATCGCGCTGGCGGTGATGTTGGTGCTCACGGGCTATGGGCTGCTGTTCAGCTACTTCATGAACACCTACGCCCATCAAACCGTCGAGCTACGCCGGGATGAGTTGAAGCGCCTGGTCGAGATCGGGTTGAACACGATTGAGCCCGTGCGCGAACAACAGCGCAATGGGCAGATATCGCCGGAGCAGGCGCGCATCATCGGTCGCGACCTGATCCGCCGCATGTCTTACTCCGACGGCCTGGGCAGCAACTACCTGTTCATGGGCAGTTACAGCGGCGAGGCGATGATATCGTCGGCCAACCCGCCGCGCGAAGGATCGCAGTGGGAACAGGTGGACGCCAATGGCAAGGACATCATCGCCGAACTGATCAAGACAGCACAAAGCCCGGCCGGCGCGGGCTATGTCGATTACTTCTACCCGCCGCCTGGCAGCACACAGCCGCAGCACAAAGTCTCCTACGTGGTCGGCATCCCCGAGTGGGATAGCTACATCGGCACCGGCATGTACCTGGGCGACATCGAGGCGGAGAACCAGACCTACCTGCGCAACTCGCTGTTGCTGATGTCGGGCCTGTTCGTCTTCATCTTCTTTGCCATCTACGTGGCCTTGCGGCCGGCGCTGAGCAGCTACCGCGCGCTGTTGCGGCTGTTCGAACAGATCATCCGCAACCCCGACGCACAGCCGGCCGTGCCGATCCAACAGTTCAGGACCGGCTCCGAGGGGTGGCAGTTGATGTCCGGCTTCCAGAACATGATCAAGCGCCTGCAACAGAGCAAGCAACAGGTGCGGGAGAGCGAGGAGCGTTTCAACCTGGCCATCCAGGGCGCAACAGATGGTTTGTGGGACTGGAACGTGCGCACCAACGCGGTCTATTTCTCGCCGCGCTGGAAGGCGATGATCGGCTACAGCGACAACGAACTCCCCAACCAGTTCGAGGAGTGGCGCAGCCGCATTCACCCGGACGACCTGGAGCCGACCATGACGGCGCTCAACGCGCACCTGAACGGCCAGACGACGTTCTACGAGATCGAACATCGCCTGCGCCACAAGGACGGCTCGTACCGCTGGATCCTGGCGCGCGGCGCCTCCGTATGGGACAACAGCGGCAAACCTTATCGCATGGCCGGTTCACACACCGATATCACGCGGCGCAAACGCATCGAGGAAGCGCTGCGCCGGCGCGACGCTATTCTCCAGGCAGTCAGTTACGCGGCAGAGTGTTTCCTCGCCAGCACATCGTGGGAGGAGAACATCGACGAAGTGCTGGCACAGCTCGGCCAGGCGACCGACGTCAGCCGGGTCTACATTTTTTGTAATGTGACCGGCGAAAACGGCGCACTCTTCATGAGCCGGCGCCACGGTTGGTCGGCACCGAACGTGCCGGAGGCGCCCCCGAATATCGACGTCAACCACCTGCCGTGGCAGGGCGCCGGCCTCGAACGCTGGGGCGAGATATTGAGCAAAGGCCAGATCCTCCACGGCCATGTGCGCGAAATGCCGGAGAGCGAGCAGGCGCTGTTGAGCCAGGCCCACATCCTGTCGATGGCCATCGTTCCTATTTTCGTGGCGCAGCAGTGGTGGGGCTACATCGGCTTTGATCAACGCATCAGCGAGCGTGAGTGGTCGCTTGCCGAGATCGACGCGCTAAAGGCGGCTGCGAGCACGCTCGGCGCCGCCATCCAGCAGAACCGTGCCGACGCCGCCATCCGCGAGCGCGAGGCACAATACCGCAGCATCTTTGAAGCCACCAGCGACGGGTTGATCATCAACGACATGGAAGGTCACGTCGTGGAAGCCAACCCCGCCAGTTACGAGATGCACGGCTACACGCATGAAGCGTTTCTGCGCCTCAACCCCAAGGAGTTCATCCACCCGGATTCGCACCACCTGTTTGACGAGTACATGCAGACGGTGCGGGACGGGCGCACCTTCCAGGCCCAGGCGATCGACGTGCGCAAGGACGGGACGCCGTTCTACGTTGAGGTGCGCGTGACGGGCATGACCTACCGGGGTAAGCCGCACGTCCTGGGCGTGTTGCGCGACATCACCGAGCGCGTCCAGGCTTATCAGCTCCTGGAACAGCGCGTGCAGGAGCGCACGCGCGAATTGTCAGCTCTGTTGGAGGTCTCGCACAACGTCGCCTCAACGCTGGAACTGCAACCGCTGCTGACGCTCATCCTCGACCAACTCAAGTCGCTGGTCGATTACAGCGGCGCCGCCATCTTCATCAAGGAAGGCGAGCAAATCCTCAACGTGGACTATCGTGGCCCGGTGCCACTGCAGGAAGTGTTAAACGCCAATATCACGAAGCGTTACGGCGTCGAGGAGGTGTTGCAGCGCCGCGAGCCGGTCATCATCGACGACGTGCGCAGCGACACGCCGATGGCGCGCGCGTTCGTCGGTTCGGCGGGCGCCTACATGGACACCACGTTCAGCTACATCCGCTCGTGGATGGGCGTGCCGTTGATGACCAAGGAGTGGGTCATCGGCGTGCTCACGCTCGACTACGACAGGCCCGATTACTACACGCCGCAGCACGCCCGGCTGGCACTCGCCATCGCCAACCAGGCGGCCATCGCCATCGAGAACGCGCGGCTCTACGAACAGGCGCAACAACTGGCCGTGCTCGAAGAGCGCCAGCGCCTGGCGCGCGAACTGCATGACTCGGTGTCGCAGGCGCTGTATGGCATCGCGCTGGGGGCGCGCACCGCGCGCACGCTGCTTGACCGCGACCCGAAGAAGGTGGCAGATCCGCTCAACTACGTGCTCTCGCTGGCAGAGGCCGGGCTGGCCGAGATGCGGGCGTTGATCTTCGAATTGCGGCCGGAATCGCTGGAGACGGAGGGGCTGGTCGCCGCGTTGACCAAGCAAGCTGCCTCCGTGCGCGCACGACACAACATCACCGTGAACACCAGCTTCTGCGAGGAGCCGAAGCTGCCGTTCGAAGTCAAGGAGGCGTTCTACCGGATCGCGCAGGAAGCTTTGAATAATACGATCAAACACGCGCGCGCGACGCTGATCGATCTCAGGCTGCAGTGTCTCAATGGGAAGATGGCCCTGGAAATTTGGGACAACGGCACCGGCTTCGACCCGACCGGCTCGTTCCCCGGCCACCTGGGGCTGAAATCGATGCGTGAGCGCATCGGCCGTTTCGGTGGAACGCTGGACATTGAAAGCGAACCCAGCACGGGCACGTGTGTGCGCGCGCAGGTGGCAGTGTAGGCAGCCCATACGCACAAATGCCGAATGCCATTTACCTGAAATCTGCTATAATCCACGTCCGCGAACGGTGAGGGCACGTAGCTCAGTTGGTTAGAGCACTGCTTTGACATAGCAGAGGTCACAGGTTCAAATCCTGTCGGGCCCACCTCCCTTTGCCAATACCAACCCCTGGCTTGAGCAGGTTTACAATTAATAGTGTCCACAACGTGTAATTCTTGGCATCCCGGACGGTAGTCGGTTCGTCCACCCCCCACCGGCCTGGGATATGGAGGATGACATGAGGATCGTGCTTGACATCCTGCGGGTGAAGGGTCATGCTGTTTGGTCGATCCATCCGGGTTCCACCGTCTACGAGGCTCTCCAAGCGATGGCGGAGAAGAACGTTGGCGCGCTGCTCGTCATCGAGGATGATCGCCTGGTCGGCATCTTCTCCGAACGAGACTATGCCCGCAAAGTCATTCTGGCGGGCAGGTCCTCTCTGAACACCGCCGTCAAAGAGATCATGTCAGACAGGATTATCTTCGTCCGTCCTGAACAAACCATTGATGAATGCATGGCACTGATGACGCAGAATCGCGTCCGCCATCTGCCCGTGCTGGACGGATCGAAACTGATCGGTGTGATTTCCATCGGGGATGTCGTGAAGGAGATCATTGCGGATCAGACTTTGGAGATACAGCAACTGGAGAACTACATTCTCGGCAGGGGGTACGTCGCAGATCCACTTCAACGCTGAAGCGGATCACGAACTCGCTGACCCGCCGCTGGCGGCCACATCCCGTCACTATAATAAACCCCAATGACAATCCCGAAGGCCGCCAGCCCCGGCGATGTGCGCCCTGTGCGCATCCTCGCCATTGAGACATCGTGTGATGAGACTGCTGCCGCCGTCGTCGACGACGCCAGCCACGTGCGCTCGAACGTGGTCGCATCACAGATCGAGTTGCACCAGCAATACGGCGGGGTGTTCCCAGAGATGGCCTCGCGCGCGCATATCGAGGCGATTGCGCCGGTCATCCAACGCGCCATGGATAACGCAAACGCGACCTGGGAGTCGCTCAGTGCCGTGGCGGTGACGAAAGGTCCAGGCCTGCCGGGATCATTGGTGGTCGGGGTGAACGCGGCCAAAGGCATTTGCCTGGCGCGCGACTTGCCGCTGATCGGGGTCAACCACCTGGAAGGTCACATTTATTCGCATTGGTTGAACGACGGGCCCATCGCGCGCCTGGGCGATCCGCCGTTCCCGCTGTTGGCGTTGATCGTATCGGGCGGCCACACCGAACTGGTGCTGGTGCGCGACCACGGCGATTATGAGTTGCTCGGCCACACAGTGGACGACGCAGCCGGCGAGGCGTTTGACAAGGTGGCGCGCATGTTGGGCCTCGGCTATCCTGGCGGCCCAGCCATCGAGCGCACGGCCCGCAACGGCAACCCGTACCGGTTCAAGTTCTCGCGCCCAAGGCTCGACAAACCATTCAACTTTTCGTTCAGTGGCACCAAGACCGCCGTGATGTACGCCATTCGTGACTTCGGCGGCAGCGTAGGCAGTGGCAGCGACGCGCCGCGGCTGCCGGCGCGCGTCCCAGTGACCGATCTGGCAGCAAGCTTCCAGGAATCAGTGGCTGGCTGGCTGGCCGAGAAGACGGTGCAGGCCGCCGAAACGTATGCGGTGAAAGGTATCCTGGTCGGCGGTGGTGTGTCGGCCAATCAGGCATTACGCGAGCGGCTGAGCGCCGTGGCCGGGGCACGCTCGTCGCGTTCCTTCCCGGTGCTGTTCCCGCCGCTGGCGCTGTGCACGGACAACGCGGCCATGATCGGCGCAGCCGGGCATTTTGCCTACCAGCGTGGCGTGCGCGACGGGCTTGACATGGACGTGCTGCCGGACTTGGGATTTTAGATTTTCGATTTTCGATTTTCGATTTTCGATTTTCCGACTTTGGATTTTGGATTATGCACTACGAAGTCATCATCGGCATGGAGACGCATGTCGAACAAAACACCGCCAGCAAAATGTTCTGCCGATGCTCGGCCGACTTCTTCGGCGCTGAGCCTAATACCAACGTATGCCCCACGTGCCTGGCCATGCCGGGCGCGTTGCCGGTGATCAACCAGCGCGCGGTCGAGAACAGCATCATGATCGGACTGGCGCTGAACTGCAAGATCGCGCAGCACACGTTCTGGGAGCGCAAGTCCTACTGGTACCCCGACCTGCCCAAGGGATATCAAATTTCGCAGTACCAGTACCCCATCGCCTACGATGGCTACATCGACGTGGACGTGCGCGACGCCAGCACGGGCGGTTGGACAGAGCAGAGCTACCGGAAACGCATCCACATCCGGCGCGCGCACCTGGAAGAGGACACCGGCAAGCTGGTCCACGCCAATGGCTCGTCGTTCGTGGACTTCAACCGCTGTGGCGTGCCACTGATCGAGATCGTGACCGAGCCTGATATCAACAACGCCGACGAAGCGTATGCCTTCCTGAGTGCATTACGCGATATCGTGCGCTACCTGGGCATCAGCACGGGCGACATGGAGAAAGGCGCCATGCGGTGCGAACCCAATATGAGTCTGCGGCCGGCCGGCACCGATAAGTTCGGCACCAAGGTCGAGATCAAAAACCTGAACTCGCTGCGCGCCGTCCGCGACAGCATCGCCTATGAGATCAAACGCCAGAGCGACGTGCTGGATAGCGGCGGCGCGGTCCGGCAGGTCACCATGGGTTGGGATGACGTGCGTGGCGTG
This sequence comes from Chloroflexota bacterium, assembly GCA_023488685.1. Classification (GTDB taxonomy): domain Bacteria; phylum Chloroflexota; class Anaerolineae; order J036; family Brachytrichaceae; genus CAIXPS01. The sequence continues at coordinate 5,373 of JAMDDR010000264.1, read as the reverse complement.
ACCGTACTGCAACGAGACAAGGAGGAGGCACACGACTACCGCTATTTTCCCGAGCCGGACCTGCCGCCACTGGACATCAGCGAGGAATGGCTGAGCGAGATCCGTGCACGCATGCCTGAGTTGCCCCTGGCAAAACAGGATCGCTTCATTCACACCTACGGCTTGAGCGGCTACGACGCCATGGTGCTCACCAAGGACCCGCCGTTACGGAGTACTTTGAGCGTGTGGTGGATGCCCTCACCCCCCCACCCCCCTCTCCCGGTGGGAGAGGGGGCCAGCGACCAGCCCCCTCCCCATCTCGCAGTAGGAGAGGGGACGCACGACAGCGGCCAGCCCCATCCCACTCCCGCAGCAGGAGAGGGAACACACGACAGCGGCCAGCCAAATCCCCCTCTCGCAGTTGGAGAGGGGGCACACAATAGCGGCGGGTCTAATCCCCCTCTCCCCATGGGAGAGGGGGCGCAGGGGGTGAGGGCCAGCGCCAAGGCGGCGTCGAACTGGATCACCGGCGAATTGTTCCGCTTGATGGGCGGTGCCAACCTCGATATCAGCGCCGTCAAGGTTCTGCCCGAGCAGTTGGCGGCGTTGATCCAACTGGTCGAGAGCAAGACGATCAACATCAACACGGCCAAGAGCGTGTTTGAGGAGATGTCAGCCACCGGCCAGGACGCCAGGGCCATCGTGGATGCAAAGGGATTAGCGCAGATTAGCGACAGCGCCGCGTTGGAGAAAGCGGTCGAGGATATCCTCACCAACAATCCATCCCAATTGAAAGGTTATCTGTCGGGCCAGGAGAAGCTGTTCCAGTTCTTTGTGGGACAGGTGATGAAGGCCACCAAGGGCAAAGCCAACCCGCAAATGGTGCAAGGGTTACTCAAAACCGCGCTGGAGAAGCGGCGCGGGTAAGCAACGCAAGCCCCCGGCTTTTGACAAAAGCCGGGGGCTTTTTAGCAGAGTTTGAAGCAGAATGGCACAAAGAGGCAGCAACGCAGCGAAATCGCACCTGCAGGGGACCAAGGCTTCATTTGACTCCCATGCCCGGCCAAAGCCTCACCGTATCCCATTCAGGTGGGGTGCCCTGACCGCCCTATTGGTAGCATTCGTCCTGCTCTGCAATGCCAGCATTGGTCGGGCAGATCAGCGCCAAAGTCCCGCTTTCCCAAACGACGCAGCCAGCATCGCACAGCATCCGCGCCAGGGGTTGAACGTGTCTCACATGGACAACCAACTGCTGCAACTGGCGCGCGACTCGGGCAGCACGCACGACCGCATCGACTTCCCCATGGCCGATATCCAGCCGGCGCGCGACCAGTGGAACTGGAGCTATTACGATGCACTCGTGACCGCCGAAAGTGCATATGGGCTGCAGGTACTGGGCGTTCTCACCGCCCCACCCATCTGGGCCGCGCCCGTGAACATGATCCCAAGCGGGCTCGATCTGCCATGGAATGACCCCGGCAACCTGTGGGCCCAACATGTTTACCAGGTGGCCCTGCACTTCAAAGACCGCATCCATGCATGGCAGATTTGGAATGAACCGGACCTGGACAAATACTGGCCCGGTCCACCCGGCGCAGCCAACCTGCGCGAGCGCATGCGGCCGTTCGCCCGGCTGATGAAAGTGTCGTACCAGGCGATCAAAGCCGCCAATCCAAATGCCGTCGTCGTCACGGCCGGATTCCTCTACCGCGTCGGGGCGAGCGACCAGGGCCAGCCGCGCGTCATCGCCCTGTGGCAGGAACTTAACGCCGACCCGGAGGGGACTGCCAATCACTACTTCTTTGACGCGGTGGCGCTGCACCTTTACGACGGCGGCACGTGCGAAGTGCCGGGGCCGTATTACTACGACGTCGTCAACGACTTTCGCGCCAACATGGTGGCATGGGTGGGCGACCACCCGCTGTGGATCACCGAGTCCGGCATCCGCCAGGTGGAACAACGTGGGTTCGGCGTGCTGCCGCCGTCCACCGATCGTTACGCCACGCTGGACGAGGCCGCCTCGTATGTGCTGCAGAACTACGCCTACGCGTTATACCAGGATACGCAGCGCTATTACTATTTCCGCACCCGCGACGACGGCGGTGTCGAGAACTGGGGTTTGATGCGCGGCGACAATTCGCCCCGGCCCGCGTACACGGCCTATCAAATCGCAGCACAATATCTGCCATACACCTACACCTTTGCCACGCGCGTATGGTCACCCTCAGACCAGAGCGGCCCGGTCAGCCGGATCAGTTTCTGGGGTACGCCGTTGGGCCGGGTGAGCGTGGTCTGGAATATCGGTGCCGCCGCGCAGACGTACGTCTTCGCCTCGCGCATCCCGACCGTGACGCAGGTGGTGCAACGATCAGACGGCAACGGATGGGATGTCTCCACACGAGTGGCGCCGGACAAACGCTTCACGCTCACCCTGGAGGCGGCGCCGAACTTCAATTTCCGCCCGGAGCGCGATATGTGCCTGGTCGCCAGCCGGCCGGCCATCTTCATCGAATCTGACCTGGTCCCCCCCACCGCGACGCTGAACGCATTGCCTGTGACCACCACCCAGACCGCCCTGCCGCTGGCGTGGAGCGGCAGCGACGACCTATCGGGCGTCTGGTCCTACCAACTGCAGTATCGCGTGAATGACGGCGCATGGGCGATATTGCGCTCGTGGACCAGCGAGACAACATTCACTTTCAACGGCCAGGCAGGTTTGCGCTACTCATTCCGCGTGCGCGCACGCGACAACGTGGGCAACGAGCAGGACTGGGAAAGCGCCAACGTCGTCAGCACCAGCATCGTCCCCACCGGGACATGGACGAGCGCAGCTTATCTGCCATTCGTCTCGCACGCACCCGCACCCATATGCGCAGACCCAATCGTCAACGGCGGGTTTGAACAAGACGGCGGCTGGGAGATCAACCCGACACCCTATCCCGCCACCTACACGCTGAGCAGCGCGCATGGCGGCATACGCGCCATGCAGACCGGCATCGCCCTGGACGCCAGCGACCCGCCGACGCTGACATTCTCATCCATTTCGCAAACGCTCCAGTTGCCCGCCGGCACCTCGCTCAGCCTACAGTTATGGTGCGCGGCGCAGACACAGGACACGGATGACCTGTTTTATGTGCGCCTGTGGGATCAATACGGAACACTGCACACGCTGGCGGAAACCTTCACGGCCGTCCCAGGCTGGCAATCCCTCAGCTTTGACCTGACGCCTTACGCCGGGCAGCCCATCACCCTGTTGCTCGGCACGCGCAACGACGGCGATGGGCTGAGGAGCGTCGCCTATTACGACGACATCGTGCTGGATTGCGACTGAGCGCCCAGAGTTATACGAGCTCAGCGCCCTGTCCCCGGGCGCGGTCGGGGTTGGTGACCATTCGGAGTGGGTGACCATTCGCCGGGCGCGGCTCCATGCTCACCACCGGCCCCGAGACGGGGCCTTGAGCCATCAAAAACAAGAAGCTCAGCGCGATGCGCGCCACACTGACGCTCCCAAATTCCACAAAACGCCAAAATCATGTCAAACTTAACACGGATTTAACGCCCGGTTTGATAAGATCGTTGTTGCCATCTAAAGATGATCTTAGGACCATCCAAAGGTGGTCTAAAGATCATGCGACTACTCATCATCGAAGACGAACGAGATCTGGCCAATGCGCTGGCAAAGGGCTTGCGCCGCGAAGGCTACAACATCGACCTCGCCTGTGACGGCGAAGAGGGACTCCACATGGGCCAGGTCAACGACTACGACATGCTCATCCTGGACCTGAATCTGCCACGCATGGACGGTATGGAGGTATGCCGCCGCATGCGGGCTATGTATCCCGCCATATTGATCCTGATGCTGACGGCGCGAGACGCACCCGAAGACCGCGTCGCCGGTCTTGATACCGGCGCAGACGACTACCTGATCAAGCCCTTTCACTTTAGTGAACTGACCGCGCGTATCCGGGCATTGTTCCGCCGCGACTCGCGCGCGCACGAACTCATCCTCGCCTGCGGCGACATCAAGCTCGACCCGGCCAGCCACGTCGCCTGGCTGAACAACCGCCGGCTCGAACTCACCCGCAAGGAGTTCGGCATCCTGGAATACCTGATGCGCCATGCCGGCGAGGTGGTGAGCCAGGAGGCGCTGCTGGAGCACGTGTGGGATGAGCGCGCGAATCTTTTTACGAACACCGTACGTGTGCACATCAACGGGCTGCGTCACAAACTGGGCGACGACCCCGACACCCCCTGCTACATCGAGACCATCATTGGGGTGGGCTATCGGATGAAAGCAGGCTGATGGGTGATGGGCACCCTCCCGCAGGTATGCGACTGAACCTGCGGAAGGGTTTCCTGCACAGCTCCCGTTTCACCTGTAGAATTTTCTTGTGAAAGGGCTAAGCCTTTCGTCGTTCCTGCAGAAACACTGGCGGCCCATCCGGCAGCCTACCCTGCGAACCCGCCTGGCGTTATGGATCAGCGCGTTGCTGGCAGTTTTGAATGTCGTGTTGATCGCCTATATCAACATCACATCGGCTACCGTTGTTTCGGCGACGCGCAGTGCCGGCGTCATGCCCCTCCCCGCCGAAGATGGCATGGACGATGCCACCCGTGCTGAGCGCATCGCCGCGTTGATCTCCATCTCCGAGGAAGCCACGCTGGTTGAGGTACGCCACCTCGCGCTGATTGGCGTGGCCGTGGCGGTCAGCCTGGGTGGATTGGGCACCTATTGGATCGTCGGGCGCGTGTTGCAGCCGGTGCAGAGCATGGCGCGTACGGCGCGCGACATCAGCGCCAGCAAGTTGCACACCCGGCTGGCGTTACAGGGCCCCAATGATGAGATCAAACAACTGGCCGATGCCTTCGACGTGATGTTGGACCGGCTGGACGGCGCCTTCAACCAGCAAAGCCGTTTCATCTCCAACGCCGCGCACGAGTTGCGCACACCGTTGGCGGCCATGCGCGCCAACCTGGATGTGGTGCAATCCGATCCGCAGGCGACCATGAACGATTACCAGGAGATGGTGGAGGCGGTGGGCCGCAGCCTGGAGCGACTGGAACACATGGTGACGGACCTGCTGCTGCTGGCGCGGGAGGAACGCAGCCTGACCTTCGAGTCGCTATCGCTGGACCTGCTCATCAGCGAAGTGCTCGAAGACCTGGACGGCCTAGCCGACGCCTGCCATGTGAAGCTACGCCTCAGTCGTGTTGTGGAGGTCAGCGTATGCGGCAACGCAGCGTTGCTGGCGCGCGTGTTCGGCAACCTGGTGGAGAACGGCATCCGCTACAACCGCACGGGGGGCGAAGTAACCGTGGCGGTGCGATCCATCGATGACTGGGCCGTGATCACGGTGGCGGACACAGGCGTGGGCATCCCGCTGCGCGACCAGG
>JAMDDR010000025.1 GCA_023488685.1 Chloroflexota bacterium | reverse complement strand
ATGCAGGATGACGTGCTCATTGAGGATGAATGGCCTGATGTCGTGCAGGTGAAGCTGAAACTGCAGAAACAATAGGCGGTCAAAGAACCCGGCCCAGAAACCCGATTTCGGCGCTGCGTACAGCGCGGAGAAATCGGGTTTCTTTGAGCACCAGGATCAGGATCATGAGCACACCATCAGCAACAACGCCGGCAACGCCACGAGCGGACGTGTTCAGAACTGTTGTCTCCGCACTGATCGCAGTCGTCACCATCTTTAGCGCCCTCGCCGGGTGGCGTGCCACCGTTGCCGCCAGCGACGCGGGAGGCGCGGACGCAGAAGGATTGACGGCCGCGTTGAATGCGGAGGAAGCGCGCACGCTCAACAACACCAGCTTCTATCAGCATTATGCTGCCTACACTGACTTTGCCCGCAATAAGGCGCTCGGTGACGCCTTAAAAAAGGATTTGCTCAGCAATTACGATGGCACGCAGTTGCCGGCCAATCCGGCGGCAGCCGCCAGGATCAAAGAGGTGGTGCGTGAACTTGAGCGACGGCGTGACGAAGCTTATGACCTGGCCGGCGTAAGCCAATATTTCATCGTCACCCGCTACCTCGATCCCGACGGCAGCTACAACACACGGCGCGAAATTGATGAAACTGCAGCCAGCGCAGCGCGGCAGCGCGACCTGGACCCCGACACTCATTTCGCCGAGGCCGATCGGTTACGCACCAGGTCCGCTGTGTTTGTGGGCACGTTGATCGTGTTCGCGCTGGCCATTCTCATGTACACCATCGCGCTGGAAGGCGTAAAAGGGAGAGCCGGCTATGTGTTTGCAGCCGCCGGTGCAGCGCTCACCGCCATGGGAGTGCTGGTGACGCTGCTCATTGAGTTTGGCGTGATCGTGTTCGCCTGACACATCGGCCACTGCGCCAGTCTCACCGCACAGGTCTGGCGTACGGCCACAAAGCGAGCAGTAGCCATGAGTGAGACAACGAATGGGTCAACGAATGAGTCAACGAATGCAAACATCCCCGGCGTGACACCACCCGAAGGGGATGACCGCTTTAAGCACGTGATCGCCGTCACCATCGCCGCCGTAACGGTGCTGGCTGCCATCATGGGTTTCCTGCAGGACCAGGCCGGCACCCAATCGGCCAGCGCCGACCGCGCTGCACGACGTTACACCATCGAAGCGATGGGGCTACGCACCACCGGCCAGACCGAAAAGGGCTACGGGCTTTCCACGGCGCAGTCGTGGTATGAACTGGGCAAGTTGGCTGCGTCGGCCGGGGGGCAGGGTGACGCCAACGCCGTGCGGCGCTACCAACAAGCACAAGAGCGCATCGCTCAACTCAGCCCGCTGCTGACCGATACTTACAGCCTCGACGGGCGTAAGTTCGAAGCAGACCTGTATGTCACTCGCACGCTGGAACTGACCGAACGCGCGGCCGCGGCCTCTGAGGTCAGCACAACCTGGGGCAACAAACAAAGCGCCTTTATCTTCAATCTTACGTTTATCGCGGTGGCACTGGCGCTATTGGGCCTGTCCACTGCTATTGAGGGCAGCTCCCGGCGCACCTTCGCCATCGCCTCAGCGGTCATCATTGTGGGCACACTGCTATGGGCCGGGGTGACGCTGGTCAAGCCGATCCCGTACCTGCCCGGTGACGCCATCGAAGCGTACGCGCGTGGCGCAGGGCAAGCGTACCAGGGACAACCCAAAGCCGCCATCGACGAATATAACCAGGCGCTCGACAAAGCACCCGGCTATGCCAGCGCCCTGTACGCGCGCGCCAACGCCCACGCCACGCTAAAGCAGTACCAGGAAGCGGTGGACGACTACAAAGCCGCGCGGCAAGCCGGGCGTGACGACACCAGCCTGGCCTGGAACCTGGGCTGGACGTACTACCTGATGGGCCAATTCGACGACGCCATCCGGACGTATCAACACGCGCTCGCGCTAAAACCGGACCTGGTGCCGGTGCAGTTGAACCTGGCGTTGAGCCATCTCGTCTCCAATCGCTTCGACGCGGCCAAACAGGCATACGCGACGATCCAGGAGGAACTGGCCCAACAAATGGCCGAGGCACAGCAGGAGGGCAAGGCGTTGCCCTACTCTTTCTGGCTCTATCTCGACAGTGGCGCGCAGGATATCGACAACCTGCTCGACCGGCTCAACCAGCGGGAGCATGCGTGGACACAGGCGCCGCCCAGCGAGGCGCTCTCGCAACCCGACGCGTTGCGCGCCGCTGCGCAGGACATCCTGGCGCAGTTGAAGAGCCTGAGTGTGGCACTCGAATATACCGGCCGGCCGGCGCAAGGCAAGGTCGCGGCGCGCGTCACACCGTTCAAGTTTGGCATCTTTAACGGCGGCATGGGTGGCGCGTATGACCGCAGCGATGAGTACGTGTCTGTGACAGGCGTCGCGGCACGCACCCCGTTCGAGGCCGGTACGCCGTTCGACCTGGGCCGCCAGACCTATTTCCCCTACGCCGCCGAGCAACCCGACATGGCCATCACGCGCACCGGCGATATGAACGATCCAAACACCTATTGGCTGTCCGACACGTTCTCGATGGACAACATCGAGATCATGTCGCTGTTATTCGACTACGAGAACATGCGCGACGGCCAGCAGGTGCTGTGGAAGGTGTACGCCAACGGACAGGAGGACCTGTCGATGCGCCGCGAGCAAACCTGGAACCTGGGCCTGAAGGGCGGCGCACAAAAGAACTTCTCGTTCATGTTCGGGGGACCGGGTGAGTACTCGGTGGAGATGTACGTGGATTCACAGTTGGTGCAACGGGGCAACTTCACGTTGACCCCCGCCAATGCCACCGATATCACGATCGGTGCGCAGCCGGCTGACCCAGGGGCCATCACCAGCGAGAACGCGTCGGTGGCGTTCAAGGATGAGCGCCTGCACCGTATCGGTATTGGCACGTTGAACCAGGCGGTGTGGTCCCCTGATGGCAAACAGATCGCCGTTGCCTCATCCATCGGGATTTACCTGTTCGACAGTGCGACGCTGGCATACCAGGACTACCTGCCCACAGACGAATGGATCACCTCCATCAGTTACTCGCCCGATGGCGTTGCCGTCCTGGCCGGCGGCGCGGACGGCAAGCTGTCATTGTGGAACGTCGCCGCCCGCACCCTGTCGCGCAGTGTCACCGCACACGAGGGCCAGTTGCTGCATGTGGTCTACAGCGCCGACGGCAGCCGCATGGCCAGCAGCGGCATCGATAACGTCGTCAACGTGTGGGACGGTGTCTCCGGGTTGCGACAGCACGCGTTGGAAGGACACAGCGACCAAATCACCGCGATTGCCTTCAGCAAGGATGGAAGGCTGCTCGCGTCTGGCAGTCGCGATAAGACGGTAAAGGTGTGGGATGCCACCAGCGGCAAGGAGCTGCTGACGATTGGCCCCATTGCCGATGCAATCTACGGCATGGCCCTCAGCCCGGATGGAACACGTGTAGCCTTCGGTGGGGAGAATAGCAGCACCGTGGCCGTGTGGGATGTTGCTACACCAGGTGGCAAAGAGTTGTTCACCCTGAACACCGCGAACAAGACGGTGAATAGCGTGCGCTTCAACGCCGGCGGCACACAGATCGTGACAGCAGGCAACAGCGGCGTCATGCAGGTGTGGGACGCCGCGGCCGGCGCTACACATCGCGAGCCCTTGCACAAACTCACCGATTACACCAATATCTACGATGCCGTGCCCAGCCCGGATGGTGGGACCTTGCTGACGACTGGCTATGACCGCGTCGTCCGAACGTGGGACGTGGCTGGCGAGAAACCGGCGGGGAGCACACAGGAGACCTTCAGCACCTATGCTGGCGCCGTCGCCTTTACCCCTGATGGCAACGGCGTCGTCGTCGGCAATGATGCCGGCACGATCACCGTGTACGATGCCGTCACCGGCCAGTACAAGACCAGCACCTACGCACACGACCAGCCTGTGACGGGCATCGTCTTCAACAAGGCCATCGAACAGGCCGCGACGGCGGGCAAGGACAATGCCGTCAAGTTGTGGACGGGACAGTTCGAAACAGTACAGTACGCGCTGGAGGGGCACACCGACGTCGTCGCCGCGATTGCCTTCAACCCCGCCGGCACACGCCTGGCATCGGCCAGTTGGGACAAGACGATCAAGGTGTGGGACGCGAGCCTGGGTGAACTGTTGCACACGCTCGAAGGGCACACCTATGAGGTGTTCGGCGTGGCGTACAGCTCCGACGGCAAACGCATCATCTCGGGCAGCCGCGACATGACCGTGAAGGTGTGGGACGCGCAAAGTGGCGAACTCTTGCGCACGCTCGAAGGGCATACCGACAGTGTCTTTGCCGTGGCCGTCAGTCCCGACGGCAGCCAGATCGCCTCGGCCAGCTACGACGCGACGATCAAGCTGTGGGACGCCGAGAGCGGCGAGCTGTTGCGCACGTTGGAAGGACACGACGGCCCGGTGTACGCGCTGGCGTTCAGCCCGGACGGCAAGACACTTGCGTCGGGCGGTGCAGACCACACCGTCAAGCGCTGGGACGTGGCCAGCGGGGATATCGTTGAAACACTCGAAGGCCACACCTGGTCCGTGGTCAGCATCGCCTTTAGCACGGACGGGGCGCGGCTGGTCTCCGGTAGCATCGACGGCACCGCGCGCATCTGGACGATTCAATGAACAATGGGACCTGCGAGGAAAGCATGACGACAATCGAACAGGAAATCTGGGATACAGTGCATCGCCATTTGAAGAGCATTTTCGACGGCAACACAGAAATATACGCGGAGACGACCGGCGCCGAGCTGTCGCTGTACGAATGGTATGTCACACCTCACCGCCAGGATGGACTGGACTTCCACCTGTACATGCTGCAACACCATTGGGCTGGTGCGGGCGCAGACTATCGCTATGACTTGTTGGAACCCCGGCTGCAGGTTTATGGGAACCCGGCTTCTGCTGCGGCAGAAGCCACGGCAATCGCCACCTATACGCTGATGCTCAGCAAAGCCGGGCCGGATGGCATCACTCACCGCGTGCACAACGAGACGCGCGTGCTGGTCAAACGCGACGGGCGCTGGCAGGTGGTGCACGTGCACAAGTCTCCTGCCTGGGCAGCACCGTTTGAATCGAAATGATCGACGCCGCACCGCCCAACCAAACCAACACCACGACAGCACCAGCGCGTGACGAAAAACCGAGCAATGCCGTCGCGGACACAATCGGCATCATCGTGGCTTTCACCATCGTTGCCGCCGTCGCATGGGTGCTCGCGCAACCGTGGGTGTCACGCGACGCACCTGGCGGCATGCTGAACCGATATGCGCCGCTGCGCGATGGCAGTTCCTTCCTGTTGCGCCAACAGGATGGTGCCGGCAAAGCCATCGCATGGCAAAGCCAGAATATCGCCGTGCTGGCACACGCGCGCGCCCTGGCGGGACAGTTGCGCAAGGCGCCGCGCGAAGCGATCCAGCGCCACTTCGGCCAATCTGATTCCGACGGGCCTGCTGTTACAGGCTTTTTGGCGCAATTCGCCCACCTTGACATCGTTGAAATTCGCATCAACTCGCTCGACACGACGGGGACGCTGCGGAACAATAGCTTCATTTCAGTGCGATCCCCGGACGGGGATTTCCTGGTCAGCTTGTTTGAACCAGACCAGCCTGACCCCGATATCGTCTTCGACCCACCGGCACTCAACATGCCTTCTGACTTACGGCAGGGCAACACATGGCAAGGCGAAGGCAACGTGTCCAACGGCTTGCGTTACCTGTTAAAGGGGCGCGTCACAGCCAGCGGCGCTTACTGCGGCACAGGCGTTGAGTACAACGTGGGACAATTCGACGATTGCATCCAGGTGGAAACGACGTTGACACTGACGAACGATCAACAGACCGTTCAGAACCTGAATTCGCGCAACTGGTACTGCGCAGACATCGGCATGGTCGAGGAACAAACCCTCGATACAGATGGCAAGGTGGTCGCATCGCTGATCCTGGCAGGCAGTGACCGCCATCCCCCCAACCCACAGGCCTTGCCACCTGTGGCAACATTCAACCAGGCATCGCCACGCCAAAATGACTCTTCCCCGACTCAACCAGGCAACGTGGATATCAGCACGTGGCAACTCACCCGTGTGGGTCGCCTGGGGCAGGATATCGCCGCTGGCCCAAGCACCATCGCACCTGTATGGATCCCAGGGAACCCACCACTGCTCCTGGTCGCGGGTTATGGCGGGGAGTTGACGGCGTTCGATGCCAGCGATCCAACCGGCGTCACTCGATGGCAGTTCCACACCCAGGGAAGAATCTACAGCCCGCCGGGGTTCGACCCGGCGACCGGGCGGATTTATTTCGGTGCCACCGACAAGCATCTCTATGCCCTGGATGCGCGGGGGCTATTTTTGTGGTCCTATGAGACGGGTGACAACATCGCATCTCAGCCGCTGGTGGCACGCGGAGATGATGGCGCTATCGTCATCTTCGGCAGTGAGGATCGTTACATCTACGGGCTGGACGCCGAGAGCGGCCAACTGCGCTGGCGTGTGAGAACGGGTGGAGCGGTGGTGTCGTCGGCGGCGCTTCTGCCCTCACCCCCAACCCCTCTCCCAGGGGGAGAGGGGGGAACAGAGAAAGAGGGGAGAACGCTCGTCGTCATTGGCTCGGACGACGGCGGCGTTTATGCGCTGGAGCCAACGACGGGCGAACAAGCCTGGCTGTTCAGCACCGGCGATGCGGTTGAGGCGCCTATCGTGATCGAGGATAACGTCGTGTATGTCGCCAGCCGTGACCACACGCTTTATGCGTTGGACGGCGCGAACGGGCAGGCACTCTGGACAGCAGATGGCGGCGACGTGCTGCGCAGCGCGCCGGCAGCCGGCGAGTCCGCGATCTATGTGGTGCAGGCTTATGGCGGGTTAAGCGCTTTTGACCGCTCAAGCGGCAAGCCGTTGTGGTCCACCGTGGAGAAACGCTATGTGGGACCGCCCGTGGTCATTGCTACCCCGGCTGGAGAAGCCGTACTGGTAGCCGACACAGATGGCAACGTCCATCGCTTTGGATCTGACGGCCAGCGACAGGATCGCTGGCCAGTCACAGATGCCACTTTCGCAAACGATGCGCCTGCACAACTGGAAATCGGTCTGAGCACGAGCGGCCTGTCTGCGGCTGACAAGGCGTTATGGTTTGCCGATCGAGACGCCGTCGTGCGCCGGCTTGGCCCCGCGCTCACGGGCACCATCCCCCTGGCGCTGGCGTGGTCCATATCAAGCCTGGACGCCCCACTCGGCGCTTATCTCTATGCCGGTGCGGCTGAATACAACGGCCGCGCAATACTCGTCGACGCTGAGCGACGCATTCACCTGGTCGAGCCGGCCACAGGTGCCATCCAGGCTGTGGGACACCTTGGGGCTGCCTCGGGCGTCGTGTTCGTCGAGCCAGTCATCAGCGGCGATACATTGCTTGTAACGGCGCAGGACACGCTATACGCGGTCAGCCTGAAGGACGGCGCTGCTGTGGCAGGTGCAGGGGGATGGCGCCAGCTACCGCCCCGTCACTGTCGCCGGCGATACGGTGCTTTGGCTGACAGAACCGCCCGACCAGCAGGGCGATGCGGCGTCCAAAACAGGCACGCTCCGCGCGATCGATCTTACGAGCGGCGCTGTGCGCTGGCAGCAACCCCTGCGCGGCTTCAGCCTGGCAGGCGGGGCGGTGATGAACGCCGCGGGCAAGACCGTCTTCATCAGCACGCCGCCAGCCGCGTTTGACCTGGCTTCTGGCAAGCAACTCTGGCAGGCCAGCGTGCCCGAATGGGGACAAGGTGGCCCTGCGCTCAGCCGCGCTGGAGATTTGTTGTTCGTGGGGCTGTACGATCCAGTGCGCGAAAGTGGCTCGATAGCAGCCATCGCCACGGCCGATGGGAGCGTCCGCTGGCGCGCGGTGTTGGACCGCACCATGCTGGCATTCTTCGATCATCCATGGGTTAACGGCGATGTGGTCATCGTGCCGGGCTTCACCGGCACAATCATGGCTCTCGACGTCGCCAGCGGCACGCAACGTTGGGCATACCAACCGCCAGGAGAGCGGTTCGGCACCGTCACCGTCGCGACGACGCCCAGCGGCAATGCGCTGGTGTGGCTGGCGCTGCAGAATGGGGAAGTATTGGCGCTGGATGCTGCGACGGGTGCGCAGGTGGCGCGGCTGAGCGACATCACCCTCAACCTGGGCGATTACAGCTTTGCGCAACGAGCAGTGCCGATCGGGCAGCAGGTGTTGATCCCGCTTGGCAATCGGCTGATTGCATTGAAGCCGCCGACTCGTTGACCCATCATGTGGCCCATGCCTGGCCCATACCCGAAGATCTGATCCATGGCAAAACTAAAACTTGAGCGACTGAGACCAACACGCGCGACCTTCGCCGGCGTATTCGGCTTGCTATGGGCCGTGTCGTTTGGCGCGCTGCGCGATTTCGTATGGGCCGACATCCGCGCCGGTCTGATCGATCTGCGTGGCCTGTCGCGCGCCACGCGGACACTGGTATGGTTTGGCCTCGCGTTGCTGGTCTTGATGGTCGGCGCATTGTTGTTCAACGACGCTCTGCGCGCGCAATCCAACCTCATTGCCAAAACGGTCAGCGTCACCGGTCGCGGCGCATTGTTGCCGGAGATGTTGCTCCTGCTCACGCTGTTCATGCTATCCATCGCGTGGGGATTTCTGCTCACCGGCGCCCTGCACAGCCGGCCCCTCATCCGCGTCGCGCTGTTGCTCATCTACCTGGTGCTCAGCGGGTGGCGCGTGTTGAACATGGCAACCGGGTCCGCCTTATCCGGCGAGGTCTTCAATACCAGCCTATGGTTGAGTTTTGGCGCATGGCTGGCGGTCCCATTGTTCTTCGTGCTGCGCCGCCGCGCGCAAGCGCACCCCATCGTCGAGTTCACCGTGTTATTCACCCTCATCGCAGTCAATTTTGCCGTGTCGCAGTCTGATGGCGTGGGCACCTGGCGCGACTATGGGATTCCGCTGACGTTAGCCGAGTTGGAAGCCAGCATCCAATTGCCTGGGATATTCATCCTGCCTCTACTGTTATTCTTCGGCATCGACGTGGCCAATTTTGCGCGCCGAGCCGCTGGTTGGACGGTTGATATCGTCACCCAACGCATGGCACGCTGGGCGCTCTGGGTGATTCTGATCGCCGTTTGCGCATGGCGACTGTGGACGGTGATCGCCGAAACCACACAGCGCCTGGCACAGGACAATCTGGCCACGACGCTGTCACTCTATGCCAGTGCGCTGGCGGTGCCACTGCTGGTAGCGGCCGTGTGGGTACTGGTGGGAGAGGGCTGGCCCTGGCGCCGCAGCCGCGCAGGCATCCCACAACCAGATGCGGTGAGCGAGATTGCCGAAAAGGTCGCGTTGCCACTCATCACCCTCTACATGATCGCATCCATCGTGGCATCGTGGACGATCCCCTCTCAGGTCTTTGACGCCGGCGGGCTGGTGGTGTCGCTTGGCGCGCTGGCGGCGACATTCTGGCTGTCCCGGCGCGGCCGGCACGGCCGTTTTTCTTGGCACGTTCAGCACACAGAGCATCTGGCGCCAGCCGCAGGCGAACAAACGTGCTACACTATGCACACGGTGGGCTGAAAGGCCGCACCGTTGCCCGACAGGGCTGCACCTTAACAGAGCTTGTGTTGCCAGTTGCCACGCTGAAAGCCTGCGTGGCGTAAAACACATGGGGTGTTGTGCACGTAGAAACGCAAAATCTTGCGTCTCTACACGCATCCTGGGTGCATCCGTTTTGGGTGGGACACACCCGTTGGGCGCTAACGTGGATGGTTGCATCGTGCGTTGCCCAAGAAGCCGCTGTCCCTTTAGGGCGTGCGGAGTGTCACCAAAGGTTTCTGGACCAACCGCAGCACGCCAACCCTGCCGCGCATCAGCCGGCTATTCCTGTACCTGGGCTACGTATTGTTCACTGTCACGCTGATCAACTGGACGTTGACCTCACACGATCTCGAAAGGCTGGGGATGTTCACGGGCAACCTGGCCGATGTAGGCTTCGGCCGTTTCGGCAAACCGCTGTTATATGCCGTCCTGGCAGCCACACTCGCGCTACCACCAAGCACAGATACAGAACACAGTGAGTGATCCAAACACGGTTACGACAACACCATCGGCGCTACAGCCGCCGGCACGCTTACGGGGCGTAATACGCGCCGCCGCTACAGGCGCATTGGCGCTGGCCGTCATCGCAGCACTGCTGCTGGCGTTCGCCTGGCCATGGGTGGCACCCATCGGCGAAGGGGCTCCGTTGTACTCAGCACCCCCACTCTCCCGCTACGCGCCATTGCGCGATGGCGCCGCGTCACTGACCCTCGTCACCGACGCGGCGGGCAAGCCCACCGCGTGGCGAAGCAGCAACGTGCGCGTCTTGTTGGGTGCCCGCGCCGTCACCACCGATTTGCGCCCATCGTTTCGCGACGCGATCAGCCAGATCTATTCAGCACGCGCGCAACACGACGTTGGCGATGCCAACCTGCCCGACTTATTAGCCCAATACGGCGCGAACATCTACCAGGTGTTGATGCGCACACTTGATACCAGCGGCCGCGTCACCGAAACGGTCTCCATCGGTGTGCGCGACGAGGAGGGTGACCACTTCGTCGGCATGTACGACGCCGCCCACAATATCGAGCTTCTCTACGACCCGCCGTTGTACACCCCACCGGACCTTACCCCAGGGCGGGTGTGGACATCCAGCGGGCAAGTGGTTGGCCTCGATTACCAGGCCCATAGCCGCGCGCTGGAGGCGGAAGTGTCTGACAGCACACCAGGCCATTTCGACGACTGCCTGAACGTCGAGACGACTTTTGTGCTTTCAGTGGGCGACGAGACGCTGAGCACCAGCACCTCGCAGGATCGCTACTGTGCGGGTGTAGGCGTTGTGGAATCACGTCAATCGGAGAACGGCACACTCACCGGGCGTAACGAGACGCTTTCCAACCAGTCAGGCGCGGTTGATCTCCTCCCCGCAAGCCCCCCGCTGATGCCGCGTGCGGGTAGCGGAGCCGCCGACGTCACGCCGGCAGGCGACCCTCGCGACGGAACGTGGCAACTGACGCACTGGAGCCAGGCACTGCTCAGCGACGAGGTGGGCGAGAGCACCATCCCGCCCCAATGGATCCCCGGCGATCCAGCAATGGTGCTGGCCGCGGCCAGCGGCGGTGATCTGATCGCCTTCGACGCCTCAGACGATACCAGCGTCGTGTTGTGGCGCTTTCACCCAGGCGGCGCCGTCTATAGCCCACCCGCCTATGATCGCGGGCGTATCTTCTTCGGCGCCAGCGACAAGCGGCTGTACGCGCTCGACACACGTGGCCTGTTCCTGTGGTCGTATGAGACCGGCGACAATATTGCCACGCGGCCTGTCGTCGTGAGCGACACCGTTCTGTTTGGCAGCGAGGATCGCAACATCTACGCACTCGACGCACCC